>NZ_CAXQQP010000009.1:0-109160 GCF_964226795.1 Mesoflavibacter sp.
TCGTCTGATTTTTGCAATACATTATCTGACATTAATAAATCGATAAATAAAAACTGTAGGTAACACCGGCTATAATCCATTGCGGCTGAAATTCCTATCGGAATTTCATTGCAATTTACTATCTTTCGGCTACGGCGGAAAGAATCCTGCGGATTTTTCCGCAACGTATCATAGCCAAACACGTTGGGCATAATTTGAAAGAATGATAGAAGTTCACATATTACATTTCATTTTAGGAGTAATTCTATTTTTCATAATAAATTGGATTGGAAAACATTCCTATTCCGTTGGTTATATGGAAATATCTATGTTTCTGAAAGTCGAAGAAGCACCAGCTTTTAATTTTCTATTCCGTATAATAAGTCCAATTGTTTACCTGTTTGTTGTCTCGGCTATTCTGTACAAGATTGGATTGGACAAATATGTACTGAACGCTTATTTCATTTCAATCTATTACATAGTTTTTCGATTAGTTTTCAACTTATTTACTAATCGTGGACTTTTAATGAATTGGTATCGACAAACTCTTTATTGGATTTCTATTGTCTCAATATCATATTTTGCTTACACTGAAATTATTTACAAGAAAGAAAATATCCTGCCTGATTTTGAGACAATTTCAAATGAACTATGGATTATTATTTTAATTTTCATATTCCACACGTTAAATCAAATTAGAATTTCATCCGACAACACAATAAAACGAAAAGAGAATTACTTACGAAACAGACTTAATCACTTTAGAAGTAAGTACTCTACATTGGTCAATGAGAAAATAGAAAACGATAAGTTAAAACAAATCGCCTATGCCATAATGATTTACGAAGATTTCAACAGACCGAAAGTCGCACGCTTTATAGAAAACTTGAAATTCAAAGTAACGGGAAAGAAACACTCTCTTGGGCTAATGCAAGTCCAGACCAAAAAGTTCATTAATGACTATAAGAGTGTTGAACTTGGATTAAAAAAATTGAATAAAAGCTATAAAAAGGCTTTGAAAAAAGTACTTAAAGAAAGGGAGATGGAAGAAGGAGAAGAACATCAAAAACAATTTTACAGAGACCAAATTGCATATATGAATGAGATAACTATTCAAAATGAAATAATATCCAAATATAATGGAGGTCATAGTTATAATAATGAAGTATCAAGGCTTGTAGAATTAATATCTGAAAAAAAACTAATCAAAATTCAGTCATATTTATATCCAAATTATAGTGGAAGAAGAATAACATACCCTTATGGAGAAGCTGAATACGAAGAAGAATAAAAACTATGCCCAACAATGGCTATAATTCATTGTGGTTTTGTGCCACACCAAAGTAAAAGTATAAATCAAATGGCTGGATTTCGGCGGAATAATCCTACGGATGATTCCACAACGAAATCATAGCCTAGACCGTTGGCAACAATAAAAAAATGAGAATACTAAAACTGACTTTCTTCCTTCTATTAATAGTTTCTTGTAAAGAAAATAAACAAGAATCTAAACCTGAATTTAAAACGGAAAGTGTAGAATCGAATTCCATAACTGAAGAAGAGTTGATGAAAGCTAAAATGGACTCGATTTACAAACTTTACAAAAAAGGAGAAGTAGAAAAATATGACTGGGATTTAGCTTTTCAAAAAGCCGAGAATTACCGAAAAGTGTCTGAATCCTACTCTGACAAAACAAAAGTTCCGAGTGATTTCCTTGAATTCAGTCAAAAGTTCATTTCCGATACTAATTTTCAAAAGACTCATATTGACTTTGACAATTTAATTGCAGTAGTTGGAGCTTGTGAAGAAACTTATGTTTTAACAAAAGATAATTGGGTATATGATGATTGGAACTTTATTAACGAAATTGGAGTTGATAAAGAATGGAAAAACACATTCAATTATTCTGACAACAAATTTTACTTTGAATACACATTAAAAGAAGTAGGAACTCTAACAATGCTTGGATTTGAAAAAATAAATGGAAAATGGAATTTAACTTTATACATTCAAAATGACTGTTAAATTACTGTTGCCAACATAGTATAAATTCAATTGCGGCTGAATTTCCTGCGGAAATTCATTGCAATTTTCTATCTTTCACTCTCAATCGGAAAATCGTTACCGATTTTCCGCAACTGAAATTTATACGCTAACGTTGTGCATAATTTGACCGATGAAACTAATTGAACATAGAAGAATAATAAATAAGAATCCTCAAGCTTACGAAACGGATTTAGAATCTGAACGATTAGTTAAATCAATCATTAATCATATTCGTAATGATTTTTCAAATATCAGATTTGACCAACAGAAAAGAGAAATTTTAAGAGAAATAGTAATTCTACTTTTTGAGGCACAAGAGCATAGACCTTTTTTTCACGTAGAAGGAACTGAATTACCTCTTTGTTGGAATAGACCTTCAGATTGGAATATTGATTATATAAAATATGAATGGGGACATTTACTTTCACAAAATCAAATGCCTGAAAAAAGTAGTTCAATTGAAAATATTGGACTTTACTCAGCAAGATGTAACCAACACATTCAAAGTAGTATGAATATACAAGAGCTTATGGTTTATGGCGGACTGTTAGCTCAAAGAATATCTAATGTTTTGACAAATAGAAGAATATTATTTGCTTCTGAGAAATGGAAGAAGTTAATAAATAGTCTTTATGAATAATAAATATGGCTAATAAATGGGGAATTCCAATTGAAGTGGAAAACTTTGTGTTATCAAGAGATAAATCTTGCGTGTATTGTGGAATCACTTTTACGAAAGACGACAAATCTAGAAAAACAAAACAATCGTGGGAACATATAGTTAATGACATTAGAATAAATGGAGTTGACAATATTGCGCTTTGTTGTATGTCTTGTAATGCAAGTAAAGGTGCTAAGTTATTAGAAGTATGGCTTGAAAGTAAATATTGTAAAAACAAAGGAATTACAAAAGATACAGTTGCTTTGGTTGTTAAAGAAGCAATTAAAAATAAACCTGAACTGAAATAAAAAACTATGCACAACAATGTATAAAATTAATTGCTTGGTAATAGCCTACTTACGAAAATCCTCGCGGATTTTCTATTCGGTTTTTATTTGCTAAATTAGTTGTTTAAACCACGCAACTAATCTTATACGAGAACGTTGTACACCATTTGAAAAAAGCAATCTACATAGCATTTATATTAGGATTTTTACTGTCTTGTAATAAGAAAACTAAACCTGAAAAAACGGAAAATAAACTGACTGAAATCCCTACTTGGAAAGCTGACTTGGATACAATTTTAGAAAAGAAAAATCCGAAAAACCTAGACCTTTCCAAACATCAGTTGTTTATCGACACAAGTCGAAATTCAGAAACGTTTAAAAGACTGATTAACTGGAAACCAAACCGAATGGATAATGACGCAATTTCATATCAAGAAAAAGAAATTGCAAAAAAACATAAACCAATAAAAATTGACCTAAAAGAATTCCCAAGACATTGGATAAGCTTAAAAAAACTCAACAATGAATTTGTGGTTTATGAACCTTGCGATGGAAACACAACCGCTTTTGAAATAAATGAAAGTTCAGTTCTATTCTTCTACCAATTGGAACCTGATGTTGACTTGATCCATGATTTAAGAAAAATGACGAAAAATGAAATATCATTAAAATTAAGAACTGTTCCACAAAAAGTGAAAACTGAAGAAACTGAACTGACCATAAAACCGACTGAATTTGAAAATGTCTATTTGCTAAATTATAGTTTTGGCAAATGGTATGTGACACCAACGGAAAAAGTTTCAGAGTTTGATATTGTAGTTAATCATTGTCCGAAAATGAAACGGATGGAATTTACCAGATTTGATAAAAATTAAATAAATGAAAAACGGTGTACAACAAGGTGTATAATTAATTGCGGCTGAATTTCCTCACCAGAAATTCAATCTTATTAATTATCTTTCCGCAACAACGGAAAACGACTCGCGTCCTTTTCCCGCAAAAAATCATACACAAAACCGTTGGCAGTAATAATCCTTGAAAACAAACGAATTTGAATATTACAAAAAGACATCATTACATTCCTGAATTTTGGATAAAAGGATTCGTTGGTGAAGATGGTTTCATTTCAGTTTATAATAAAGAAAAAGGTGAATTAGAAAAAAAACGAAAAAGTCCAAAACAAATATTCTTTGAATGGAATAGAAATTCTTTCTACATTAATGAAGAAAAAAATGATTTTATTGAAAAAGCATATCAATTAGGAGAAACAAAATTCTCTAAAACCTATAATAAAATAATTGAAAAACAAGGACAAATAGAACTAAGTCCATATGAAATACTTCATCTTATGTATTTTATTTCAGAAATACATTGGAGAGTTCCAAGTCAAGATGATAATGCAAATGAATATATAAATAAAATGGTAATGGGGAAATCAATTCTTCAAGCAAAAGATAAAATTACAGGTAAGAATATAACAAAAGAAAAATTTAAAAAATTAAAAGACGAACCTTTTTTTATAAAAACTTCTAAAGTTATAAGAGGAATGGAAGAATTTATGCAAATGAGCAAAAACTGCAAATTGGAAAATTGGAGGTTATTTTACATACCTGAAAATAAACCTCAATTAGGTTTGCTATCAGATAATCCTTTAATTATAAGAAATAATAAAAGTTCGAATATTTTAGAATCTGAATTAATCCTTTCAATCTCAAAAGGAAAAACTATTTATCATACAAAAGGAAAAATATTAAAGGAAATACCACCCGAAAACAGAATTGATATTGATGTATTAGGATTTATTCAAGCTAAAAAAATGGTTTGTGGGTCAAATCCGAAATATTTAGAAGATATTGCTAATCACGCTAAACTTTACAATACAGAGAACCGAATTAAATATTTGAAAGAAAGAGTATTCGAAATATTTGAATAAAAAATACTACTGCCAACAATGTATAAAATTAATTGCTTGGTACTAGCCTACTTACGAAAATCCTCGCGGATTTTCTATTCGGTTTTTATTTGCTAAATTAGGTGCTTAAACCACGCAACTAATCTTATACGAAACCGTTAGCTTTAATACTGTTGCAAGTTTGCGGTAAAAAAAGCCTGGTTTATTTTTCGATTTTTTTTAGAATTTTAAGGTAGATAAATCAGAAAAACGGTGTGCGGAATTTTGAAAATTTTCGGAATTATCAACCAAACGTGGAATGAAAAAAAACAGTGGAATTGTGCACTCAAACCTGAATTAAAAAACGATCGGAATTTGAGCAAATTTGCGGAATGAATTAAACGTAGAAATTAAAGAAACCTGATTAAAAAGCTGTCCGAAAAAATTTCTATTTTAGCTGTCATAATTGATATAATGAAATCTATACATTTGTATTACCCTTTAGTCAATACAGGTTAACTAGTTATCTTTTTTTACAAATGACAATTTAAGCTGTTCTTGTCATTAAATAATCAGCTAAATCATAACCATTATCTACTGTTAGGTTTTCTAACAAATTACTACATCTAATCCTATATCCTTTTTTAATTAACTCTTCAGCTCTTTTATTCCAGCTATTAAATTCACTTTTATCGGGGTAAGCAATAATGTTATAATTTTTAATAGGTTTTAAAAGCTCTTCTTTAAAGCCAGACTTGCTACCTGTAGCTAACCATAAATTAGATGGAATAATAATGCTCATTATTATTGCCGTTTTTTCAGATTCAACAACACAAAGTGTATTACTTGTGTCATAATCACATAAATTATGTAAACCAAATAAACATTGTTGTAATACAAACTGGTTTAATTTAAGTTTTTTATGCACCCATGATATGTGATTGTATGGTTGTTTTACACGATCACCTGTATTACAATCGTATAACATGATTTTTCCTGCTTTTATATTAACATTCTGGTCTATCTGCCAAAATACTGTTGCTCCTGCCCAATGATTAGAAGTACCAATAAAGTATTTTTTAATTACTTGTTTTACATCTATTGGAGCGAAGTGTTTTAGTAGATATGATACAAAATGATTGTTTTTATAATTGCAACCAAACTTTTTTATTAAAAAATTTTTGTGATACGATGGTTTAACCTGTTTTGTATTACAATCATACTTTTGTGTTACAATTTGATTAGATTCTGGTTTTTTAAAGTAACCACATTTGGTTTCTCGGTCACATCTCCCATCTATTGTATTTAAATAATTACCAGTTAATGTATCTACAAATCTCACGAATGTCTTTTTATTGCAATTTGGGCAAACATACTTTTTACTTGTTTTATCAAGTTGATATTTATATTTCATATTTTAAATATAATTCGTACTGCTCGTACCTTTTATTTAGTACGAATGGTACGAGTATTAATTGACTACTTTTTATTAAAATGATTTTGTATTATGAACTTTATAGCATCATCTACCGTAAAATCAGGTAGTTTTTTTCTTGTTTTTGTTATAGTAGAAGTACTTTCTTTAACTTCTGGCAAATTACCTAGCATTTTATATAGCTTTTTTAGCTCTTTATCAGAAAGCGCTTTAGCAATATTATATACGTCGGTAGCTTGCATTAAACTATAGGTTTAGTTTTTTACGACGTTTTCTAACTGCACCTTCACTAATCCCTAACTCTACCCCTATTTTCACATTACTTAAACCCTCATCAATTAATTGAGCCATTTTATTGTCTCTATCTCCAAGACTACCTGATTCTGTTGCTTTTAAATGACAAGCTTCTTCATCAAAATCAATAAAATTAAATGTTAGAAAATTGTGGTTTTTCTCTATACTACAAACAACCACATTACTAGAGTGATATAATTGTTCTGTATTACGTTGTTTTATTTGCTTTAAGTATCTATAATTATGACTTTGAGAACTTTCTCCAATTGCAAATGAACTATCACAAAAATTCATCAACATTTTACTTCCTGCTAAATCATTTTTAGTTAATGGTTTTGAATTATCACGCTTTGGTGTATGAGAAAGAACCAATATTGAAATTGACGTACTCTTAGTAAGCTTTTTTAAAAGCTTCATTAAATGTAAAGCGTACTTTGCTTTCTCATTGTCATTATTTAAGTATGTAAGATTATCTATTATTAAGACTTCAACATTGTTGTGATACACTGTTTGTTCTAACGTATCACAAATGTAATCTTCAATTGTATTACATCCTTTAGGAAGCGTTAAATCAGAATTTAATTCTGCACGCAAAAAATTATCACTAAAGGCATAGTGTTTTGTATAGTCAATAGAATATCTATTTTCTAATTGTTTGTCAGACAATTCGAAATCAAGATATAATACTTTTTTAGGTTGTGCTTCTAGTTTAAAACCGTAAATAGGTTTTCCTTTACTCAAACTATCTGCTATTTGGACCGCTAAAATGGATTTACCTAAATTTGTATCTGCGAACAAAATACAAAGTTCATTTTCATACCAAAACTCGCTAAAAAGCATATTTGGTATTGGACGTTTCATTGCTTCTTCTATCCAGCTTTTTGTCTTTTTTATAATAAGACAACCTTGAGTAGCTTCTGTAAGTTTTAATTTACTTTCGTTAAGCTGAATATCATCAGCAATCTTTTTGATTGCTGACTTATTCATAATTTTCAGTATTATAATTAATACTTCTGAAATTGACTTGACTTAAATCAATCTCTATTACCCTTTCTGTTTGAGCCTCAATAAGACCTTGTTCTCTTAGATGTTGAATAATAATTTCTCTAACAACATCTGAGATAGAGCTTCCTTCTTCTTCTGCTAAAAATTCAAGTTGTTCTTTAACATCATACGTTACTCTAAAATTAACTGTTGTTTTCATGTATACTTTATTTAATTAAACATTTATTAGTTAAATGCTTATTAAAAAGTATTAATCATGAAGCACTAGCTAATAAGATTTAACTAGTTGCAAATTGTGAAACATTTTCACTTGAAAAAAGGAAATTAATTGGGGAATTATTGGGTAAACATAGTTGTATTTAGGGTGTATTTTAAGCTTTTTGGGACATTTTAGATTTTTGACATTCTAGAGTTAAAATTTTCCCACTCATTTTTTAATTTTTCAGTTCTTTTTAAATGTGCTTCAGTTTCAGAACTTGGATCCTTTACTAATCCGATGTTTAACTCAAAAAAGTCATTAATTATTTGTGTAAACAACTTGGTACTTGGCATTTTCAATTTAATTTTTCTTTTAAAAAAATAAAATAAAGAAATAATAAATGCTCTATCAACATTCTCTCGATTTTCTATTTGATTTTCAATAAATATCAATTGCTCTAATGATTCAAATTTTCCTTTAAATTTCTCATGTATAAGTATTGCTTTTTTGTTCTCGCTATTATATTCAACCGATTCAAACTGAAATTTATCGTTTAAATAGATTAATATTTGGCTACCAATTTCAAAGTCAATAATTTCTTGAAGCCATCCATTAGTATTAAAAAAATCAACATCAAAAAAATCTGTATCTCCTATCAAATATTGCAAAACATTGTCTTTTTGATGTCTTAATCTATCAATATACTTATTATTTTTCTCCTTATCTAGTAGTTTAAACCTGTTTCCTACTCGCATCTCACCATGAACATCTTTTTCTAAGGAAATAAATCTTACATCAACAATCATCTCGAAAATTCTAATGAAATCACTTAAAGCAAATTCTTTAGCTTTCTTTTTTTCTAAAAGGTTAGTTTTTAAGTCAAAATCCCTTTTATATTGAAAAACTTCACCATCAATAAAACAAGAATAATGTTGTAATAAAAAAGATAAATAATCACTTGCTACATCCTTACTATAACTATATTTATTAGTAATTCCTTTAAATTTATTTTTAAATAACAGCCTAGATAACCCTGTATTAATTGAAGCTTCAATAACTTTTGATTCACTAAATATTATAAGATTATGTTCTTTTAATACATCGATTTTAGAGTTATCATCTAAAGTTTTTAATTGAGCCTCATCTAAGCATCCTAAATATTTAAGCATAATCTATTCTAAAAGGTTTGAATAATCTTCAGGTAGAATTGCATCTATGTCTCTTAAATATTTATCTAAAGCGCTCATTGTTGCGTGACCTGTTATTATCATTAGTTTACTTTTTGCCTCGTTTGGTGTTAAGTTTTCAGCTAATTCTCTGTACATCTTTGTTATGTACGTATGCCTAAAACTATATAAGCCGTAATCTTTTCCTAAACCAAAATGATCCTTTACTTTTTTAAATCTCTTGGTAAAATAATCTCGTCTATTAGATTCGTCTGTTTCCCAAGTACCGCCAATTTCATTAGGTGTAAAAAGCAATAATTCTGAGTTTTTCTTTTTTAACCCTGTCAATTCCTTTGCCATTATATCTGGTATAATTTTAACCTTAACAGGTTTATTCTTTGCCCTAACATACAACTTATTGTCTAATAAATCCAAATCTCCTATTTTCAATCGACATACCTCTATGGGTCTTAAAGTATTATATGATATAAACTTGACAAATAAATCTAAAATTGGATCTTCTGATTTAAGATACTCTAAAATCTTACTAAGCTGACTCGGTTTATAAGTTTTATTTCTTTCTGGAATAGCTTTAAGTACATTAATCTTTTTGATAAAATTGTCTTGTATAATATCATTATCAACTAAAACTTGATAAAAAGAAGATATATCTACACGTGCATTATTCCTATTTCGTGGACTTGTTCTTTCTAATACGCTATTAAGGTATTTTATTACATCCTTTTTGGTTACAGTTGTAATACAATCTTGTAACACAAAACCATTATCTAACAACCATTTATTAAATCTATTTATACGACTTTTAAACTTTGGATATGAATTTTGGTTTAAAATCTTTTTTTTGGTCTTCAATACAAGCGCAAGTGCATCTTCAATACTTAAAATAATTTCTTTTTGTTCAGTACTACTATTAACAAAAACTGTTTCTTTGACAATATTATTTTTTGTTTTAGTGCTAGGTTTTTTATCTAACTTCTGTTTAATATACTCTTCTAGTGATACATTTTTGTCATACGGACTAAAGCCGTCTTGTAATACAATCTCCAAGCCTTCTTTAAGCATTTTAAGTACATAATACCTGCTTTTTTTATCCTTATATTGGTTTGCACCACCTTTTATATTAGTTTGTCTTACAAGTTTTCCTGTCTTTGGATTTCTATATGAATAATATACGTACCAAAACTTAGACAAGGCCTCTTTTTGTTCTTTTTTAGTCAACTTGGACCATTGATGTATATCTACACCTCCTGTATAAATTTTAGGTTTAGAATAGTTTAGTTTCATTGGTAAATCGTGTACTGAATCGTGTACTCTTTGTAAAAGTAAGAAAATACTAGACATAAAAAAAACGGTTTGTGAGGACACAAACCGTTGATTTTATTAGTCTAAAGACTTAGTAGCGGGAACAGGACTCGAACCTGTGACCTTCGGGTTATGAGCCCGACGAGCTGCCTACTGCTCTATCCCGCGATATGTATGTTGAAATGCTTTTCTTAGCTTTTAACTTGTCGGTTCATAATGCCGACCAAAACATTTCGGACTGCAAATATACAACCCTTTTTACATATAACAAGGATATTTTAAAAAAAAATTACTGATCGATACTAATAGCTTCAAAATTAATTAGTTCTGCTTCTTCAAACACTGGTGTTATTTGTATTGGATTACAACATACTTCGCAATCTTCTACATAAGTTTGATTACTAACACTAGTATCTAGTAGCATAGATATTGTTTCCCAACAGTAAGGACATGTAAAAAAGTGTTCTAACATAGTTCTATAATATAAAAAAAGTCAACCAATTGGTTGACTTTAATTTACAAACTTTATTTTAATTCTAATCTTTATCAACAACCGTTTGGTCTTCTAAAAATAAAGATACTTTTTTTGGATTATTATTAACTACTGTGATGTAATCATTATTTAAGTTGTTGTCGCTAACCATAACTAAAGATAGATTATTTAATTGCGATAACTGAAATGGTAATACTCCTGTTAAATTGTTGTTTGACAATACTAATTCTTCTAATTTAGATAGTTCTGCAATTGTTTCAGGTATATCTCCTTCTAATTGGTTATCTATTAAACTTAATATTTTTAATTGTTTTAAGTTATTGATTGAATAAGGTATTGTACCTTGTAAATAATTACTACCTAACTCTAAGCTTTCTAACTCTTTTAAATTTGTAATTGTTTCTGGTATTTGTCCTGTAAACTTGTTACTGTAAAGAGCAACAACTTCTAAATTCTTTAAATCTCCTATCCAAGATGGAATATTTCCTTCTAATTGATTTAAGAATAACTCTAAATTTTCTAAAGATTTTAGGTTTGATATAGTATTTGGTAATGTTCCGTTAATTTTATTGAAACCTAAATTAATTGATTTTAAGTGAATTAAATTTCCTATTTCTGAAGGTAATTGACCTTTTAAATTATTGAAAGAAAGATTTAACCCAACTACTTTAGAATCTTGAATAGTTACACCATGCCAAGTGTTTATTGGCGCTTCTAAATCCCAAGTTGTATTCCAACTAGCTCCGTTTGTACTGTTATAAAGTGCTACTAAAGCTTCTTTTTCTGAATTTGAAACTTCTGCAAAAGATAACATTGTAGTTAAAAAGAAAACGATGGTTAATTTTAAGTGTTTCATGGTGAATTATAGATTTGGTTTCTAATTTCATATTAAAACTAACTTAAAAGGAGGTGAATGACAAATTCTTTCGATTAAATGCATGAAATTTTAACATTCATTTCGGAAAAAGACGCATTTCATCGGATATTTACTTGAAGCTAAACACTATATTCTACGTTTATCGACTAAAAACACTGTTAAACAGCATTTTACTAAAATTCAACATTTAGTAATTCGCCACTAATTTGAAGTAATTGTAATTCGGCTAATTTTGCGGCATATTTAGCTTGATTTCTGCTTAATTCTGTATTTAATAAATTAAGTTGTGCTTGTCTAAATTCGATAGAATTAACTTGTCCTATTTTAAATTTTTCTTGTGTACGATCAAAGTTATTTTGGGCAGTGATGATGTTTTTTTCTTGGATATTATATATCTCCAATTTATTCATATAATCGTCCCAAGCATTATCAAAATCTCTTTGGATTGATAATAAAATATTTTCTTTTTGAAGTTGCTGTGTTTCTAAATTTACTTTTGCATTTCTTACACGCGTTATAGTTGCTCCGCCATCAAATAAATTCCAGCTTAAATTAAGTCCGCCAGACAACCCAGTGTTTGTAGATACAGTTACAAAAGAAGCTGCGTTGTTATTGTTTTTATTCCAACCATAACTACCTGTTAATCCTAAGGTTGGCAAATATGCAGATTTACCTGATTTAATATCTAACTGACTAATAGCTATATTTTTTTCTGTTTGAAGTAAAGCTACATTACGCTGTTTTGCCTTTTCAAATAGGCTATCTTTTTTAAACTGAAGTAAAAAATCAACTTCTGTTTCTACGTTAAAATCTTCGGTAAACGTTTCGCCTAAAACCAGCTTTAAATCTCGTTTTGCTATTTTTAAATCTTGTTTTGTGTTTATGATATTAATACTATCTGTATTTATATCTACTTCTGCATTAAGTACTTCTAGTTTAGTATTTTGTCCGTAATCAAATTGATATTCTGCTCTAACTAACCTATCTTTTGTTACTAAAAGTGTTTGATCTAAAGTTTCTAAATTTTCTGAGAGTTGAGCCACATTGTAATACACAGAAAACAACTGTACAATTGTATTCTCAATAGTTTCTCTTGCTTGCAATTCACTTAATTGATACTGTTCTTTTAGCCGCTTGTAATTATAATGCCTTCCTAAACCATCAAAAATGGTATAATTTAAACTTACACCTGCATTATACCTGTTACTTTCTGCTCCGTTTAAAACGGTTGAATTTCCGTTAGAAAATTCTGCTTCTGTATTATCTAAATTATAAGTTGCTCCAGCAGTACCTGTTACTGTCGGTAAATATCCAGAGTTTAAAACACTTGTGTTATTTTCGGCAACTTGAACATTATTATTGGCAATCTTTATATCGTAATTATTATCTAAAGCTAATTTTACTGCTTCCTCTTTAGTCAACATTTGTTGTGCATTCAAATTATTGATGCAAAACATAATAGAAATGCTTATTAAAAATGCAAAATTACTCTTCTTCATCTGTTTCATGTTTTTCTATTATTGCACGTTCTACTTCTTCTTTGGTTACATTATTACCTGTTGCTAACCATTTCCCTTTTTGTTTAATTGTATTGCTAAACGATAAAAATAGAGGCAGTACTAGTAATGTTAATATTGTGGCATAACCAATACCATAAGAAATTGAAATTGCCATAGGCTTTAAAAATTGCGCTTGCCTACTTTTTTCTAAAAGTAAAGGTGCTAAACCAGCAATAGTCGTTAAAGAGGTTAAGAATATGGCTCTAAAACGTGATTTACCAGCTTCAGATAATGCGATTTCAAATGGCATTCCTTCTTTTAAATTACTATTAAATTTACCAATCAAGACCAAACCGTCATTAACCATAATTCCTATTAAAGCGATAATCCCTAAAAGCGATAAAATATTTACAGGAAAACCAGAGATCCAATGTCCCCAAGCTACTGCTGTTAAACTAAAAGGTATTAAAAGCAATAGCAATAATGGTTGAGAATAACTTCTAAAAGTGAAAGCTATTGTAATGTAAATTAGCAGTAATATAGGTATTCCTGCTGCTTTTAAAGATCTTCCTAGTTTACTAAACTCTCTATTTTGACCTTCAAAAGAAGCATTAATTGTTGGATATTTTGACTGTAAATTTGGTATAAAACTATCTTTTATATCATCCAAAATATCATTTGGACTTGTACTAGGATCTTTTAAATCTGCATAGACTTGTATTTCGCGCTTTCCTTCTAAATGGTTAATTGCCACGTCACCACGAACAATATCATATTCTGCAATGTCTTTTAAAGTAACACGCTCGCCGGTTGGTGTTACAATACGCATAGCGTCTAGATCATTGATTGAGCTTCTGTTGTTTTTATCGTAACGTACCCAAACTCTAATCTCGTCTTGTCCACGTTGAAAACGTTGTGCTTGCGCACCAAAAAACCCAGCTCTTACCTGAGACATTACTGTTCTTAAATCTAGACCAAGTAAATAGGCGTTATCTTTAAGTTGTAGTCTGATTTCTTTAATTCCTGCAGGATCATTATCTCCTATATCTTTAAGTAAAGGATTAGATTCTAAATACTTTTTAAGCTCTTGTTTTGATGCTTTGAGCTCTTCAATATTATTACTCAATAATGATACTGAAACTGGACTACCGCCAAAATTTCCTCCAGAACCATAAATTAGTCGTTCTGTTCCTATTACAGGTCCAACTAATTCTTCTAACCTATTAGTTACTAAAAAAGATTGAATTTCGTCAGGACGTTCTTCACCTGGTAATAAATTAATTCTTAAAGTTGCGCTAGAGCTACTACTAATATTAACTATTGTGTTTTCGAACAATTGCTTACCTGTACCTTTTAAATATTTTTCTGTAAGCTCTTGATTAACAATAAACGACTTTTCTTCTATCATAGAAATGATAGAATCTGTAATCTTTACGTTAGTTCCTGCTGGCATTACCAACTCGATATTTGCAGAGTCACTTGCTATTCTTGGGAAGAATGATGTTTTTATAATTCCGCCACCAATAGATCCAAAAGTAATCACTAATAAAGACACAAAAATACCTAATGACAACACCTTATAACTTAATACAAACTTTAAAACTGGTGTATATACTTTATCCCTTAAGTATGCCATAAAGTTATCTCCTGCTTTATTAATACCTCGCATTACAGCAAAAAAACCTTTAGATTGTTTAGCGTGTAGCTCTTCCTTTTTTATTCTTAATGCTTTAGAATGTGCTAAATGAGCAGGTAGGATTATTAATGCTTCTACTAAAGAAACTACTAGCGTGAGAATAACAATAACGGATACTTCGCTAAAAAATTCGCCAATACGACTTTCTAAAAAGAAGAATAATGAAAACGCTAAAAGTGTTGTTGCTATTGCTGAAACTACTGGCGGAATCACTTCTAGCGTTCCATCTATTGCTGCTTGGATAGGTTTTTTTCCTTTTTCGTAATGTTGATAGATGTTTTCGGCAATTACAATACCATCATCTACCAAAATACCAATTACGATAATCATCCCAAAGAGAGACAATACATTTATGGTTACATCAAACTGACCTGCAAAAGCAAACATCCCAAAAAACGAAATTGGTAACCCAAAAGCTACCCAAAGTGCTAATCTTGTATTTAAGAAAACAGATAAAAATACTAGCACTAAAATCATACCTACAACTGCATTTTCTACTAGTAATTCTGTACGTTGATTTAATGTAATTGATAAATCTCTAATAACATTCAATCTAACGTTATCATACTTTTGATTATAATCTTCTATGTAGGCTTTTACTTTATCTGCTGAAGAAATTAAATCTTCATTATTAGTACTTGTAATTGTTACATTAACTGCTAAATCTTGATTAAAATACGTTGCATTTGGTGTTTCTGAAAAACGATCTCTTATTATTGCTACATCTTTTAATCTAATAACTTTACCATCTGCAGATGCTCTAACAACGATATTAGACAGTTCTTTACCGTAATACTCACGGTTATTAGCTCTAATTAAATATTCTTCGGCTTCTGTTTTTACGTTTCCACCAGTGACTAAAATATTGGCGTTACTAACCGCTTGAGCGACTTCGTTAAAAGTTAAATTATAGGCTAATAAATCAAGCTCGTTTACTGCTATTTCAATTTCTTCTTCAGGAAAACCGGAGATTTCAATTTGCGATATACCTTCTAATGCACGTAGATCGGTTTCTACTTGACGCGCTAATTGTTTTAAAGTAACTAATGGCACGTTGTTTCCGCTTAAAGCGAAAGAAATAGTTTCTCTTACCGCTTCTTGTTTAGAAACCACCAAAGGTTCCATTCCTGTGGGGAAAGACGGTACTCTATCTACTGCATTTTTAACTTCTAAAAGCATAAAGTCAAGACTTTCGCCTTTTTCAATTTCAACAGTAATTGATCCGCTATTTTCTCTAGATACCGAAGTCACACGGTCTACACCTTTTAAGCCTTTTAAATTATCTTCAATTTGAAGTACAATACCTTCTTCTATTTCTTGTGGTGATGCACCTGGATAAGTAATAGCTACATTGATAATTTTGGATTCGGTTAACGGGAAAAATGACGATTTTAATGATAAAATACCAAGTATACCAAATACAATAAAGGCTATAATAAAAATGTTTACTGCAACGTGATACCTTATAAAATATTCAATTATCTTTTTCATTATTTAATTGAATCTTTAGTTGTTGCTGTAGTACTACTTGATGATTTTACACGCATACCTGCATAAGCACTAGGTACTGGTTTACGTAATATGATTGTACCATTTGGCACGTCTTTTAAAATTACTTTTGTTTCGGAAAAATGCACTGGTTTTGCAGGCATCACATCTAACAAACTATCTTTAACTACATAAATTTCTTGACTATCTAAAAGCAAGTTTCTGTCTATTTCTATAGCATTGTCTACTTTCTCTGCATCTAAATTTGCTTCTAGATACATGCCTTCTTTTAAATCTGGATGTTTTACTTCTATAAACACAGTTATGGTTTGTGTAGTCGCATCAATATTACCATTTACACGAGACACTGTTCCTGTATAGTTTTCAGTTTTTTCTAAGTTAGAAAGACTAACGTTTTCACCTTCTTTTAAAACACTTGCAAAAGATTTACTTACTGCAACTTCCATCTCGTAAACAGAAGGATTAATAAACTCCCCTAATTTTTGTCCATTACGTACCAAGGTACCTTCGGTTACTAAAGCTTCGGTTAAAATTCCTGAAAACGGTGCAGTAATGCGATATTTTGCTAACCGTTGCTCTAAGTTTTTAACGTTGTAATAGGCACTAACAATACCTCTTCCGGTGATGAAATAATTTTCTTTTTCATTTGAAATTTCTGGAAGTTTTGGTGTTGTTTTGTTTAAATCAAAACCATTTAAATACGATTGCCACTTTGGGAAAACATTTGGAAAATCTAAACGTAAATCTGGCATAATTGCAGCTATGCTATTATATAAATTACTTTTTGCAGATTGTACGCTAGCATAATATTCTGAGGCATCAATACGAATTAAAGTTTCTCCTCGGTTATACTTTTGTCCTGGTTTAAATAACTTGTTGCCTGTTTTAAAAATACCTTGCACTTCTGAGTACAACTCAACTCTTTGCTTAGCTGTTAAGTTACCGTTGGCTTGAATAACAATAGGAACAGTAGTATTTTTAACGGTATCTGTTAATACAGTTTTTACCACTTTAGGCACTACTGGTTTTGGCTTGTTCTTATTATTTACTAGTGTTTTTGCTCCAAAATAAGCTACTGCAATTAAAGCTAAACCAAGTATGCTAAGTATAATTTTACGCATGGTTAGAAAGTTATAAATCTTAAAACTACAAAACTAGCTTTTAGATAGATGTAACTTTCTTAAAACTTTCTTAAAAAGAAACTAGCTAAGTGATTCTAATTCAATGGTAATAGCTTCCCAAGTTTCCATAAGTTCTGATAATTGATCTTTTTTTGCTTGGTAGTTATCAAAGAAGTTTGGCTGCGCAATAACTTCATCATAATTGGTTGCTAACTCTACATCAATTTCTTTAATTTCTTTTTCTAATTGATTGATTTTAGCTTCTGTATTACTCAGCTTATTATTTAAAGATTTTAGTTTCTTTTGGTCTTCGTAAGATTGCTTATTACTTGCTTTTGGCGATTCTTTTTCTACGGTACGTTTTTCGACTTCACGTAAATTTTCAACATTACGTTGTTCTAAATAAAAATCAATATCACCTAAATATTCTTTGATGTGTTGATCTTTAAATTCGAAAACTGTATTGGTCAATCCTTGCAGAAAATCTCTATCATGAGACACCAATATCAAAGTACCTTCAAAACGTTGTAAGGCATCTTTTAGTACGTTTTTAGATTTGATGTCTAAGTGATTTGTGGGCTCATCCATCACCAATACGTTAAAAGGCTGAAGCATTAGTTTTGCTAAAGCTAGACGGTTACGTTCTCCTCCAGAAAGTACGCGCACATATTTATCTACTTCTTCGCCTCTAAATAAAAACGACCCTAAAATATCACGTACTTTACTACGGTTAGATTCGTTTGCGGCATCTATCATGGTATCTAAAACAGTTTTACTTCCGTCAAGATACTCTGCTTGATTTTGGGCAAAGTAGCCTATTTGTACGTTATGACCTAGTTTTAGGTTTCCATCGTGTTCAAGATCACCAACAATTATTTTAGCTAACGTAGATTTACCTTGTCCGTTTTGTCCAACAAAAGCTGTTTTAGCATCTCTTTCGATTAACAAGTCTACTTTACTTAAAACTTGCTTTTTCCCGTAGCTTTTAGATACGCTGTTAGCCTCTACTACAACTTTACCTGGCGTTACTGATACAGGGAAATTTAAGGTCATGACACTATTATCATCTTCATCAACCTCAATAATATCCATGCGATCTAGCTTTTTGATTAAAGACTGCGCCATAGTTGCTTTACTAGCTTTAGCACGGAATTTTTCAATTAGCTTTTCGGTTTGCTCTATTTGCTTTTGCTGATTTTTTTGAGCGGCTAATTGTTGTGTTTTAATCTCATCTCGCAAGACTAAATATTTACTGTATGGTTTTGGGTAATCGTAAATTCTACCTAAAGAAATTTCGATAGTACGATTGGTCACATTATCTAAAAACATTTTATCGTGAGACACTATAACTACTGCACCAGAATAGTTGTTTAAAAACCCTTCTAACCAAATAATAGACTCGATATCTAAGTGATTTGTTGGCTCATCCAATAACAAAATATCATTGTTTTGTAGTAGAAGTTTCGCAAGTTCAATACGCATACGCCAACCACCAGAAAATGTATCGGTGAGTTTATTAAAATCTTCACGTTTAAATCCTAATCCTTGTAATATTTTTTCGGTATCACCTTGATAGTTGTAACCTCCAATAATTTCGTATTGGTGTTGAACTTCATTTAGCTCTACCATTAAATCATGATAGCTTTCACTTTCATAATCGGTACGTTCAGCTAATTGTGTATTTATGGTTTCCATCTTAGCTTCTAACGATTTTATTTCTTCAAAAGCTTGATAAGATTCTTCTAATACTGTTCTACCAAAAACAAAGTCTATATCTTGTTTTAAAAATCCAATTTTTATATCCTTATCTGTTGCTATTTGACCAGAGTCAGGCTCCATTTCTTTGGATAAAATTTTAAGCATTGTAGATTTTCCTGCTCCGTTTTTACCTATAAGTCCTACCCTATCGCCACCATTAAGTTTGAAGGTTATGTCTTCAAAAAGATATTCACCTTGAAAAGAAATAGATAAATTATGAATATTGAGCATAGATTTGTGACTTTTGTTACTTATAATTTTACCAAGAAACTTTAAATTTGTGTTTCTTAAAATCAATTGCAAAAGTACACAATTATTATGTTTAAAAAAGGCTCTAAAATATACTCTATTATAACTGGCGCATGCCCAAAATGTCAAGAAGAATCAATGTATGAAGATCCTAATCCGTACAATGTTTCAAAACTATTTAGCATGCACGAGCGTTGTAGCAATTGCAATACAAAATATAAAATAGAACCATCGTTCTTTTACGGTGCAATGTATGTTAGCTATGCAGTTGGTATTGCTTTTGGTGTTGCTGCTTTTGTTATTAGCTACCTTTTTATTGGGTCGTCTTTAAAGACTGCTTTTATAGCTATTGTTGGCGCTTTAATTGTGTTTTATCCTGTAATAGTAAGACTTTCTAGAAATATTTGGATTAATATTTTTATGAGCTACGATAAAAAATTAGCCAAAAAAAATTAATTTTTGGGCGTTACCTTTATCCTAAAAGTGTTTAGAATATAGGTCGCGTTATCCACTATATCTTTTTTTTATGGATCACCTAGCGTAGTCGCAATTGATCCATAAAAAAAAGGATGCCGTTACTACCGCTAACGCAACTATCTACTATGTATCGGCAAATCTGCTAATATTAATCTCATCATCTAAAGGTATTTCATTTTCAATGTGATTAAAAAGCTGTTTTGCAATGTAAGGTCCAATCATAACACCTCTTGTTCCTAAACCATTAAGCACAAACATATTTTTATATTCTGAATGAGCGCCAACTAATGGTCTTCTATCTTTAACCGTTGGTCTTATTCCTGCCACTTGATTTACAACTTCAAAATCGCATTTTAAAAAGGTTTTAAGCTTATTTAAAAGCTCTTCTTTTGCTTTTTGGGTAATATTATTAGTTTTATCAGTCCACTCATAAGTAGCACCTACAGTGTATTGATCTTCTTCTTTTAAAGGAATTAAAAATGCACTAGATTTTAATACGTAATCCAACTTTAATTTTGGGGCTTTTATAATTAGAAGTTCGCCTTTTGTTCCATTAAGCGGTAGATAATTAAAAAATGGATTTTGTTTTAATCCAAAACCTTCGGCAAAGACAATATGTTTTGCTTTTATAGTTTTATAAAGTATACCTGTTGATTTTACTTCTAACTGATTATGGTTAAAAGTTTCAGGGTAATAACTATTTAAACTTTTTAACCAGATTTTATAGTTATCAATTAACGTATTGGTATCTATTTTTCCGGTTTGTAAAACTTCGCCTAATTTAAAATCAGCATCAATTGCATCATTTTCATTAGTAATTAAATTAGTGTTTAAAAATGGTTTTAATCCTTCTTTATCTGAAGCTTCAAACCAATTGTTTTGTTCTTCTAATGAAGTAAAACGTCTTCTTACAGGTATTTTATAATCTAATTTTACATCAAGTCTATCTTCAATATTTTGATAGATTGGGATAGCCAAATCTAATTGCTCTTTACTTTTCCAAACTTTTGAGAATCGTTTTAAAACTACCGGATTATACAATCCGCCAGCAACTAATGATGATTGCTGACTTTGATCATCAAATACAATAAATGACTTTTGATTTGAATATAGTTGCTCGCAAAAAGCTATTCCTGCCAAACCGCAACCAACAATTATATAATCTACTTCCATAATGCAAAGGTAATAAAGGGTATAAAAAAACGCTCACTAAAATAGTGAGCGTTTTTAAATATTATTTAGTTACTTATTAGTAAGACCACATGTCTAGCTCAAAGTTTCTAATTTTTTCTTTAATTCTTTCAGATTCTAAAAGTTGCATTAAAGCATTTTCTGCAATGTATTCTTTTACTTCTCTATCTCCATAAACGTTTTCTTCTTTGTAGATAATACCATTAAAACGTCTTGAATTTAAGATATGATCAAAAGTAAAAGGCATAGCACTGTTTTTTGTGTTGAATGCTTTTGCTTCGTGTAAAACATCTCTTGCATCTGGATAGAAAATCCAAAATAATGGAATTGGCTCGTTGTTAGCAGGATCGTCAGAGTCGATAAAGTTAACATCTGGAGCAGCTGGTGCAATTGCAAGAATACGATATTTTAATTCGCCTTGACGCTTGTCAAAGTACCATAATCCTTTGATTAAGTAAGCAGATACATTGTAAGCTGAAATTGTTCTTTTAATAATGTATTCTGGATCTACGTAACCATCTGCATTTAACTGATCGTAACCAATATCCATTGTATCAATAGATGTTCTGATTTGAGCAATCTCTTTTTTAGTCTTCTTTGAAGTAAAATAAGAGTCTGTGTAAACGTCTTCAATTTTATTTTCGTCTACAGCTTTCATTAATGCATCAAATAAAGAACGTCTATCACTACCAATATTATTTGTATCTACTGGATAGTATAATGGAAAGTTTACACGCTCATCTAAAACCACTTTTTCCCAAGTCATTTTAGCAAACATAATATCTCTATCATCAACATAACCGTATTCTAAAGGTTTGTCGTTATCTAAAGCTTTTTGTTCTTCTGTTCTAAACCCAATTTGATCTGGATCTTTTGCATTAAGAATGTTAGCTTGTGCATTTACTTGAGCAGTAAAAACTACTCCGAATACGATTGCTAATAAAGATTTATAATTCATCTGAAAAATTTTAAAATGTTAATCAATTATGATTAGTTTGCTAACTCAATTACGATAGCTGTTGCCGGCTTAATTTTTACGCTTGAATTAGCTTTTGACGAAATGTCAAATATTTGGATTGCTTCACCACGCTTAGCTTTTCTTAACGCTGCTTTAGCTTGTCCGTTTAATTTATTACCAGATACTCTTACTGTAGCTTCACCTGGAACTTTAAATTTGAAACCAGTTACTGTTAACGGTAAATCAAAATCAAAGTCTTCTAATTCTGCTTTAATAGTACCTATTTCTACGTTGTTTCTTGGTAAAGAACCAGAAGACATACCTGCGATCTTACCAGTTGGCTTAGGAATATCTTTAATTCTAAATGTTTTACTATCTCTAGCTGAAGAACCATCGTCTAAGGTAGCTGTAACATTAATAGTTACTTCTTTACCTCCACCTGGACTCATAACATATTTACCAACACCTGAAGTTTTAGATAATCCATTACCTGAGGCTTTTACTTTGTTATCTGGCACACCAGCAAATGAAATTGTCATTGGGTTTGGTACACCACGGTAAACAACATTCATTTTGTCTGCAGATATAGTAGCAGAGTTAGGTCTTGGCACAACAACATAGTTACCTTTGATGTCAATTTCTAATGGCTTACCATCTTCTAAGAAAGTAAATTTACCATCAATTTCGTGCTCACCAACATTACCTACGTTAAAGTCTAATCTAGCAGCTCCTGTAGAGTCAATTGCATTAGATAAATCTATTTCTTGACCAGAAACTGTCATTTTTGTTGGTACAACATTAGCATACTTTCCTAAAACTACACGTCCTTGGAATTTTTCACCTGCGAAAAACGCTGATTTATCTGCTAATACAATTGCTTGATAATTTTTTAATGATGTAGCATCACTAACTAAGTTTCCTAAAAACCCATTATAAATGTTAGTTTCTGTAGCTTTTACATCATTTTGCATAGCTGTTAACTTAGTGTAAGATGCGATAGCTGGAAAACCTTGGAAGTGATAGTTTAACCAATCAACTTTTTTTCCATCTTTATTTTCAACTTTGTTTGTACTAAAACGCTCTTCAAAGCTAGTAATAACAGGTTGCCACTTTCCTTCGTTAGGGATAACAGCTTTAATATCTGATTTATACTTTTCTATTCTGTCAACAATCTCTTGACCTCTTTTGGTTAGTCTGTCTCCAGTAAACCAATGCTCGTCAAGTTTGTCACCTTTGTCCATTTCTTCGTAAGGTAACTCTCCTGCTTCCATTTCGTAACCTCCTAATTTTACAATGTCTTTAGCTTTTACATCATCTAAAAACTTATAAAATTCGTCAGAGATTATACTTATTTGTTTTGCTTTTTCATTTGCTGCAGCAAATTCTTCAGGTTTTTCATCAGCTTGTGTTTCTAACTGCTTTAAAATACCATCATTTGAATTTGCAGCTAACTCGTTAGCTCTATCAAATTTTTGATCCATTAACCCAAATGCAGATAGTACTTCTTTTGACATTGTCATTGCAATCATTGCAATAAATACTAAATACATCAAGTTAATCATTTTCTGCCTTGCAGATAATTTTCCTCCTGCCATTTCTAATTAGTTTTTTTTAATTAATAAATAAATTTGAACTAATTACTAATTAGTTTTTTGACATTGCAGATAACATTCCACCATATACTCCATTTAATGAAGATAAGTTAGATGCTAAAGATTGCATTTGCTCTTTTAATTTTGCAGCGTTTTCTACAGTTTCTTCGTTAATTGATGCTTGGCGAGTTGCAGCTTCCATTTGTACTTTATAAAGACTATTTAAAGACTCCATTTGTGCAGCAGCTAAAGTCATTTCTTCACCATACTTTTTTGTTGCAGCAACTGAATCTACTGTAGGTGCAATTCCTTTTGCAGCACCTTCGAAATTTTTAATACTTTCTCCTAAGCTTGCCATTAACTCTCCGTCAATTTTAGCTTCTTTTAATAAGTTATCTAATTTTTTAGATAATAATCCTTCTGCTTCTTTTGGATCTTCTTTTACAGCTTTTTTACCTGTAGATTTTCCTCCTGCTAATTCTGGATATACTAGTGACCAATCTAATTCTGCTTGAGATTTTTCAAATGCAGAAATAGTAAATACTATTGCTTCTACAATCATACCAATTGTTAAGATTAAAGAACCGTAAGGCCAGTGTTGAATCTTGAATAAAGCTCCAATAATTACGATTGCAGCTCCTAGTCCATAGACCATATTCATTGTTGAAAGTTTTCCTTTTTGTGCCATAATTTCTAAGTTTTAGTTTTTTGTCTACTAGTGTAGGTTATTATAATTTAGTTAAGTTGTTTAGTTTATTATTTTCTTGCATTGGCTGTTACATCTGTACCCATGTAATCTTGAACAGTTCTAAAACCAATGTAACTTCTTGCAGAGTCTGCGTATTCGTAATCTCTAGAACTTACTTGTAAAAAGTAAGCTACATCTTTCCAAGATCCACCTCTAACTACTTTACGTTTATTGTTAGGATCGTTTACACTTGGGTTGATAGTTGATGCATACTCATAAGAACCTGGATCATAAGATGAATCTACCCATTCTGACACATTACCAGCCATATTATATAAGTTGAAGTCATTAGGCTCGTAGGCATCTGCTTCAACAGTATATAATGCTTGGTCAGCCGCATAGTCTCCTCTTAAAGGTTTGAAGTTTGCCATAAAACAACCTCTGTCGTTTTTAGCGTAAGGTCCTCCCCAAGGGTAAGTAGCTGCTTGCAAACCACCTCTTGCAGCATATTCCCACTGAGCTTCTGATGGTAATCTATATCTAGCTACAAAATGTTTACCTCTTCTTTTTCTTTCTGCATTATGGTATAGTGTTCTCCACTCACAAAATGCTTTAGCTTGTTGCCAAGAAACACCAACTACTGGGTAATCGCTATATGCGTCATGCCAAAAATAGTCGTTGTGCATTGGCTCGTTATAAGAGTATGCAAAATCTCTAATCCAAACAGTTGTATCAGGATAAATTTCTACCTCTTCTTTTACTATAACGTCTTTACGTCTTAATTTTTTATTTTTTGCAGCTTTTGCGATATCCATATAAGAATACTGGAATTTAAACTTAGTTACATCCCAAGTTCTTTGTCCGTTGTAAGATTCTTCTAAAGGAAGATACATAGTGTCCATTACTTCCACGTAATATTCATCAGGATATTCTGCTGTATCAAAAATTAAATCTACATCATGATTTAATTTTCTACCTTCATAACCAGTTTCGCCTAAACCACTGTAGTTATCGTACATGTATTGCTCATATGGAGTCATATTTTCTGGATCAGCGTCTTTGAAAGCAAATTCTCCTATTCCTCCACTACCAGGAGTTTCTCCTACCTCATCAGCTAAGATTGCTAATTTGGTACGAATTGTTGAGTCACGTACCCATTCTACGAATTGACGATACTCACTATTAGTGATTTCTGTCTCATCCATATAGTAAGATGCTACAGTAACTGTTTTAGCAGGTGCATCTTGGATACCAGCCAAATCATCGTCGGCTTTACCCATAATAAAGGCTCCACCAGGTATTAAGGTCATACCGTAAGGCTTTTCTGGATGCCATTTTTTTCCTTTAACACCAACTAGCTGTCCTTTGTCTTTAGACCCACAACTTGCCAATAGTGCGAAAACCGCTGTTAGTAATACAAACTTCTTCATATTCATAGAAAACTCGAGGTTAATTTTATACTCTTAAAATTTTAAGAGCGTAAACATATTTATATATTTTTTAAAAAACAACTTTTTAATGTAAAAATATCACGTTTTATCGTCAAAATTTAACATTTGAACGGTATAAATTTACACTTAATCTGATTTTTCACTCACTTAAACGCTATTCTTGTAATAAGCTTTGAACCAACGATCTGGTATTTTGTCATTACAGGCATCTAAATAATCTTGATGCGTGCATGGTAATAACGTATGCTTTTTTAATTTATTATTAACATTTGATAAAAATGGAATTTCTATCCACCATCGCCCAGTTTTAACGCTTTTATAAAAGATTAACTCATGAGAGTCAGCTAAGGTAATAAATTTTTGATGACTTTTATCATCTGCAAAGTTATCATCTTGGACTCTGCAATTTACACCTTCTATAAAATACCAAACCATCTGAGAGATAAGCATTGATGTTATTTCATCATCTGTAGATGGTTTGTATTCATAAATTCCAAAACTACTCACCTTATTGCTTATACCTGCATATCTTGATACTGCACAGATCTCTTTTCCATCTAATCCATTAGGAGACACTTTTTGCCTTAAACTTACTTCTGCTGCTTTTAACACTCCTAAATCTATAGATACAATATTAGCATCTCTCATTACAGGTTCTACCAAAGTAATATCATTTGATACTTCTCCTAATCTGTAAGACTCAAAATGAAGTCGCTCCATTAAGTCAATTTCTTCTTGACTATTAAAATAGGTTTGGTAACCTACAGTTGCGTAGTTAAATAAATTGTAAGGTTGATCTATAATAATTTTACCTACAAAGCTATTATTCTTTATTGGTTTGGAAGAGTCTCCTAAGTCAAAAGCACGATCTACATTTACCACGTTTACCATTGGCATTAAACTATCGTATGCACGATAATTAGCGTAGGTTAAATCTTGGCTTCCTCCTATTATTATAGGTATGATTCTTTTTGGAATTAATATTGAAAGTGTTTCTTTTAAAGCAAAGTAAGTATCTTCTATGCTTTCACCTTTTTGGATATCTCCTAAATCTGCTATGTTGGTTGACCAACTTCCTGGGAAGAGCGAGTATAACGATTTTCTAATTTCATTTAAATTAAAATCTTCTCCTATATAGTTTATATCATTTCTATTTTCTAATACTCCAAGTATTACAATATTAATATTATCTAAATCAGGAATCCCGTCTTGTTCAGTGTGAATTTTAATTTTTCTTCCTAGACTAAGTGGCGCTAGTAATTGGTTATGCGCTAAAACTGTATCTGGTACTGGTGAAAGAAAGTTAAAATTCATTATATATTATTTCTTTTTTGCTGTTGTTTTTTTCTTGGTCGTTTTCTTTTTTGATGCTTTTTTCTTAGGTGCATTCTTTTCTATTAGATCTTTTACCTCTTCTAAAGTTAGCGCAGCTGCATCTACTGTTTTTGCTAACTCTATTTTAGTTTTGCCCTTAATTATATTGTGTCTGCCCCAACGTGCTTTTTCTACACGTATACCTTCATCTTCCCAATTATGTACTACTTTATCTATTTCTTTTTGAATTTTCTCATCAATAAGCGTTTCAATATCTTCTGTAGTTAAATTGTCCCAATCGTATTTTTTATTTACGTTAATAAACATACCGTCCCATTTAATAAACGGTCCAAAACGTCCTTTACCTTTTGTTACGTCTTTACCTTTATAATTATAGATTGGAGCATCTGCTTTTTCTCTTTCTTTAATTAACTCTATTGCTTCATCTAACTCGACATTTAAAGGATCTTGTCCTGCTGGAAGAGAAATATATTTTTTACCAAACTTAACATAAGGTCCAAAACGACCATTGTTTACCTCTACTTCTTCCTCTTTATACTTCCCTAAAGATTTTGGAAGCTTGAACAGATCCATTGCTTCTTCAAAAGTTATTGTATTTAATTGTTGATCCGGTCCAAGACTTGCAAAAGTTGGTTTTTCTTCATCATCTACTGTACCCATTTGTACCATTGGTCCAAATTTACCTAAACGCACACTAACTTGCTTTCCTGTTTTAGGGTCTTCTCCTAAAATACGCTCTCCTGATTCTCTATCTGCATTTTCTTTAACATCTTCTACTACCGGATGAAACTTATCGTAAAAAGTTTTCATCATCTTTTTCCAATCTTCTTTTCCTTCTGCTATATCATCAAACTGGTCTTCTACTTTTGCTGTAAAGTTATAATCTAAAATACTCTCAAAGTGATTAACCAAAAAGTCGGTAACTATCATACCAATATCTGTTGGCACTAATTTTCCTTTATCAGATCCAACTTTTTCGGTTAGTTTTTTATCTTCAACTTTTCCTTCTGTTAAGGTTAATTGCGTGTATTCTCTTTCTACACCTTCAACCGTTCCCTTTTCTATATAATTTCTATTTTGAATAGTAGAAATTGTTGGCGCATATGTAGATGGTCTACCAATACCTAACTCTTCTAACTTTTTAACTAACGAAGCTTCTGTGTAACGGTAAGGCGGACGTGTATAACGTTGAGTTGCGGTAATATATTTATTTAATAAGGTTTCGTTTACCTTCATTGCTGGCAACATTCCGTCTTGCTCTGTATCTTCATCATCTGTCCCTTCTAAGTACACCTTAAGAAAACCATCAAATTTAATTACCTCTCCATTTGCTGTAAACGTTTGGTCATGTGTATCTGCCTCAATTTTAACGTTTGTACGTTCTAGCTGCGCTTCACTCATTTGTGATGCAATTGCACGCTTCCAAATCAATTCGTATAAACGTGCTTGATCACGATCAATATTAACGCTATGTCTTGAAAAATCTGTAGGTCGTATCGCTTCGTGAGCCTCTTGCGCACCTTTAGTTTTCCCTGTAAAATTTCTTTCTTTACTATATTCTTTACCGTAGGCATCTACAATTTCTTTCTCTGCTCCTTTTCTTGCTTCGTCAGATAAATTTACACTATCTGTTCTCATATAAGTAATTAAACCGGCTTCGTATAAACGTTGTGCCATAGTCATAGTTTTACTTACTGAGAAGTATAATTTACGTGATGCTTCCTGTTGTAGCGTAGATGTTGTAAATGGAGCTGCTGGAGATTTTTTCGCAGGTTTTTTTGTTAAATCTGCAACTTTAAAATTAGCAGTCGCATTTTTTTCTAAAAAGGCTAAAGCTTCTTCTTTTGTTGAAAAAGTTTTAGGCAATTTTGCTTTAAAAGACTGTCCTTCTTCGTTAGAAAACTCAGCATCAATTCTGTAAGATGCTTCTGGTTGAAATTCTTGAATTTCACGCTCACGCTCTACAATTAAACGCACAGAAACAGATTGCACACGACCAGCAGATAAACCTCCTTTTACTTTACGCCATAACACTGGAGAAAGCTCGTAACCCACAATTCTATCTAAAACACGTCTTGCTTGTTGCGCATCTACTAAATCGTAATCTATTTTACGCGGGTTTTCAACCGCTTTCATAATGGCAGTTTTAGTAATCTCATGAAACACAATACGTTTAGTTTTTTCTTTATCTAAACCTAATGTTTCAGCAAGATGCCACGCAATAGCTTCTCCTTCTCGGTCCTCATCACTTGCTAACCAAACCGTCTCGGCTTTTTTAGCTAAGTCTTTTAATTTTTTTACTACCGCTTTTTTATCGGAAGAGACTTGATATTTTGGCTCAAAATCGCCATCAACATCAACACCAAGTTCCTTTGAAGGTAAGTCTGCAATATGCCCAAAACTAGATTCTACTTTAAAATCTTTTCCTAAAAATTTCTCTATAGTTTTTGCTTTTGCAGGTGACTCTACTATTACTAAATTCTTCGCCATTCTTTGATTTTTGTGAGTGCAAAGGTAAATTAAAAAAAATTTATCTACCTAATTTTATAATTTTTACCATAATTTAACTAGCTGTCAGATTGTCATATTTTTAAATTAATCGTACCTTTGCATGCTTATTGAGTAGCAGTATTTCAATATTATATATGGAAAAAACAATAGACGAAAAAAAACAAGGTGAAACGTTAGTTATCCCTTCTAAAGCAGAAAACAACAAAAAGCTTTTTATAGAAAGCTATGGTTGCTCTATGAATTTTAGCGACAGTGAGATTGTAGCTTCAATACTTCAAAACGAAGGTTTTAATACAACACCGCATTTAGAGGAAGCCGATTTAGTGTTGGTTAACACATGCTCTATACGTGATAAAGCAGAACAAACTGTTAGAAAACGCCTTGAAAAATATAATGCAGTAAAAAAGATAAACCCAAAAATGAAGGTTGGTGTTTTAGGCTGCATGGCAGAACGTTTAAAAAGTAAATTTTTAGAAGAAGAAAAAATAGTAGACCTTGTTGTTGGTCCAGATGCTTATAAAGATTTACCTAATCTTATTAGTGAAGTAGAAGAAGGTCGTGATGCAATAAACGTAATACTATCAAAAGAAGAAACATACGGAGATATTTCACCAGTTCGTTTAAACAGCAATGGTGTAACAGCTTTTGTAAGTATTACACGTGGTTGCGATAATATGTGTACATTTTGTGTAGTTCCATTTACACGTGGTAGAGAACGTAGTCGTGATCCTCAAAGTATTATTGAAGAAGTAAATGACTTATGGGCAAAAGGCTATAAAGAAATCACTTTACTAGGTCAAAACGTAGACAGCTACCTTTGGTATGGCGGCGGACTAAAAAAAGATTTTGATAAAGCTAGTGATATACAAAAAGCAACAGCTACAGACTTTGCAAAGTTATTACAACTTTGTGCAGAAGCGCAACCAAAAATGCGAATTCGTTTTAGCACATCTAATCCGCAAGACATGCATATTGATGTCATTAAAACTATGGCTAAGTATGATAATATTTGTAATCATATACATTTACCAGTACAAAGCGGAAGTGATCGTATTTTAAAAGCAATGAATAGATTACACACTCGACAAGAATATTTCACTTTAATAGATAATATAAGAGAGATTATTCCTGGTTGCGCTATTAGCCAAGATATGATTGCTGGTTTCCCTACAGAAACAGAAGAAGATCATCAAGATACTTTAAGCTTGATGGAATACGTAAAATATAATTTTGGCTACATGTTTACTTATTCTGAAAGACCAGGCACATTGGCTGAACGTAAATTAGAAGATGATGTCCCTGAAGATGTAAAAAGTAGACGCCTTGCTGAAATTATTGAATTACAATTAAAACACAGCGAATACAGAACCAAGCAATTTTTAAACACTACTGTAGAAGTTTTAATAGAAAAAGAATCTAAAAAATCTAACCAACATTGGTCAGGTCGTACACCTCATAATATTGTATGTGTATTCCCTAAGGGTCAATTTAAAGTTGGAGACTTTGTAAACGTAAACGTAACAGATTGTACAAAAGCGACATTAATAGGTGAAGCTTTTGGGTTATCTAAAAACAACTAATAAAAACTAAATATGAAAAAACTACTTTTAATCCTTATATCTTTAAGCCTATTTACTGCTTGCGAAAATGAACCTTTAGATAATGGGTTTACAGATTTTGACAACAACCAAAACAACGGTAATAATAATGGTAACAACGGTAACAATAGCAATAGTGATGATTTAACACTATCTGTTTACGAGCTAGATATTGATTTATCCCTTTCATTTTTTGGATTCCCTATAAACACAATTACTAATAGTGATATTAATATTTCTAACGATATTATAATTTCTAGTTCTATAGAATTATCTGCAAATAACAGTCCATTTGTAACCGAAAACCAAACTATTACAAGAAACGCTAACGGACAAGTAATTAGTGATATTAGCGTAAATGAATCTGGTCAAAATACAAACGAATATTTTGTTACTTACAGCGGTAATAACATTTCTCAAATAGAATACAATTATTACGATTACGAAGACCCAAGCTACAACGAAAACCATGTTTATAATTACTCTTACAACGGTAACGTTATTACAAGAACAGAAGTTGGCTCTTCAATAACTGTAGAGTTTACATTAAACAATAATGACCAATTAATAAGAAAAGAAGCTTTTGAAAACGGAGCTTCAATACTAGCAGAAGATATAACTTATAACAGCGAAGGTAACATTATAAGTAGCGTAAGCTCTGGAGAAAGCAACAATAGTGCTACTTACGCTTATGATAATTTTGAAAATCCCTTAAAAGTAGTTTATGACGAAAGTTATCTACTAAACTTTTTAGCAGACGATTATTCTGATGAAATTGGAGGACTAATTGCTCAATTCCATTCTACAAAAAACTGGAATAGTGTTACTGTAGACGGAACAACATTTAATTTTGACTTACAATACAACTCAGCAAACAGAATTCAGTCTAGAGAAATTTCGTACAACTACGGACCTGAATTTTCAATTTCAATAAACGAAAATTTCAATTATTTAAATTAAACCAATCGCTTAAATTCCTTTTCATATGGAATCCATTCAATCAATAAAACAACGTTTCGGGATTATAGGTAATAGCGCAGGCTTAAACCGTGCTATAGAAAAAGCTATACAAGTAGCACCAACAGATATTTCTGTACTAGTCACCGGAGAAAGTGGTGTTGGTAAAGAAAGTATTCCTAAAATAATACATCAATTATCACATCGTAAACACGGTAAATATATTGCTGTAAACTGCGGTGCAATACCAGAAGGCACAATAGATAGTGAGCTTTTTGGACACGAAAAAGGAGCCTTTACCGGTGCAACACAAACACGTAGTGGTTATTTTGAAGTTGCAGATGGTGGTACCATTTTTTTAGATGAAGTTGGAGAATTACCGCTTACTACACAAGTGCGTCTATTGCGTGTTTTAGAAAATGGCGAGTTTATTAAAGTAGGTTCTAGTAAGGTACAAAAAACCAATGTACGTATCGTTGCTGCTACAAACGTTAATATGTTTGAAGCCATAAAAAAAGAAAAGTTTAGAGAAGACCTATATTATCGTTTAAGCACTGTAGACATTCACTTACCGCCTTTAAGAGATAGACAAGAAGACATTCATATTTTATTCAGGAAATTTGCTAGCGACTTTGCATTAAAATATAAAATGCCAACTGTTAAGCTAACAGATGATGCTGTAAATATGCTACTAAGATATCGCTGGAGCGGAAACATTAGACAACTACGCAACGTAGCAGAACAAATCTCGGTCTTGGAACAAAATCGTACTATTAATGCGCAAACGTTACAAACTTATTTACCATCTGGAGCTAGCAATCTACCAGCTGTAGTTAATGAGTCTAAATCTGAAAGTGATTTTAGTAGCGAAAGAGAAATATTATATAAAGTTCTTTTTGACATGAAAGCCGATTTAAATGACTTAAAGAAGCTTACCATGGAGTTAATGAAAAACGGTAACGCAAAAGAAGTACAAAAAGATAATGAAGGACTTATTCAGAAAATCTATGGTGAAAATGAAAGCGATGCCGAGTTTGAAGAACAAGTACATGATTTAGAAATTTTATCAATTCCTGAGTCATCAGAAAGCAAAATATCAAGTGCAGAAGACAAATATCATTTTGCTGAAGAAATTGAAGAGGAAGAAACACTATCTCTTCAAGACAAAGAATTAGAATTAATCAAAAAATCTTTAGAGCGTCACAACGGTAAACGTAAACTTGCTGCAGAAGAGCTAGGCATAAGCGAACGCACATTATATAGAAAGATTAAACAATACGATTTATAAAAAAAGCGTTACTTTCAAAAAAAATTAAGATGAAATTATACAAAAATATATTAGTTGCTATTTTACCACTACTCTTTTTTGGTTGTGGCATCTACTCGTTTACGGGTATCGAAACTAACGCAAAAACCTTTCAAGTTAATTACTTTCAGAATAATGCCAACCTTATAGAACCAGGTTTAGATAGAGATTTTACAATAGCGCTGCAAGATCAAATCCTAAATTTAAGTAGCCTTAGTTTAGTAAACTCTAACGGAGATTTAGTTTACGAAGGAGAAATCACACAGTATCGTATATCTCCAACAACAGCAACTGCAAACAGTACAGCTGCTCAAAACCGATTAACTATAGGTGTTAATGTTAGATTTTACAACAAATTGAACGAAGAAGAAAATTTTGAAAAAAGCTTTTCTTTCTTCTACGATTATACAGGTAGCGAATTATTAAGCGGATCAACAAAAGATACAGCGTTTGAAGAAATTTTTCAGCGATTAACACAAGATATCATCAACGCCTCATTAGCCAATTGGTAAAAACACAACTATGACCACTAAAGACTTTATACAAATCTTACAACAACCGCAAACCGTTAGCCAAGAGCAAACCAATGCATTAAGTGGCATTATAGAAGAGTTTCCGTATTTTCAATCAGCAAGAGCAGTATATTTAAAAGGATTAAAAAACAAAGAAAGCTTTAAGTACAACCAAGCTTTAAAACAAACAGCAGCGTACACAACAGACAGAAGCATCTTGTTTGATTTTATAACTTCAGAAAGTTTTAATCAAAACGAAATTTCAGACTACATCAAACAAAATACAGCTTACATTAACAATTTAGATGTAACTGCAGAAGACATTTCGGTTAATAAAAGCGTGACTTTTGATGACGATTTAGATACTCATATAAAAGCCACAAAAGAAATTATTAATCCAGAATTATTTCAACCTAAAATCGAAATTAAAGAAATAGCAAAGTTTAATAAAGACGAAGTTGAAACAGAAGACCAAAAAGAAAAAACACCAGAAAAGGTTTTAAATATAGGTAAACCTTTAGAATTTGATAAAACTGAAACACATAGTTTTAACGAATGGCTTAAACTAACCAGTTTTAATCCTATTGAAAGAAATGAAGACACTTTTATAGAAGAAGAAACTAATAATACTTTAGAATCTGAACCTGAACAAGAATCAGACAGAGACAAAAAATTTGAGTTAATAGATAAGTTTATAGCAAGCAACCCTAAATTAGAACCTGCTAAAACTAGTGGCAAAAAACAAAACCTTGCAAAAGATCGGATGATACAACCAGAAGCGTTAATGACCGAAACTTTGGCAAGAATTTATGTAGAACAAAAAAATTACAAGAAGGCAATTCAATCTTATAAAATTTTAAGTTTGAAATATCCAGAAAAAAGTGGTTTCTTTGCAGACCAAATTAAAGCAATAGAACAATTACAAGAATAAAATTATAATATAATGAATACATTTTTAATCTTCTTAATACTAATCATAGCAGTAGCTTTCTTTTTAGTAGTTGTAATTATGGTACAAAATCCAAAAGGTGGCGGATTATCTTCTTCTTTTGGTGGTGGCGGCACACAACAATTAGGTGGTGTTAAGAAAACAACAGACTTTTTAGACAAAAGTACTTGGACATTAGCAATTGCGTTATTAGTGTTAATATTAACATCTAGTTTAGCAATACCTAGACAAGGTGTTACTTCAGACTCTAAAATTTTAGAAAATGACAACATCGAGTTACCTGCTCCTGCAGAAACACCTGCAACAGACAACACATCTACTCCAGCAGATACAACTACAATAGGACAATAGTTATCACTATAAAAAATATTAAAATGCCAACTTTTACAGTTGGCATTTTTTGTTTCTGAAAGTTTGTCAGTCCTATGTCATTGGCACATTTTTGGCTAATTGATGATAGTAAAATTTAATAATCTAAAAATATATACAATGAGTAAACTAAACATTAAACCACTTGCAGATCGTGTTCTTGTAGAACCGCTTCCTGCCGAAACACAAACAGCGTCTGGTTTATACATTCCAGATACAGCACAAGAAAAGCAACACAAAGGAACTATAGTTGCAGTTGGTAACGGTAAAAAAGATGAGCCTTTAACTGTTAAAGTTGGTGATACTGTACTTTACGGTAAATACTCTGGTTCTGAAATCAAATTAGATGGTAAGGACTACTTAATGATGCGCGAAGAAGACATCATGGCAATTATTTAAGATTATTCTAAACCTAAATTAAGATTTAGAACATTCATTATTAACAATTCCAAAAACATTAAATTAAATAAAAATGGCAAAAGATATAAAATTTGATATTGAAGCTCGCGACGGATTAAAACGTGGTGTAGACGCTTTAGCAAATGCAGTAAAAGTAACATTAGGACCAAAAGGTAGAAACGTAACTATTAGTCGTTCTTTTGGCGCACCAGTAGTAACAAAAGATGGTGTAAGTGTTGCTAAAGAAGTAGAATTAGAAGACGCTCTAGAAAATATGGGCGCACAAATGGTAAAAGAAGTTGCTTCTAAAACTAATGACCTTGCTGGTGATGGTACAACTACTGCTACCGTTTTAGCTCAAGCAATAGTAAAAGAAGGATTAAAAAACGTAGCTGCTGGCGCTAATCCAATGGATTTAAAGCGCGGTATCGATAAAGCTGTAGAAGCTATCGTAACCGATTTAGGTAAACAAGCTAAAGAAGTTGGAGACTCTTCAGAAAAAATTAAGCAAGTAGCTTCAATCTCTGCAAATAACGATGATGTTATTGGAGATTTAATAGCTAAGGCATTTAGCAAAGTAGGTAAAGAAGGTGTAATTACTGTAGAAGAAGCAAAGGGAACAGATACTTATGTAGACGTTGTAGAAGGTATGCAGTTTGACAGAGGTTATTTATCGCCTTACTTCGTTACTGATAGCGAAAAAATGGTTACAGATTTAGAAAATCCTTACATTTTATTATACGATAAAAAAGTGTCTACAATGAAGGATTTATTACCTGTTTTAGAGCCTGTTGCTCAATCTGGTAAACCTTTATTAATCATCGCAGAAGATGTAGATGGAGAAGCTTTAGCCACTTTAGTAGTAAATAAATTACGTGGTTCTTTAAAAATTGCTGCTGTAAAAGCACCAGGATTTGGAGATCGTCGTAAAGCTATGTTAGAAGATATTGCAATCTTAACTGGCGGTACTGTTGTAAGTGAAGAAAGAGGTTACACTCTAGAAAACACAACTCTTGATATGTTAGGTACTGCAGAACGCGTAACTATTGATAAAGACAATACTACTGTTGTTAATGGTGCTGGTGATAAAGACATGATTACAAATAGAGTTAATCAAATTAAAGCACAAATTGAAACAACAACTAGCGACTACGATAAAGAAAAACTACAAGAGCGTTTAGCTAAGTTAGCAGGCGGTGTAGCTGTACTTTATGTTGGTGCTGCTAGTGAAGTAGAAATGAAAGAAAAGAAAGACCGTGTAGATGATGCACTTCATGCAACTCGTGCAGCTGTAGAAGAAGGTATTGTTGCTGGTGGTGGTGTTGCTTTAGTTAGAGCAAAATCTGTTTTAGAAAAATTAACTACAGATAATTTAGACGAAACTACAGGTATTCAAATTGTAGCTAGAGCTATCGAAGCGCCTTTAAGAACTATTGTTGAAAACGCTGGCGGAGAAGGTAGCGTTGTAGTAGCAAAAGTAATTGAAGGTAAAAAAGACTTTGGTTACGATGCAAAATCTGAAGCTTACGTAGATATGCTTAAAGCTGGTATTATAGATCCTAAAAAAGTAACTCGTGTAGCATTAGAAAATGCAGCTTCTGTTTCTGGAATGATCTTAACTACCGAATGTGCTTTAGTAGACATTAAAGAAGACAATCCATCTGGAGGAATGCCTGCAGGAATGGGCGGAGGTATGCCAGGAATGATGTAATATTATCAAATAAATAATACTAAAAAACCACTTCAAAATTGAAGTGGTTTTTTTATGTCTTTAACCGTTGATAATAATAAGCTGGCAAAAGCAATAACAATATTAAAGGCTGAATTAAAAAGCGCCTAATATTAAAAAATACGTAGTAATCTTCTTGTTTTGGATTTAAAACAAAGTACAAGAAAAGTATAATTAAAATGAAATAAGAAATCGAATAAACTAATACCGAAAACTTCACAACACTTTTATCTTTAAAAAACAGATATAAAATACCTAAAGAAATAATGGTGTTAATCCCATATCGCAATGTTGTAAAAGCTACCAATTTTGCAACTTCGCGTCTTGGCGAGTCCAAATACAAATAGTCATTTTGAAAAAACACCAAGTACGGATCATAAAACAATTCGTTTTCAAAAAAACGCACTAAAGCTAATAAGCAAAACAGCAAACCTATCCATATATATTTAGCGTATTTACCCATTAGTTTTCTTGATTTTAGAAAAACGATTCACCCAAAACATCCATAATAAAAATACCATTCCGTAAATTATTCCTGGAAAAATCACAGAGTGTAAAATTTCTTTTCGCCAAGGATAATGATACAATCCAATTGCTAAAATTACTATTCTAAAAAGATTAACTGTATAAATTAAAACACTACCTGACAAAATATAAAAAAAGGTGGTTTTTGGTTTACCTGCAAAAGCTACAACAAAAGCAATAAATAAAATTATAACACTTGTACCGTTACAACCTTCTATTACTCTTGCAACATATTTTTTATTAACTAAAAGCTTCATTGAAGGCTCGTCAGGATGTGGCAAAACTTGACTATCGTACCCAAAACTATCTAATAAAATTTCAGATTGGTTAGCAACCAAATTTGTCACGTAATCAGGATAATAAATCGTTCCTTTAGACAGCTCTAGATATTGACTATAAACAAAACTTAGCACACCATAAACCAATAAAAAAGTGATTATAAATTTAATAACAGACTTGTATTGTAATAATAAAGATTTCAAATGCGTAAATAGAAAAAAAATAGTTTTATAAATGTGGAAATTACACCTTTTTAAATACTTTTACCAAAAATTTTATGAAAATGAGTTTTGATACACTAAAACCTCAAGTTGAAGCTATAATTGCTAATTCTTCTTTATCTGAAGACGAAAAACTTTTAAACATATGTAAACTTCTAGAAACCAATATAGAATATTATAATTGGGTTGGATTTTACTTTAAAAACGGTGATAAAAACGAACTTAAATTAGGTCCTTATGTTGGCGAACCAACAGATCATACAATCATCCCTTTTGGTAAAGGTATTTGTGGTCAAGTTGCAGTAAGTAACAAAAATTTTGTCGTTCCGGATGTTTCTGCACAAGACAACTATATCGCATGTAGCATTACTGTAAAAGCCGAAATTGTAATTCCTATTTTTGTTAACGGAGAAAACATTGGTCAAATAGATATAGATTCTAACACTCCAGATCCGTTTACAGAAGCAGACGAACGTTTTTTAGAATTTGTTTGCCAAAAAGTAGCATCAATATTATAAAACGTAACAAATCAACAACTTACAAAAAGCAACTATTTCTTATAGTTGCTTTTTTTTATGTTAACAACTTATATTTTTTAGTTAAAAAAACTATAACAAACAAAGTTGAAAAAAACTTGAAATTCATTACATTTGATGGCTTATTAACACAACTATAATGAGCAACAAAACAATTAAATCTGCATTAATTTCAGTATTTAGCAAAGATGGTTTAGAGCCAATTGTTAAAGAACTTGACAAACAAGGTGTAACCATCTATTCTACTGGTGGTACAGAAAAATTCATTAAAGATTTAGGCATTAACGTCATTCCTGTAGAAGATGTAACGTCTTACCCTTCTATTTTAGGTGGTCGCGTTAAAACATTACATCCAAAAGTATTTGGTGGTATTTTAAATCGTCAAAATCATGATGGCGATGTTAAAGAAATGAAAGACTTTGACATACCACAAATAGATGTTGTAATCGTAGATCTTTATCCGTTTGAAAAAACGGTAGCTTCTGGCGCATCAAACCAAGATATTATTGAAAAAATTGATATTGGAGGTATTTCTTTAATACGTGCTGCTGCAAAAAATTATGCAGATGTTATTTGTGTATCTTCTGTAGATGATTATGCTGAATTTTTAGAGCTAATCACAGACAAAAAAGGAAATTTAAGCGAAGACGATCGTAAGCGTTTTGCTGCAAAAGCATTTAATGTATCATCGCATTACGATTCGGCAATCTTCAATTATTTCAACACCACTGAAAATATTCCTGCTTACAAATTAAGTGAAACTAAAGGTCAAGTTTTAAGATATGGCGAAAATCCTCATCAAGACGGTTTCTTCTTTGGTGATTTTGACGCTATGTTTACAAAATTACACGGTAAAGAATTAAGCTACAACAACCTTTTAGATGTCGATGCTGCTGTAAATTTAATAAACGAATTTAAAGGCGAAGCGCCAACTTTTGCAATATTAAAACATAATAATGCTTGTGGTTTTGCACAACGTAGTACAATAAAACAAGCTTATGCAGATGCATTAGCAGGCGATCCTGTTTCTGCTTTTGGAGGTATATTAATTTCTAATGTTGAAATTGATGCAGACACTGCTGCAGATATTCATAATTTATTCTGTGAAGTTGTAATTGCACCTTCATTTTCAGGTGAAGCTTTAGAGATTTTAAAAGGAAAGAAAAACCGTATTCTTTTAATCTTAAAAGACACACCGCTTTCTGCTAAAACTGTAAGAACATGTTTAAACGGTGTTTTAGTGCAAGATAAAGATAATAAGACTGATGTTGTAGAAGATTTTACTTATGCAACAAACACAAAACCAACAGATGCCGAAATTGAAGATTTAATCTTTGCTTCAAAGATTTGTAAGCATACAAAATCTAATACAATTGTTTTAGTAAAAGACAAGCAACTTTGTGCTAGTGGAACAGGTCAAACTAGTCGTGTAGATGCATTAAATCAAGCTATACATAAAGCAACATCTTTCAATTTTGATTTACAAGGAAGTGTTATGGCAAGTGATGCATTTTTCCCATTTCCTGACTGTGTAGAAATCGCAGGAAACGCTGGTATAACAAGCGTTATTCAACCTGGCGGATCTATAAAAGACCAATTAAGTGTTGATTATTGTAATGATAATAATATTTCAATGGTCATGACTGGGACACGTCATTTTAAACACTAATTTCTATTTAAAATATATTTAAAAGCTTCAGTTAAACACTGAAGCTTTTTTTATGCAAAAATTTTCAACTTCAATAAAATAAAACATAAAAAAATCTGTTACTTGAAAAGGAATTTATATCTTAATAAAATTAAGTAGCAAGTAAATTATTAAATTCACAATAATTTCAGCATTTTTCTTACTTTTACACCATCATATACTAATAGCAAATAATTACACGTAGCGCATGGGTTTTTTTGACTTTTTAACTGAAGAAATCGCAATAGATTTAGGAACAGCAAACACACTTATTATTCATAACGATAAGGTTGTGGTAGATGCGCCTTCCATAGTTGCCAGAGATAGAGTTTCTGGAAAAATCATTGCAGTTGGTCAAGAAGCTAACATGATGCAAGGTAAAACGCACGAAAACATTAAAACTATTAGACCTCTAAAAGACGGTGTAATTGCAGATTTTGATGCGTCAGAGCAAATGATTAGTATGTTTATTAAAAACATACCTGCATTAAAGAAAAAGCTATTTACACCTGCCTTAACAATGGTTATTTGTATTCCATCAGGAATTACTGAAGTTGAAATGCGCGCCGTAAAAGAAAGTGCAGAACGTGTTAACGGCAAAGAAGTGTACCTAATCCACGAGCCTATGGCTGCAGCAATTGGTATTGGCGTAGATATTATGCAACCTAAAGGAAACATGATTGTTGACATAGGTGGAGGAACAACAGAAATTGCAGTTATTGCTTTAGGTGGTATTGTTTGTGATAAATCTGTGAAGATTGCAGGAGACGTTTTTACAAACGATATTATATACTACATGCGTACACAACACAACCTTTACGTTGGAGAGCGTACTGCTGAAAAAATTAAAATCCAAATTGGTGCTGCTACCGAAGATTTAGATTTACCACCAGAAGACATGAGTGTTCAAGGTAGAGATTTGTTAACAGGTAAACCAAAACAGGTACAAATATCGTATAGAGAAATAGCTAAGGCATTAGACAAGTCTATTTTGCGTATTGAAGATGCGGTAATGGAAACATTATCTCAAACGCCTCCAGAATTAGCTGCGGATATTTACAATACAGGTATTTACTTAGCTGGTGGAGGATCTATGTTACGTGGTTTAGACAAGCGTCTTTCTCAAAAAACAGATTTACCTGTTTACATTGCAGAAGACCCATTACGTGCTGTAGTTAGAGGAACAGGTATTACGCTAAAAAACATAGGTAGATTTAAAGGCGTATTGATCAAGTAGGATAAAAACACTATGCAACAAATTGTAAATTTCATTTTAAGAAACAAATCGTTTTTGTTTTTCTTGTTGCTACTGTCTATCTCGGTTTCACTTACAATTCAATCACATTCTTATCACAGAAGTAAGTTTATAAATTCTGCTAATTTTTTTACTGGAGGACTTTATAATACTAGCAACTCAATTTCTAGTTATTTTAACTTAGAAGAAGAAAACCAAAAACTTAATAAAGAAAACGCTAGACTTAACACATTAATTGGTAATACTAAAAAGGAAAGTATTAGCTATATAGACACTACAACTTTTGAAAATACTTTTAAGTTTACACCTGCTAGAATAATTAAAAACAGCTACTCTAAGCAACAAAATGTTTTATTAATTAATAAAGGCAAAAAAGATAGTATAAAAGACGACTTAGCTGTTATTGACAATAATAAGATTATAGGTATTACAGCCAATTACAACTCAAAATACGCTACAGTTATTTCAATATTAAATACAACAAGTCGTATTAGTGCACAACTTAAAAAAACTAATCATTTTGGGACTTTAAGTTGGAACGGAAAGTCCCCAAAAGTTGTACAATTAACAGATATTCAAAAAAACGCTCCAGTTAAAATTGGAGATACTATTATAACTTCTGGTAGATCGTCAATTTTTCCAAAAGGAATACTTATTGGCTCTATCAAAGATTTTAAACTAGATATTACAGAGAATTATTACGAAATAAACGTTTCATTGTTTAATGACATGACCAATTTAGAGCATGTTATGGTTATAGAAAACAAAGACAAATCATTAATTGAAGATTTATTAAACAATGAATAATTTATTATCTATACATACATTAAGGTTTTTACTGTTAATAGTTTTTCAAGTATTACTATTTAATCATATTGATTTTTTAGGCTACGTAAACCCATACATTTACATACTTTTTATTGCATTATACCCTGTAAAAAACAATCGTATGTTGTTTTTATTTTTAAGTTTTTTACTAGGGTTAATTATAGATTTTTTCATGGATTCTGGCGGTATAAATGCAACAGCTTCTTTAATTATAGCCTTTATTAGACCTGCTGTATTAAAGTTTAGCTTTGGTGCAGTATACGAACACAATGTGCTAAAGTTTAACAACACTAATTTTATTCAAAAACTGGCTTACTTTAGCATCTTGATAGTTATTCATCATTTCTTTTACTTTTTGATGGAATTTTTTAACATTTCTAAAATAATTTTAATCTTAAAAAACACGTTATTATCCAGCATTTTTACTATACTACTTAGTATTTTAATAACTACTATTTTTAGCAAAAAAACTAAATGAGAAAATATATACTTTTCTTTTTTGTAATTATTGTTGGTATCATATTTATAGGTAGATTGTTATACTTGCAAGTATTTAACAGTCATGCCCAAAGCATTTATGATGACAATGCAATTAGAACAGTTTTTAATTATCCTAAACGAGGTTTTGTATACGACAGAAATGGTAAACTTTTAGTATCAAACCAACCATCTTATGATGTCATGGTTATTCCTAGAGATGTCAAACCTTTAGATACTTTAGAGTTTTGTTCACTTTTAAAAATCAATAAAGAACAGTTTTTAAATAAATATAATAAAGCTAGGCATTACTCACCAAGACTACCTTCTGTTTTTGTTTCTCATTTAGCAAAAGAAGATTACGCTATCCTTCAAGAAAAAATGAGAAAATATAAAGGATTTTATATTCAAAAAAGATCCTTAAGAAAATACGAAACCAATATTGGCGCAAATGTTTTAGGAGACATAGGAGAAGTCAATAGCAGAGATATAGCAAAAGACAATTACTACCATAGTGGAGATTTAATAGGTAAACAAGGTGTAGAAGCTTCTTATGAAAACATATTACGTGGACAAAAAGGGATTAAGTTTATCCAAAAAGATATCCATAATCAAGATATAGGACCTTATAAAAACGGTAAATATGATACGCTACCAAGAGCTGGTAAAGACATAAAAATTACAATTGATGCAGATTTACAAGCTTATGGAGAGTTACTAATGACCAATAAACGTGGTGGAGTAATAGCTATAGAACCAAAAACAGGAGAAATCTTAGCAATGGTTTCTGCTCCTACTTACAACCCAAATAGTTTAGTTGGAAGAAATAGAAGCAAAAACTTTACAAAACTATTTAACGACTCTATTGCAAAACCCTTATTTAACAGAAGCTTACAAGGTGTTTACGAGCCAGGTTCACCGTTTAAATTAATGAATGCTCTTATTGCTTTAGAAGAAAACGTTATGTCCCCTAATGAAAAAGTAACGTGTTATCACGGTATTAAATACGGTAACCGTTTTATGGGATGTCACTGTCCTTCTGGTAAAAGAAATGATATGATTGAAGGTATTGAAGAGTCTTGTAATGCTTATTTTTTAACAGCATATAGACGCATATTAGATAAATATGAAAATGCATCTGTTGGTATTGATAAATGGAGTAAGCATGTAAAAAGTTTTGGTTTAGGCAACTATCTAAATAACGATCTTTTTGTTGGTCAAAAAGGGCGAATTCCCGATAGAGAGTACTATAGCTATCAATATCCAAAAACCTTCTACTCTACTTATACTGTGTCTAATGCAATTGGACAAGGTGAAGTTGCTACAACACCTATACAGTTGGCAAATATGACTGCCGCAATAGCTAACAGAGGTTTTTATTTTACACCACACATTATTAAATCTATAGAAGGAGACACTATTCCTGAAAGTTTTAAAACACCAAAATACACTTCTATAAGCAAAGAAAATTTTGAACCAGTAATTGAAGGTATGCACCAAGTTTACAAAAGTGGTACTGCAAGTAGCCTTAAAATAAAAGATATTGAAATCTGTGGAAAAACTGGTACAGTAGAAAATTTTACCAGAATAGATAGTGTAAGAACACAGCTTACTGACCATTCTATTTTTGTGGCGTTTGCACCAAAAGACGACCCAAAAATTGCAATTGCTGTTTTTGTTGAAAATGGATATTGGGGAAGCAGATTTGCAGGAAAAGTTGCTAGTTTAATGATTGAAAAACATTTAAAAGGCGAAATCACAAGAACAGATTTAGAAGATTGGCTACTTTCACACAGTCTTGAAAACGAATACGCAAAACCTTATTCTGGTAAACCGTTTAAAATTAATGGCCAAACTGAGTTACAAGTCATTCCGCCAGAAGAATTTAATAAACTAAAACAAAAGTTAAACCAGCTTAACTAAATGCTAAGAGAAACAGACAGACATTTTAAATTTGATTGGCTAACCATAATACTATTTTTTTTATTAGTAGGATTTGGATGGGTTAATATACTATCTGCATCACATTCAGGCGACGCTATAGAACTTTTTAATTTTAGTCATTCTTACAGTAAACAATTAATATTTATTGGTTTATCTGTCGTTTTAATTATCTTTATTTTGTCTCTAGAAGCTAAATTTTACGAACGGTTTTCTAGTATTTTTTACCTCATCTCTATAGTTTCTTTAGTTGGTTTATTCATCTTTGGTAAAAATATTAACGGAGCCACTTCTTGGTACGCAATAGGATCTATGACACTTCAACCAAGTGAGTTTGCAAAAACAGCTACTGCGCTTGCTGTTGCAAAATACTTAAGCGATTTAAACACAGATATTAAAAGTTTTTCGGATCAATTAAAACTTTTTGGTATTATTGTGTTACCTGCTCTATTAATTTTACTTCAAAAAGATGCAGGTAGTACTTTGGTGTATAGCGCTTTCTTCTTTGTTTTATACAGAGAAGGTTTACCTCAAATCTATTTAGTTATTGCGGTTTTAATAGTTTTACTTTCTATTTCTGCATTAAAATTTGGACTAATAATTACTTTATTAGTTACTGCTTTTATTGTGCTAACTCATCATTTCACCAGAAAAAAGAGACCATCATTTTTTCAACCTTTAGTGGTCATTTTAATATCCGGAGCTCTAGCATTTACTGTAAGGTTTATTTATCAAAACTTTTTACCAGTCCATCAAAAAGACCGTATTACAATTTGGTTAAGCTTAGAAAAAGACCCTGTTAAATTGAAGCAAATGAAACAAACCATAGCTTACAATTTAAACGAATCTGAAAAAGCTATAAGTAATGGTGGTTTTGCAGGAAAAGGTTTTTTACAAGGTACACGTACTACAGGAAATTTTGTACCAGAACAACATACAGATTACATTTTTACAACCGTTGGTGAAGAATGGGGATTTATTGGTAGCACACTTACTGTTATTGTATTTGTATTGCTAATTGTAAGGGTTATTATTCTTGCAGAACGTCAAAAAAATCAATTTAGCCGTATGTATGGTTATGCGGTTGCTAGTATTTTATTTATTCACTTTAATATTAATATTGGTATGGTTATGGGATTAATCCCAACCATTGGCATACCGCTTCCGTTTTTTAGTTATGGTGGCTCTGGTCTTTGGGGATTTACTATTTTACTATTCATTTTTATTAAATTAGATTCTAATAGAATTAATGAGTGGTAATAAAAAAAGCGCCTTTTTAAAAGCGCTTTTTTACTGGACTAAAATTCAATACTATAAATTATATATAACTCTTAGTGTTAAAAATCTTGGTTGTATGTAGTACTGACTTGTACTTACAGAAAATGTTCCGTTGCTTGTTTGGTTTCTTGTCGCTGTATCTAACAAGTTTGTTGCTTTAAGCTCATATTCCCATTTACTATCATTTGTTTTACGATACGCTAAAGAGGCATTCCATAAATCAAAAGAGTTTATAGTTTCATCTTCATTTCTTAAATTACTGTATGTATAGTCTGTCTTAAAAGTTAATTTTTTGAAGATTAATGCATCAAATTCAAAAGTTGGTGCATTGGTATAAAACTTAGTTCTTGTATTACCTTGATCGCTATCTTGAATGCTGTAACGGTAGCTTACTTCAAAATTAGGTGCTTCTAAAAAGTTAGAACGTATACTTGCTGTATAGCTTTGATTATAGTTTTCGTTAACCGAAACAATATCATTAATTAACTGATTAAATTTTGTGTAGGCAAAACTACCTCTTACACTACCTTGTAGCTTACCAAATCGTCTTTGAAAACGTCCGCTTGCTGTAAAAGATTCGTCTTCAAAACCGGAGTTAAAAGGTGTACTACTTCTAATTACAGAACCGTCTTGAAACACCGATCTTGTCCTAATATTATCAATACTTTTTGTGTAATTTAAAAAGGCAAACACGTTAGTATAATTAAACATATTAAAGCTGAAATAACTTAAATTTAAGTTATGTGACAATGCACTTTCTAGATCTGGATTACCAATAAAAGTCGAATTGTAATTATTTAAAACTAATCCTCTAGCAAACTGATTAACATCTGTAAATTGGGTTTGCATTCTATAATTAAAACTTAAATTTTCTGATTGTTTAAGCTGAACACGAACATTTAAATCTGGTAATAATCTGAAAAAGTTATCTTTAGTTTCTTCTCCAAATTGCGTATTAATTGCGCTATAAGCATGAGCAGAAACACCTGGACTAATAGTAAACTTACCTGTTTTCCAACGGTAATGTAATCCTAAATACACATCGCTAAATGTGTAATCTGTATCATTTACATCGGTTACACCTGCAATTGGAGTTGTATCTAACTCGCTTCCGTTATCTAACACTTGAAAGATATTAGAATTAAACTGTTGCTTGCTGTAAATTGTCCCGATAGTAAAATTAATATCGCTCTTCTTATTAAGAATGTTCCAGTAATCTAATTTGGCATCTAATTGGTTAGATTTTACACGCTTCTCTTGATTTACATCGTATAAATTTTGATCTGTATTTAAGCCTAAAGCAAATGCAGTATTATCAAAAGCATCATTATCTGCATCTGCATTGTTTGTTGGATCGTTCTCTAAAACGGCTTTGTAAAAAGGATCTTCATCTTGAATTAAATGCTGCGCAGATAACGCAAAAATATTATTCTCGTCATGCGTGTAGTAGTAGTTTAAATTCTGATTGATACTGTATGGATTTGAGTTTTGATTTTCGTCAATGCCACCAACTACAGAAGATAATACTACTTGATCTTGAGACTCTTTAGATGTACGTCCAACAATATCGTAATCTAGTTGATTATTAGTGTTAGGTTTGTATTTAGCACTTAATTTAATCATTCCTAAATCACTTTTTTGATGTGTGTTTGTCTCTGTTTGTTCATTAGGAATATTTAAACTTTGGTCTGTATAAATTACATTTTGGTTTTCTTGTAAGTCTATACGACTACTAGAAAAAATACCAAAACCACTTAAGTCTAGAGTCTTTTTTGGTGAAAAACTGAAGTTAGCAGCACCAAACTTTGTATTAATATCTTTAGCTTGGTTATTTTGTAGTTGAAGAAAACTTAGATTATTATTTCCTAAACTTATATTTGTACCACTTTGCTGACTTGGCATTTGGAAACCACCAGAAAAGTTAAAGATATCACGACGTGTTAAAGCCAATTCACCAACATTATTTAAATCACCAATAAAGTTGATGCTTTTTTCTGGACTGTAATAAAACAATTTAGGTTGTGCTAGGTATAAAGTTTTGTCTGGAGAGTCACCAATACCGCCTGTAATAGTACCAAACCAGAAGTTTTTCTTTCCTTCTTTTAACTTAATATTTATGGCAATATTATCTTGATTATTAGTTACACCGCTAAGTTGACCAACTTCAGAATAGTTTTTTAAAACCTGCACTTTATCTACTGCATTTGCAGGAATATTTTTTGTAGCTAATTTAGAATCGCCATCAAAAAAGTCTTTACCATCTACCATAACTTTTCCAACAGCTTTACCTTCTACTTCAATTTCACCTTCATCATTTACTTCTACACCTGGAAGTTTTTCTAGGACATCACCAAGTTTTCTTTCGGTTCCGTTTTTAAAAGAATCTGCGTTATAAACTATGGTATCTCCACTAATGGTTACTGGCATTTCATAGGTTAATTCAACTTCATCTAAACTATCATCAAAAGACATTGTAAAGTCTTTTTCTACATTTGCTTCTTTAGTTTCTACTGTTTCTGATAAAGATTGCATACCGATATAACTAACAGTAATTGTATAGGTAGAATTTTCTTCTAAATTTAACTTAAAACGACCTTTATCGTTGGTAATCCCATAAGAATCTAAATTTTTTGTTGCTTGGTTTATAGCTACTACGTTGGCTAACTCTAAACCAACACCTGTACTATCTTTTACTACACCTTGAAACGTAACCTGTGCAAAAGATGTACTTGCTAGTAAAAATACTAGTAGTTTTATTATATTTTTCATATTGTAAGTTGGTAAGTACTTGGTTAGTTTCTTCTACCGCCACGTCTTGCTCTAAACATGGCACGCATTTCTTCCATTTTCTTTTTTACTATGTCTTGATACTCTTCTCTACCAACTTCTTTACCTTTAGTTGGTTTTTTGATTTCCTTTTTATTTTCAGGATTTAAAGTTATTTTAGTACAAAGAATAGTTGTTCTTCCAGAGTTTATTTCTAAAATCAATCCTGGTAATCCCCAATATTCTCCAGGTCCAGCGCTTACTGGTATTTGCATAGTATACCATGCTGTAATCTCTATTTCTTCAGGGATTTCTATCTCATCAAATGGATCTTTAAATTCTTCTTTTTTTGTGCTATCTTTTTGTTCTTCTGCATCTTCTTTCTCGTCATCTTTTTTCTTGTCTTCATCTCTACCTCTACGACGCATATTTGTCCAATCTGCAGCATCTACCTTTTTTACAGCTGTTGCTTTAAAACACATGTATTGACCAATTTGTTTGGTTTCGCCTGTCATTTTCCATTCGTATTTTGGTAAACTATCGTTAATTAAAAATTGCTTACCAAAAAACTCTTGATCCTGTAAGTACTCGTTTGTTTTTACATTTTTATAAACTGGACCACTGCTTCCCATTCCGCCCATCATACGCATTCCTCCTTGTGCTGGCGACTCTAAAGCTTCGTCTTCTTTATACATCGATTCTGTTTTATTAAACGTAAGTATAAAGGTTTTTTCTAGCATAGATTTCATACGCTCCATAATCATTTTCTTACGTTCTGGACTAAGCTCTCTGCCTCCAAAGTTATCTAAATCTACTGTCGTTTTTGACATGTAAACTGCTTCTCCTTGAAAATCATTTTGAGCATGTAAACCAAAAGCAATCAACATAATAAATATTGATCCATAGGTTTTTAAGGTAGTTCTTAAATTCATTTTAAAAATTTTAAGTATTAAATTTTAATCTTTTATTTGACTTTGAAATTAACCAATAGTTTAATTCTGAAATGTTAATTATTTACTAATAAAAAATTAGTAGTAAAATTGCTGATTTTGTTACAAATATGGTTTGAAATTTGTACATTGTATCTTAATGAAACAGCTTTTAATTTTACTTGCTTTTGTTAGCTCTTCTTGTTTTGCTCAAGAAGAAATCACTACTACTCTTATTGAAAAAAAATCTCTAAAAGCAGATTGGCTAGTTGGCATAGATAATTTTGAAGCAACTTACTTTATTAAAAACAACACCTTTAAAAAAGCGACTAGCAAAGACACTTTAAACTATAGTAACTTTCAGTTAGGTCAAATTACTAGTGCTAACGCTTTTAACTCTTTAAAGATTAATTTGTTTTATTCAGACTTTAATACGGTTATTATTCTTGACAACCGTCTAGCTGAAGTAGCAAAAATTGATTTTAATTCTGCTGAAAATTATAAAAACATCACCCATGTCACTACTGGTTTTGATAATACTATTTGGATTTACAATCAAGACTTTCAGTATTTAGAATTATTTGATTTTCAAACTAAAAAAACACGATACAAAACTATACCTGTAAGCTCTAAAGTTTTAGACCTAACTAGTAATTACAATTACTGTTGGCTACTAACAGATAATTTTTTGTACTGCTACAACTACTTTGGTAGCTTAGTTTACAAAATACCAAACACTGGTTTTACAAAACTTCAAGCCACTAAAGAAAACTTAATCATAAAAACCAATGATGGGTTAATCTATTACAACTCAAAAGACCAAACACAAAAAGAAATTAAAACTTCAAATATGTTAATAAAACAGTTTTTTGTAACCAATCAAATCCTGTATATTTACACCCTTAATTTTTTATCTAAATTTCAACTTAAAACCGACTAATTATGCACGTTGCTGTAGCAGGAAATATAGGCGCAGGTAAAACTACGCTAACCAAATTATTAGCTAAACACTTTAACTGGGAAGCTCAATTAGAAGATGTTGTAGACAACCCATATTTAGACGATTTTTATAACCAAATGGAACGTTGGAGTTTTAACCTACAAGTTTATTTTTTAAATAGTCGTTTTAGGCAAGTCACCCAAATAAACGAAAGTGGTAAAGACATTATACAAGACCGTACCATTTACGAAGATGCACATATTTTTGCACCTAACCTTCATGCTATGGGACTAATGACAAATCGTGATTATGAAAATTACAAATCACTTTTTGATCTTATGCAATCTTTTGTGCCAGGTCCAGACTTATTGATATATTTACGTAGTTCTATTCAAAATTTAGTAGCTCAAATCCACAAAAGAGGTCGTGATTATGAAAACTCTATAAGCATCGATTATTTAAGCCGACTTAATGAGCGTTACGAAGCTTGGATACATAATTATGACAAAGGAAACTTATTAATAATTGACGTAGATAATTTAGATTTTGTTGCAAATCCTGAAGACTTAGGTAATATCATTAATAAAATAGACGCGCAAATTAACGGATTATTTTAGATTTTTTTTGGCGTTACCCTAAAGGGTCAGGCTTTACGTTACAAATCCTCGCTCATGCTTCGCTGTGGGTTTTTCACTTCAATCCTTAACGCGGGTTTACTTAATAATACCTAAACCTTTAGCATGCGCAATAGCTTCTTTGCTGTTGTCTACTAACATAACAGGAATACTGTAATCTGCCAATAGTTTTTTAACACGCTGCATTTTCTGTTTATGTAATACACTACGCAAATAAACAACTTTAATACGGTTAGGAAAACTATTGACTAACTCTAAATAAATATCTGGATCATGCTCACTACTATCTCCAATTAATACAAAAGGTAGATTAGGATAGGTATTTAAAATATTAGTAATTTCTAGTTGTTTTTGAGGCTTGCAAGTAGATGTTTTCTTTTTAAAAATAGTTCTAAAACTACGAAGCAATATTGGTCCTTTAGGAAAGTTGTTAGTTTTTAAAAAAAACTCTAAATATCTGTATAAATTCCATGGACTATGACTTACATAAAATATAGGATTAGCCTTTTTACCAGTTGTACCACGATGTAAAAGATGATAAAACTCTGCTGCGCCTTCTAAAGGCATCCTACTTTGTACATGTTTTAAAAAGGTATTAAAAATAACACGCCATTTTAAAAATGAAGCTACTCCGGTATGAATAATCGTATCATCAATGTCACTTATTACACCAAAATCTGCATCTTTAGCAGGTATTAACATTTCACCTTTAAAACGGTTTTCTTTTTGAATGGTACGTTTTATGTTAGGTTCATCGTAAGAAAGCTCAAAATTTAACCAACCTTCTTCATTAACTAGATGTTTTAAATCTTCATTATTAACATCTATTTTATAGTATCCATCTTTATCGGTTTTTGTATAATAAACCCTGTTGTCTGGTAAGGTTATTTTTAGTTTGGTGTTTTTAATTTCGTCGGTTTCAAAACGCTTCCAAGTATTAAGGATAAGATTCCACAAGCTTTTTTCTTCTAAATTAATAGTTTCGTCTTCTAAAGCGCGACCACGTATATAGAAATGGTGTTGTGTACCATAACTTAAAAATGAAATTATTTGTAACGGATCTTTTTTAAACCAGCTCATATTAGATTCAAATATAACACAAAAAAAACCTGCTAAAAGCAATAGCAGGTCTTTAATTTTATAATACTTAAAGTATTAAGCTTGAGGTAAGTTTTTAATCTCTTCTTTTGTAACTTCTATTTGCTTATTCACTTTTTTGTTATTGCTGTCTTTAGCATTTTCTAAAGCATTAATTTTTGCATTAACTTCTTCTTCTGTTCCTGTAAAAACGTGCTTTTTCACAAAAGATTCTCCGTTACTAACTGTTGTTGATGTTACGTTTGCAGTTACAGTTCCGTCATTATTTTTTTCCATAATAACCTTTACTTTAACTTCTTTTTTATTACTATTATTTACTGTAACCTCAACATCTTTATTCATTGCCATACCTTCTTCCGCATCGTGATTCCCTAGGATTGGAGCTATTACTAATCCTACTAGACAGGTTAACTTAATTAAAATATTCATAGATGGTCCTGACGTATCTTTAAATGGGTCTCCGACAGTATCTCCGGTAACTGCTGCTTTATGCGCTTCACTACCTTTATACTCCATTTTTCCATCTATTTCAACACCTGCTTCAAAAGATTTTTTAGCATTATCCCATGCGCCACCAGCGTTGTTTTGGAAAATTGCCCACATAACACCAGACACACATACACCAGCCATATAACCTCCTAAAGGTTCGGCTCCAAAAACTAATCCGATAATTATCGGAGTGATAATTGTGATTAATCCTGGTAAAATCATTTCTTTTAATGCTGCTTTAGTAGAAATATCTACACATTTTGCATATTCTGGCGTACCAGTTCCTTCCATAATTCCAGGAATTTCTTTAAACTGACGACGTACTTCTTGCACCATTTCCATTGCTGCTTTACCTACAGATTGCATAGCTAATGCAGAGAAAATGACAGGAATCATACCTCCAACAAATAACATTGCTAACACATCTGCCTTAAAAATGTTAATACCATCAATACCTGTAAAAGTTACATAAGCAGCAAATAATGCTAACGCTGTTAAGGCTGCAGATGCTATTGCAAACCCTTTACCTACTGCTGCAGTTGTATTACCTACAGAATCTAAAATATCTGTACGTTCTCTTACGTGTGGCTCAAGTTCGCTCATTTCTGCTACTCCACCAGCGTTATCTGCAATTGGTCCAAACGCATCTATTGCTAATTGCATTGCTGTTGTTGCCATCATTGCAGAAGCTGCTAATGCAACACCATAAAATCCTGCTAATGCATACGACCCATAGATTGCTGCTGCAAATAAAATTACAGACAAGAAAGTAGATTTCATACCTACAGCTAAACCTGCAATAATGTTTGTTGCCGCTCCTGTAGAACTATTTTTTACTATATCTAAAACTGGTTTTTTACCTAAACTTGTGTAATGTGCTGTTACCATAGAGATTAATGCGCCTACTGCTAATCCAATCATAGCTGCATAAAAGACATGTCTTGACGGAATAGCTTTTACACCTTCCCCAAAGAAGCTCATTTGTATTGTTTCTGGTAACATCCAACGAATTAAGAACCAACTTGCAGCAAGTGTAATACCTATCGAAACCCAGTTTCCTACATCTAGTGCTTTTTGAACTTGAGACTCTTTAGCTTCATTTGAAGAAATTCTAACTAAAAACGTCCCTATAATTGAAGCTAAAATACCAACACCAGCTATGACTATTGGTAGTAAGATTGGTCCCATACCATTAAAAGATTCTAATACTGTCCCAGCATCTGCCATATCTTTTATGATATAGTTACCTAATACCATTGCAGCTAATACTGTTGCGACGTAGCTACCAAATAAATCTGCTCCCATACCGGCAACATCACCAACATTATCTCCTACGTTATCTGCAATTGTTGCTGGATTACGCGGATCGTCTTCTGGTATACCTGCTTCTACTTTTCCAACTAAATCGGCACCAACATCTGCAGCTTTAGTATAAATACCACCACCAACACGAGCAAAAAGTGCGATAGATTCTGCTCCTAAAGAAAAACCAGCTAAGGTCTCTAAAACGATAGTCATATTTTTATAAAAAGAATCTTCATTACCCATAAATTGCCCTAAGAACAATAAGAATAGTAAACTAAGCCCTAAAACTGCTAAACTGGCAACTCCTAATCCCATTACTGTTCCTCCACCAAAAGACACTTTTAACGCTTGTGGTAAACTTGTTTTTGCAGCTTCGGCAGTACGTGCGTTAGCGTCTGTAGCAATTCTCATTCCTATATTTCCTGCTAAAGCAGAAAAAACAGCTCCGATAATAAATGCAGGAATAATCATCCAACTAGTTGTTGATACAACTTGAGATATTCCAAATAATGCAATTGAAGCAATGACTACAAATATTGCTAATAATCTGTATTCTGCATTTAGAAATGCTAAAGCACCTTCTTTTATAGCTTTAGAAATACCTTGCATTTTCTCGTTTCCAGCAGCTTGTTTTTTTACCCAAGCCATTTTAACGAACATAAAAACAAGTCCGAGAATTGCCAATGCTATTGGCAAATAAATCATGTTTGATTCCATATTTATTTTGATTTGTTAGTGTTAATTATCGTAAATGTAACAAAATGGAATCTAATACAAAAACCCTTACAATCAATATGTAAGGGTTTTGAATATTTAAAATGTTTATAAAATCCCCGTTTTTAGCGGGTATAATTTTCTTAAATTAAATTAAGAAATCGCCGTTTGCTTTATGCTCGCTGTTTTCGTATCTATCTACACATTTGCTTACAATTTCGTAAGCTTCTTTAGCATCTCCCCAACTTCCTACATCTACTTTCTTTTTTTCTAAATCTTTGTATACTTGGAAAAAGTGAGTAATTTCATCTAAACGGTGAGGATTAATATCTGATATATCATTTTTAGAATTCCAAATTGGATCAGATACTGGTACGCAAACTATTTTTTCGTCTGGACCTTTTTCATCTGCCATATGGAATACTCCGATTGGTTTTACCTCTACAACACACATTGGAAACGTAGGCTCATGACCTAAAATTAAAACGTCTAACGGGTCACCATCTAAAGCTAATGTTTGTGGTATAAATCCGTAATCTCCTGGATACATCATCGAAGAGAATAGCATACGGTCAAAACGTATTTTTTTTAAATCAAAGTCATATTCATATTTGTTTCTGCTTCCTTTAGGAATTTCTACTAAAGCATCAAATGTTGTTTCTCCTTTTGGGCTCATCTTAATTATTTTATACGCTAATAGCGTTATTTATTTATTAACTATCTAAAAATAAGGGATGCAAAAGTAAGTGATTATTTAGGTTTAGGCAAGAGAAAAGAGTTTGACTTTGGAAAATTGGTATAGTAACTTACATATAGCTTGCACTTTTTTAAAAATAAAAGCCAAAACTACCGGTTACACCAAATTTTCTGGCATCTGGATATAAAACAGGATCTGTGTAGTTACCTCTAAAGTTAAAATCTATTCTAAAGACTTTAAAAATGTTTCCTACACCAAAACTATACTCATAGTAAGGTTTTCTGTTTGGAGCTTCATAAATTAATCCTGAAGCGTTAATATTTCTGTTGTCTTGAGATATATTACCAATAACACCTCTTGCTCCTAGAATAGCTCTTAAATTATATTTTTTTAAGAATGGGATACGCGAAAATAATCTTCCGTTAAAGTTATGTTCTATATGAAGTGTTGCATATTCATCGGTAATAAACTCATAAAAATCAAGATTTGAAAAAGTATTATATATTGAAAAATAACTTTGGTTACCTGGCACAACACTTAACAAACCTAAAGGAACTTCTCCAAAAGTCTTACCTGCTTCTACGGTTGTGTACAGTCTACCAAAACCACCAATAGCCCAAGGTTGTGTATATGAAAATTGAACTTTAGTATAATCAAAATCACTATTTAAAATACTTTGATCGCCAATAGAAATCTGCGCAAAAAGCCTTGCAAAATCATCGTTTTTTGTTCTTCGTTCTACACCAAAACCTGTCATTTCTCTTTTTGGAAAATAAGATAAAGAGATTGCGGTTTCATATTGTTTTACTTCAGATTTTGTCGTTGTTTGAGTTGCGTCTGTATAATAATCTAAACTAAATGTGTTTGAAGCAGACTCTAAGGTTCTGTAACTTCCGCTTAAACGAGTTACAAAGTTTCTTAATGGTTCTGCTTCTATTGCTAGAGTACTTAGGTTAATATTGGTTAATTTATCGTTTATTCCTGTTCCTACTACTGATGAGCTTGCTAAACTTCGTCCTAAAACATCTGTGCTATTAGTTAGACTTGCCCCTATTTGTTCTACATCACGACGGTTTCCTCCAGAAATTATTAATCTGCTTTTTTTATCTAATAACCATTTTCCTGAAATACCATATTTAAACTTATTGTCTCTAAAACCGTACGCTGTAAATCCTTCTATACGCCATAAATCATTTTGCCCAAAATAAGTACGTCCGCCAGCTCTTAATCTAACACCTTCAACTTCATTATAACCAAAGGTTGAAAATATAGGTCCGTAGTCTAAATTTAAATCATCAAACTCTATATAACCAGATGCTAAAATGCTTCCTAAGTTGTAAAGTCTTTTAAATTTTTTAGTCTTTTTTAAAGAATCTAACATGACGTAAACACCTTTTTCGTCTTTACTTAAGGACTCCATACGGTTTTTATCCCAAAAACTATCATCTTGATTATAGATATCTTCATCAAAGCTGTAAACTTTTTGCTTGTAAAACTTAGGATCCTTTTCTTTATCAAACTTGTAATTATCGTAAAGTGTGGTACGTTTTCCGTAAATTCCTCTAGATTTTTCCTTCTTATTAAAGGCAAAATCTGACATAAAATAATCTCTTTTTATTAAAAAGACTGAATCGTTTAACACTTCAAAATCTTGCTCTATATAAATTTCTTTCACCCAATTTATATTAGCGCTTTTAGAGGCTTGCATATTGATGTTTTTTAATGCAAATGTGGTATCTGCTACCCAAAAATCGCCTTTAAAAGTAAGTTCGTTTTTACGTCTAGGATAATAAATAATATTATAACACCATTTGTTATCAATATATGCACTATCTGAAAGGACGTAATTATACGTTTGTATTCCGGTACGAGAGATTGGACTAACAAAACTTTTATCAAAAAACTTTAAATAGTTATCGTATACATCATAGTCTGAATACAAATCGTCTACAAAGTCAATAATTACCTGGTTATTACTAAATCCTGAGTTTTTATTTCCTTTTAAAATTTCTCGTTTTTCATTAATTACATTATCACCGTAAACCTCACTAGCAGCTTCGTTAATAAACATTGGTAAATACGTTTTACCTGTAACTTTAGAAGTATCTACTTGATCAAATACAAACTCCATACCTTTAAACAACTTACTATCTATTAGCGAACTATCTATGGTGTTAAGGTCAAATTCTACCTTTTCGTATTTATCATATTGGTATTGTTTGTACTGCTTAAGTCCATTACTACGTTTATTTGCCCAAATTTTTCTTAGAATATCAATCGCAGGATTGTTTTTTTTAGGTTGTTTACCAGAGACAATAACAACTTCATCTAATGCAGCAGCTTCTTCTTTAAGCGTCACCTTTAACTTATAAGTTACTCTTTTTTCAAGTTGAATTTCTTGAGTTTCAAAACCAATAAAAGATATTTTTAATACGTCCCAATTGTTTTCATCTTCAATATAAAATGTTCCTTCTTCATTAGTTATTACTCCTATTGAAGAACCTTTAAAAATTACATTTGCAAAAGGCACCGGATTATTTGATGCGTCAAAAACTTGACCACTAACTTTGGTTTGTGCTAACGCAGAAATGATGCTAAAAAGAAAAAAAAGGACAGAAAGAAGTCTATTCATTAATTTTGGTTTATAAACAAAAAAACTTCATCAACAATCGTGCTAATGAAGTTTTGATATAACGAAAATAATAATTTTTTATTTGTACATTACTTTTTTAACAGCCTTTATCACATCGTTATGGTTTGGTAACCACTCTTCTAACAATACTGGACTATATGGTGCAGGCGTATCTGCTGTGTTTATTTTTACAATTGGCGCATCTAAGTAATCAAATGCTTCACTTTGTACAAGGTATGTAATTTCAGTCGCTACGTTACCAAATGGCCAAGCTTCTTCTAAAACTACCAAACGGTTAGTTTTCTTTACAGACTCTAAAATAGCTTTTCTATCCATTGGTCTAACTGTACGAAGATCTATAATTTCAACAGAGATTCCATCTTTTTCAAGTTCGTCTGCAGCTTTATAAGCTTCTTTTATAATTTTACCAAAAGAAACGATAGTTACATCTGTACCTTCACGCTTAATATCTGCCACACCTAATGGTATAGTGTATTCTCCTTCTGGCACTTCGCCTTTATCACCATACATTTGTTCAGATTCCATAAAAATCACTGGATCATCATCGCGTATTGCAGATTTTAATAAACCTTTTGCATCATATGGGTTAGAAGGCACTACCACTTTTAAACCTGGTGTATTAGCAAACCAACTTTCAAAAGCTTGACTATGTGTAGCTGCTAATTGTCCTGCAGAAGCTGTTGGACCTCTAAAAACAATTGGACATTTAAATTGTCCACCAGACATTTGTCTAATTTTTGCAGCGTTATTTATAATTTGGTCAATACCAACTAAAGAGAAGTTAAAGGTCATATATTCTACTATCGGTCTATTACCAGTCATGGTAGATCCAATAGCTACACCAGCAAAACCAAGCTCTGCAATTGGTGTATCAATAACACGTTTTGGACCAAACTCGTCCAACATACCTTTAGATGCTTTGTAAGCACCATTATATTCTGCTACTTCTTCACCCATAAGGTAGATGCTTTCGTCACGACGCATTTCTTCGCTCATGGCTTCAGCAATAGCTTCTCTAAACTGTATTGTTTTCATTAAAATATCTATTTGAATTGCAAAAATAAGAATTAATAAAAAACTTACAGTAAAAGAATTCTTTAAAATTTATTATGCACGCATAGTAAATTTTAAAAATATTTCCATATCTTCGTAACCACAAGATTTTAGAGCGTTTTTTGCTTTAAAATTTTATAAAAAATTGCTGATTAACCCATGTTACTATAACGATTTAGTAGGTCTAAAGGCATAAATTTAAAAACTAAATAAATTAAAAAATATGAAAATTTTAGTGTGTATTAGTCACGTACCAGACACTACTTCAAAAATTAATTTTACAGATGGTGATACAAAGTTTGACACAAATGGTGTTCAATTTGTAATTAATCCAAATGACGAATTTGGTTTAACAAGAGCAATGTGGTTTAAAGAAAAACAAGGTGCTTCTGTAGACGTTGTTAATGTTGGAGGACCAGAAACTGAGCCTACATTAAGAAAAGCATTAGCTATAGGTGCAGATACTGCTATTAGAGTAAATGCAGAAGCTAAAGACGGTTATCAAGTTGCTAAAGAATTAGCTAAAGTTGTAAAAGATGGTGGTTACGATTTAGTAATTGCAGGTAGAGAGTCTATTGATTATAACGGTGCAATGGTACCTGGTATGTTAGCAGAAATGGTTGACGCTAACTTTGTTACTAACTGCATTAGTCTTGAGGTTGATGGCACAAACGCTAAAGCTGTTAGAGAGATTGATGGTGGTAAAGAAAGTGTTTCTACTACATTGCCTTTAGTAATCGGAGGACAAAAAGGTTTAGTTGAAGAGAGCGACTTACGTATACCAAATATGAGAGGTATTATGATGGCTAGAAAAAAACCTTTAAATGTAGTTGAACCTAACGGCGCAAGTACAGAAACTGGAACTGTAAAATTTGAAAAACCAGCTCCAAAAGGTGAAGTAACTTTAGTTGCTCCTGATAACTTAGACGAATTAGTTAACCTTTTACACAACGAAGCTAAAGTAATCTAATCGTTAGATTACGAAAATTAGTTTCAGAATTTAAAATATTATAAACATGTCAATTTTAGTATATACAGAATCAGAAAACGGAACTTTTAAAAAAGCTGCTTTTGAGGTTGCATCTTACGCTAAAGCGGTTGCAGACCAAATGGGCACAAGCGTTACTGCTGTTGCAGTTAATGTAAATGACACTTCAGAGTTAGGTAAATACGGTGTAGACAAAGTACTTAATGTATCTAACGATGGTTTAGCAAAGTTTAATGCAAAATCTTATGCTTCAGTTTTATCTCAAGCAGCAAAGCAAGAAGGCTCAAAAGTTGTTGTACTTAGTCAAAGCGCAGACAGCAAATATTTAGCTCCATTATTATCTGTAGGGTTAGACGCAGGATATGCATCTAATGTAGTAGCTGTACCTACATCTACTTCTCCTTTTACAGTAAAACGTACTGCTTTTACAAATAAAGCATTTAACTTTACAACTATAGATACAGATGTAAAGATTGTTGGTGTATCAAACAACTCTTTTGGCTTAGTTGAAAACAGTGCAAGTGCTTCTTCTGAAGATTTTTCTCCGGAAATTGCTTCGTCAGGAGTTACTGTAGAGTCTGTAGATAAAGTAACAGACAAAGTAACTATTGCAGATGCAGAAATTGTAGTATCTGCTGGTCGTGGCTTAAAAGGTCCAGAAAACTGGGGAATGGTTGAAGAATTAGCAGACATTTTAGGAGCAGCAACAGCATGCTCTAAACCAGTTTCTGACTTAGGCTGGAGACCACATAGCGAACACGTTGGACAAACAGGAAAACCTGTTGCTTCTAACCTTTATATTGCTATTGGTATTAGTGGTGCCATCCAACATTTAGCTGGTATTAACGCCTCTAAAGTAAAAGTAGTAATCAACACAGATCCAGAAGCACCTTTCTTTAAAGCTGCAGATTATGGAGTTGTTGGTGATGCTTTTGAAGTCGTACCTCAACTTATAGAAAAATTAAAAGCTTTTAAATCAGCAAACGCTTAATTTTTTTTAACTTTAAGTCTGATATAACAAGGACTGTTTAAATTTTGCACAAAAATCTAACCCTTACGGTTTGGTAAAGTCCTAATTTAAACAGTTCTTTGTGTTTTTGATTGCATGAGTTTAGTAAGACTAAATATTAAAGGAATTTCGTACAGCCAAACCCAAAATGGCGCCTATGCGCTTATCTTAAATGAGGTTGACGGAGACCGTAAATTACCTATCGTTATTGGTGCTTTTGAAGCACAATCTATAGCTATTGCTTTAGAAAAAGAAATTAAACCACCTAGACCACTTACCCACGACTTATTTAAAAATTTTGCAGACCGTTTTGATATTGTCGTAAAACAAGTCATCATACACAAGTTGGTAGATGGTGTTTTCTACTCTTCATTAATTTGCGAACGTGATAAAATTGAAGAAATTATTGATGCAAGAACCAGTGATGCTATTGCATTAGCACTTCGTTTTCAAGCTCCTATTTTTACTTATAAAAATATTCTAGACAAAGCTGGTATCTACTTAAAAGTAGATCCAAAAGATGAAGACAGCGAAGACGATGATGTACTTGTTAATGAGATAATTAACGAAGAATTAGAATTAGAACCTTCTTCTGAAGACGAATTACAGTCTAAAAACATAGAAGAACTCCATAAACTTTTAGATGAAGCTGTTAACAACGAAGACTACGAAAAAGCAGCAAAAATTAGAGACGAAATATCTAAAAGATAACTTACACTTTTTACAGATGAAAAAATTTTTAATTGTTACAGTAACCTTCTTACTTGCATTTACCTCTACTTTAGCGCAAGATATTAGTAAAGATTGGTTGTTAGACACTAGTAACATTAATATCAATTCTACAGACACCAAACCGCTAATAATTCAAAAAAACACAGAGCTTAAATTAAATCAAGGTTCTTTTAAGCTAAAAGATGCTAGTGGAGATTATATTTTTCAAAATAAAGTTTTAGTTTTTTATTATGATACACCTTTTGAAATGACAAAAAGGTTTAAAATTAAAAACTTAACAGATTCAACTTTAGTATTATCCCAAAAAGAAAACATCTATAAATTTGTTGTAAAACCTAAATCCAAAAAAGAAACAACTGTTGCAGAATCAAATCAAATAATCCCAAATCAAGGATTTTCATTTAATAGTTTATGGCGTGGTGCGCTAGGTATGGTTTCTTTAATAGTAATAGCTTTTCTATTTAGTAGTAATCGTAGAGCTATTGATTGGAAAATTGTTGGAATAGGTCTAGCTTTTCAATTATTAATTGCAATAGGCGTTTTAAAAGTAGATTTTATAAAAAATGGTTTTGAACTTGTTGGTGGACTTTTTGTTCAAGTTCTAGATTTTACAAGAGCAGGAAGCAAATTTTTATTTGAAGGCTTGGTAGTTGATATGGATACTTTCGGTTTTATCTTTGCCTTTCAAGTGTTACCAACTATCATTTTCTTTTCAGCATTAACCTCTGTATTATATTATTTGGGTATAATTCAAATAGTAGTAAAAGCTTTCGGATGGTTATTATCTAAATTATTGAGAATTTCTGGAGCAGAAAGTCTATCTGTTGCTGGTAACATCTTTTTAGGACAAACCGAAGCACCTCTTTTAATTAAGGCATACTTGGAAAAAATGAATAAGTCTGAGATGCTTCTTGTTATGATTGGTGGTATGGCTACTGTTGCTGGTGCTGTACTTGCCGCTTACATTGGATTTTTAGGAGGTGAAGATGAAGCTTTACGCCTATTCTATGCTAAACACTTATTGGCAGCATCTGTTATGGCTGCTCCAGGTGCTATTGTTATTTCAAAAATACTATATCCTCAAACCGAAAAAGTAAATACAGACGTCTCTGTTTCTCAAGAAAAAATTGGATCTAATATTTTAGATGCTATTGCTAACGGTACTACAGAAGGTTTAAAACTTGCTGTTAATGTTGGTGCTATGCTTTTAGTTTTTGTTGCTTTTATCGCTATGATTAATTTTATATTTGGAAAGTTTGGATATTACACTGGATTAAACAGCTGGATTGCTGGCAACACACCTTATGAGAGTCTTTCATTAGAACTAATATTAGGTTACATCTTCTCGCCTCTTATGTGGTTAATTGGTGTTGCTAAAGAAGACATGGCTTTAATGGGACAATTATTAGGTATCAAATTAGCAGCATCAGAATTTATTGGATACATTCAATTAGCAGACTTAAAAAACATAGCAAATCCAACACATTTAAAGTATGAAAAGTCAATTATTATGGCTACATATATGCTTTGTGGATTTGCAAATTTTGCTTCTATCGGAATTCAAATTGGTGGTATTGGTTCTTTAGCACCTGGACAACGTAAAACATTATCGCAATTTGGTATAAAAGCTTTAATTGGAGGTACAATTGCTTCTCTAATATCAGCTACAATTGCAGGAATGATTATTGGTTAAAACAATTTCTGCGAAAGCAGAAATCTTTAAATCCAAGACGTAACTTTTTCATTTAAAATAGTAGTTAATAACTTTTAATATCTTAAAATCAATTAACTAATTAACTACATTGATTTTTGTTTATTTTCGTTTTTAGCTATTTCTTATTTCAAAATAACTAGCTATTTTTATAACTAAAAATGAGATTTCTGCTTTCGCAGAGATAGTATTATGAAGCAATATCACGACCTTGTAAAACACGTTTTAGAACACGGAAACGCAAAAGAAGACCGTACAGGAACAGGCACCAAAAGTGTTTTTGGTTATCAAATGAGATTTGATTTAAGTGAAGGTTTTCCTATGGTAACCACAAAAAAACTACACTTAAAATCTATTATACATGAGTTACTTTGGTTTTTAAAAGGCGACACCAACATTAACTATTTACAAGAAAACGGTGTAAGAATCTGGAACGAATGGGCTGACGAAAACGGAGATCTTGGTCCTGTGTATGGTCACCAATGGAGAAACTGGAATAGTGATGAGATTGACCAAATAAAAGAAGTTATAGATACACTAAAAAACAATCCAGATAGTAGACGTATGCTAGTATCTGCTTGGAATCCTTCTGTAATGCCAGACACTTCTAAAAGCTTTAGTGAAAATGTTGCTAATGGTAAAGCGGCTTTACCACCATGTCATGCGTTTTTTCAGTTTTATGTGGCTAATGGTAAATTATCTTGTCAACTATACCAACGTAGTGCAGATATCTTTTTAGGTGTTCCGTTTAACATCGCATCTTATGCTTTATTCACAATGATGATGGCGCAAGTTTGCGGTTACGAAGCTGGAGAATTCATTCATACTTTCGGAGATGCACATATTTACAACAACCATTTAGAGCAATTAGAATTGCAATTATCTAGAGACTGCAGACCATTACCAACAATGAAGTTAAATCCTGAAGTTAAAGATATTTTTGATTTTAAATTTGAAGATTTTACATTAGAAAATTATAATCCGCATCCACACATTAAAGGTGCAGTTGCTGTTTAATAACAATTATATGAAAAAAGTTTTACTGTTAATTCTAATTATAATTTCGCAATGGACTTTTGCTCAGGAAAATGATTCTAAAGAAATACCCTTATCATACGTAGGAATAACTCCTGTATATCCAGGTTGTGAAGATGAAACCAGTAATTATTTAAAAAAACAATGTTTTTCTAAAAAAATAAACGAACATTTTTTTGAATATTTTGATGTTAGAAAAGCTACTAAAAAGACAAAATTAGAACCTGGTGTTTATAAAATATATATAAGCTTTATTGTTAATATAGAAGGTAATATTACTGAAATAAAAACAAAATCTCCACACAAAAATATTGACAAAGAGGCTAGAAGAGTTATGAAGTTTGTCCCTAAAATAATACCGGGTAAAATTAATGGTGCATTAGTGGATGTTCCTTTCTCTCTTCCTGTAACATTTAGAATTTACAGATAAATAACAGAATATTTATGTTCGGCAAAAAAAAGGAAAAACCGCAGATAGATAAAGAGCAATTAGAATTAATAAAAAATGCTCAACAACGTGTTAAACAAAAAAAACGCCTATACTATCATTTTGTTATATTTTTAATTGGCGCTTTATTTTTAATCTTAGCAAATACCGTTTTAGGTATTGGTCAAGATCTAAAAATTTTTGGTCAAGATTGGTTTGTAATTGCTATTATTGTTTGGTTATTCTTATTTGTTTTTCATTTATTTAATGTATTTGTTACTCATAAATTTATGGGTAAAAAATGGGAAGAAAAACAATTGGCTAAGCTAGTAAACAAACAAAAAGTACGCATAGAAAAACTAAAAGCACAACTGGAAAAAGAAGATTTAACTATTGCAGAAAGTCAAGTATTTAATCAAAAAAACAGCAAAATAGTTGACAACTTAACTATGATTGTTGCTGCTGGCGAAAATAACGAAATAGGAAAAGATAACGATCTAATTTGGCATTTAAGCGACGATCTTAAACGCTTTAAATCATTAACTTCTGGACATCATATAATTATGGGTCGAAAGACTTTTGAAAGTTTTCCAAAACCATTACCAAATCGCACACACATTGTAATTACAAGACAATCAAATTATAAAGCGCCAGATGGTGTTATAATTGTTAATAGCATAGAAGACGCAATAAACATAGCTAAAAAAGACTCGCAACCTTTTATTATTGGTGGCGGAGAAATTTACAAACAGGCTATGCCATACGCTAGTAAAATAGAAATTACGCGAGTACATGCAACATTTCCGGAAGCAGATACTTTTTTCCCGAAAATAGATACTTCAATATTTAAAGAAACCTCAAATGTTTTTCATAAAAAAGATGATAATCATCAATATGAGTTTTCATTTTTAACATTTGAGAGAATTTAATTTATTACTAAGTTTCATTCAAAATTTACCTAATTTCGCATTATGGTAAAAGACATTCAACTTCGTGTTTCTCTTAAAGAAGAAGAAATCCCAGATATATTATTAATTAAATCTGCGGAATGGTTGTCTATACCGCGTGAAGACATTTCTGGCATTAAAATACTGCGTAAATCCATCGATGCACGTAAGCCTAAAATTATCTTCAACTATAAAGTTTCAGTCTTTATAAAAGAACCTGTTCAGGAAACTTCCGATTATCATTTTGAATACAAAGATGTGTCTAACGCTAAACCAATTCATATTATTGGTTTTGGTCCTGCTGGTATGTACGCAGCATTGCGCTGTATAGAACTTGGTTACAAACCCATAGTTTTAGAACGTGGCGCCAATGTACAAGATAGACGTCGCGATCTTAAAGCCATTAATCAAGATCATTTTGTAAATGAAGATTCTAATTACTGTTTTGGCGAAGGTGGCGCAGGAACATATTCTGACGGAAAATTATACACACGAAGTTTAAAACGTGGTGATGTACGTCGTATTTTTGAAAATCTTGTATTTCATGGTGCAACAGATCAGATTCTGGTCGATGCGCATCCGCATATTGGGACTAACAAACTACCTAAAGTCGTTCAAAATATTAGACAAACTATTTTAGATTTTGGTGGCGAAATTCATTTTAATACGCGTGTTACCGATTTCATTATAAAAAATGAAAAAATAGTTGCGCTTCAGCTTAATAATGGTGAAGAATTAACTACCGAAAAAGTAATTCTAGCAACAGGTCATTCTGCAAGAGATATTTTCTATTTATTAGACAAAAAAAATATTGCTATTGAAGCTAAAAGTTTTGCAATGGGCGTACGTGCAGAGCATCCGCAGCAGATTATTGACAACATTCAATATCATTGTACTGGCGAAAGACATCCGTTATTACCAGCTGCTTCATACAGTTTAGTGCAGCAAGTAAACGGACGTGGCGTTTACAGTTTTTGTATGTGTCCTGGCGGATTTATTGTACCAGCAGCAACAGCAAATGGCGAAGTTGTAGTTAATGGTATGTCACCTTCTAGACGTAACAATAAATTTGCTAATTCTGGTATTGTTGTTGAAATAAATGCTGACAAAGATTTACATAAATACGAACAATTTGGCGCTTTAAAAGCACTAGAATTTCAAAAAGATTTTGAAAAATTAGCCTTTACTTCTGGTAATCGTGATCAAACTGCTCCAGCACAACGTATGACCGATTTTGTAGAAGGTAGGTTATCTTCAACTTTAAACGAAACGTCTTATCAACCAGGTATAAAAAGTGCGCCTTTACACAGTTTATTTCCTAAAATTATAGGAAGTACTTTACGTAAAGGGTTTAAAGCTTTTGGTGATAAAATGAAAGGCTATTACACCGAAGAAGCCAATATTATAGGTGTAGAATCGCGTACCTCATCACCAGTTAGTATTCCAAGAACAGACCAATTACATCATCCAGAAATCACCAATTTATATCCTTGCGGTGAAGGTGCTGGTTATGCTGGCGGAATTATTAGCGCAGCAATGGATGGCGAACGCTGTGCAGAAGCTGCTACTGGGAATTTGTAATTTATAGATCTAAGAATATAGAGACAAGTACCTTGATTTTTTCTAATATTTTAAATCAATTTAACATAATTCTCGATACAACACTTTTATCGTCGCGCCACTCGAACTTACGTCATGTAGTTATTAATTTTCATCACTTCTAGTGATTTATGAAGTATGAACAAATTGTATCGAGAAGCTTTAAAATCAATAGTTTTCTTTAATATTTTATTCCTATTTTTGCTCAATAATTAAGAAACTAAATTTAATGAAAGCATATATTTTTCCTGGTCAAGGTGCTCAGTTTACTGGTATGGGACTTGATTTATACGAAAACTCTCCAGAAGCTCAACATTTATTTGAAGATGCCAACTCAATTTTAGGGTTTAACATCACAGATATTATGTTTGAAGGTACTGCAGACCAATTAAAAGAAACTAAAGTAACTCAACCAGCTATCTTTTTACATTCGGTAATTTTAGCAAAAACTTTAGGTGATAACTTCAAACCAGATATGGTCGCTGGTCACTCTTTAGGTGAATTTTCTGCATTAGTAGCAAACGGAGCATTAAGCTTTGAAGATGGTTTAAAATTAGTATCTCAACGTGCTATGGCTATGCAAAAAGCTTGCGAAATTAAACCAAGTACTATGGCGGCTGTTTTAGGTTTAGAAGACAAATTAGTTGAAGATATTTGCGCAAAAACCGAAGGTGTTGTTGTTGCTGCTAACTACAACTGTCCAGGTCAATTAGTGATCTCTGGAGAAGTAGAAGCAATTAATCGTGCTTGTGAAGCTATGAAAGAAGCTGGCGCAAGACGTGCTTTGGTGTTACCTGTTGGTGGCGCATTTCACTCTCCAATGATGGAACCAGCTAGAGAAGAATTAGCTGCAGCAATAGAAAACACAACGTTTAGTAAACCTAATTGCCCAATATACCAAAACGTAACAGCTAGCGCTATTATAGATGAAACTGAAATTAAGGCTAATTTAATTTCGCAATTAACAGCGCCTGTACGCTGGACACAATCTGTACAACAAATGATTGCTGATGGTGCTACACTTTTTACTGAAGTTGGTCCCGGAAAAGTTTTACAAGGCTTAGTAAAAAAGATTGATAGATCTGCTGAAACTGAATCTGCAACAATAAGTACAGAGCAATAATGAGCGCAAGAAACATACTTATTACTGCATTAATTTTTCTTAACATTGCTATTGACCAAATCTCTAAATTTATTGTTAGAGCTGAAGTCGGAAAAGGCAGTGTTAGTGAAATTATAGGAGATGTTTTTACACTACATAATGTTGAAAATAAAGGTGCTTTTTTAGGTATGGGTAGCGACTTTAGTCCTGCTTTACGTATTACACTTCTATTAATTTTACCAATATTAGTGTTAGCTTTTGTGCTTAGACACATTATTAAAGACAAAACCATGAACATGTTTACATTAGTTGGTTTTTGTTGTATAATTGGTGGCGGTATAGCAAATGTCTACGACCGTATTGTTTATGGATCTGTTACCGACTTCTTACATTTAGATTTTGGTGGTTTTTTAAGAACCGGAATATTTAACCTTGCAGATGTTTCTGTAATGGTAGGAATGGGCTGTTTAATTGTAGGTAGCTTTAAAAAGAAAAAAGAAGCCAAATAAACTTATTAATATCATATAAAAAAGCCTCGAAATATTTTCGAGGCTTTTTTTATGTTATCTAGCTAAGTTGCAATCTATACAATCTTTAACTTCGCCGTAATATGTTTCGCGATATTTGTGTAATGTTTTAAAAGGAATACCTAATAAGTGCTTCTTAATGTAGGTTACTTTTGCAGTTAATTTACCCATTTTTGGTGTAAACCTGTCTTCGTGTTTTGTTTGTCTTTTTACGGTAATCAATTTCATTGTTTTATCATTTGCATTAGCCACAAAATAAACAAGAATATTAACCAATCACGAATTTTAAAAATTAAAATATTGTTAATCAACACATTAATAAAATATCCTTAATGATTTTGCGTAATACTTACGTATTTGACAATTTAAAACCGAATAATTTATGATATACTAATTTGAATTTAGACGTTTTTGCCATTTCCAAGCAGATATCATAGCGTCGTCAAGTGAAGATTCTGCTTTCCAACCCAAAACTTGATTGGCTTTTGTCGTGTCTGCATATGCAGAAATAACATCACCTTCTCTTCTATTTGCAATCTTGTAATTTAATTTCTCTCCAGAAACACGCTCAAATGAATTTATAACTTCTAACACGCTACTTCCTGTTCCTGTTCCTAAATTAAAATACTCGTAATTACTTGTATTATTAGATTCTAACAAGCGTTGTAAAGCGACAACGTGTGCTTTTGCTACATCTACTACATGAATATAATCTCTTATACACGTCCCATCTGGTGTTGGATAATCATCACCAAAAACAGATAATTGTTCGCGTATTCCAACTCCTGTTTGTGTTATAAAAGGTACTAAGTTTTGTGGTACTCCAATTGGTAACTCACCTATTTTTGCTGTTGGATGTGCTCCAATTGGATTAAAATATCGCAAAGCGATTGCATTTAATTTTGGAGTGACTTTACAAGTGTCTTTAATAATTTCTTCACCTATTTGTTTGGTATTACCGTAAGGTGATTCGGCTGGTTTTATTGGTGCGTTTTCTGAAATTGGTAACTCATCTGCTTGCCCATAAACAGTACAAGACGAACTAAAGATGAAATTAGATTGCTCTAATTTTGTTAATTCTTGCAACACATAAACTAAAGTGTTTATATTATTTTCATAATACATTAACGGTTGTTCTACACTTTCTCCAACTGCTTTACTTGCTGCAAAATGTATAACCCCAACTATATCTTGATGGTTTAAAAAGAATTCTTGGACTTTAGATTTTTCTTTTAAATCTAGATTATCAAAAATTGGCGTTTTACCTGTAATACTTACAATACCGTCTAATACTTTTATTGATGAATTTGATAAATTATCAATTATAACGACTTCAAAACCTTTGTTTTGAAGCTCGACTACAGTATGAGATCCGATAAATCCTAATCCTCCTGTTACTAGTACCTTCATTGACTGGAATGTGCGTTAGGGATTGAGCAATTGTTGGAGCACATCTTTGATTGCGACTTGCGAAAGCCCGACCCTTTAGGGTAACGCCCTAATTATTTGCTATAAATTCTTTAATTTTTGTTGTTATAAATTCGATTTGATCGTCTTCTAATTCGGTATGCATTGGTAAAGAAATGACCTGTTTTACCAACTGATTAGTGACTGTAAAATCTGCTTCGTTATACCTGTTATCTTGATAGGCTTTTTGTTTGTGTAAAGGTATTGGATAGTAAACGCCGCAAGGGACTTCATGACTATTTAGATATTTTACCAACGCATCTCTATCTACATTTTCTAATTTTAATGTGTATTGATGAAACACGTGACAATCGCAAGTATCACAAATACCTTCGCAATTATTTACGGTTTTAGGCAATGTAATTTGTGGTACGTTTTTTAATGCTGCATTGTACTTTCTTGCTGCGTCACGACGTGCTTGATTATAATTATCTAAATGAGGTAATTTGGCATCTAAAACTGCTGCTTGGATTGAATCTAAACGCGAATTTACACCGACTACATCATGGTGATAACGCTCGTACATTCCGTGATTTACAATACCTCTTATGGTATGTGCTAAATCGTCGTCGTTTGTAAAAATAGCGCCGCCATCACCATAACAGCCTAAGTTTTTTGAAGGAAAAAATGATGTTGAGGCTACATGACCTATTGTTCCTGCTTTTGCTTTTGTACCATCTTGGTATGTGTAGTTAGCTCCTATAGCTTGCGCATTATCTTCTATAACATAAAGGTTATGCTCTTTAGCTATTTGCATTATCGCTTCCATGTTTGCACATTGACCAAACAAATGTACTGGCACAATTGCTTTTGTTTTAGGCGTAATTGCCTTTTTAATAGCGTCTATATCGATATTAAAATTATCTGGATCTACATCTACTAAAACTGGTGTTAATTTTAAAAGGGCAATAACTTCTACGGTTGCAGCGAAGGTAAAATCGGCTGTAATGACCTCATCACCTTGCTCTAAACCTAATCCCATCATTGCTATTTGTAAAGCATCTGTACCATTTGCACATGGTATAACATGCTTTACACCTAAATAATTTTCTAAGTTTTTTTGAAATTGATGTACTTTAGGACCATTAATAAAAGCTGTATTATCAATAATCTCTTGAATTGAAGTATCTACTTCTTGTTTTATATCTGCGTATTGACCTTTAAGGTCAACCATTTGTATTTTTTTCACTCGATTTTAATTTATAATCGTTTATGTAACGAATTTACAAAATTAGCCAACGCTAACCAATGAATTACGTATTTTAGCACAAACAATTTAATTTGAACATTATCTACAACATCCTTATTTATTTGACTTCATTAGTATTAAAAGTAATTGCGCTTTTTAATCAAAAAATAAAATTAGGCGTAAAAGGTCGTGCTAATACGTTTGATATTCTTAAAAATGAAATCAAAAAAGGTGATAAAACGCTTTGGTTTCATTGTGCGTCTTTAGGTGAATATGAACAAGGTTTACCTATTTTTGACATACTAAGAAAAGATTATCCTAAACACAAAATTGTTTTAACATTTTTCTCTCCTTCTGGTTATGAGATTAGAAAAAATGCACCATTTGCAGATGTTGTTGTGTATTTGCCATTAGACACAAAATCTAATGCGAAACAGTTCATCAAACTTGTAAACCCTGAGTTAACCGTTTTTGTGAAGTACGAAATTTGGCCAAATTATTTAAATGAAATTAAAAAGAATGGTTTGCGCGCTATATTAATTTCGGCTGTATTTAGAAAAGATCAATCCTTTTTTAAATGGTATGGTACTCGAACTAAACAAGCACTTTTTGCTTTTGAACATATTTTTACGCAAAACGAAGACTCTAAAAAACTCCTTGAAAGTATAGGTTATAAAAGTGCTACTGTTTCTGGCGACACTAGATATGATCGCGTTTTAAATCAGTTACAAATTGATAACACATTAGATTTTATTGAGAAGTTTAAACAAAACAAATTATGTATTGTTATTGGTAGCTCTTGGCCAGAAGACGAAGCTATATTAGTACCGTATATTAATCAATGTAAACATGATGTGAAATTTATTATTGCACCTCATAATATAAAAGCTAAGCAGATTGATAGCTTAAAACAATCCATAAAAAAAGAGACTGTTTTATTTTCAAATAAAGAAAATACAGATCTTAGTAATTCAAGCGTCTTCATTATTGACACTATCGGCATTTTAAGTAAAATATACAGCTATGCAGATATAGCTTATGTTGGTGGCGCAATGGGAAAAACAGGTTTGCATAATATTTTAGAACCAGCTGTTTTTGGAGTACCAATTATAATTGGTGCTAACTACAAAAAATTTCCTGAAGCGCAAGCAATGATTGATAATGGAAATGTCTTTTCTGTAAATGATTATTCTTCACTTAAAAATAAATTAGACTTACTTATTGAAAATAAGATATTTAGAAAAGAAACCAGTAAAAAAAGTTTCAACTTTGTAAAAGAAAAAGAAGGTACTATCATCCAAATAATAGGTTTTCTACGTAAATAGTATATGTAAAAGGTTATAAATAAAAAAAGTAAGAGAAATATTCATTTCTTTTAAAATTCATTCATAACTTTAAAGAATTACTAATCAAAAACAATTAAAAATGAAAAAACTATTATTAAGTGCTGTTTTAGTATCTGCAATAGCCTTTACATCTTGTAGAGACGAAAAAAAAGCAGAAGAAGTTGAAGATACCATTGAAAATGCTGCAGAAGCAACAGGTGACGCTGTAGAGAATGCTGCAGAAGAAACTGAAGAGGCTGCAAAAGATGGTTTTGAAGCTACAGGAAAAGCAATTGATGAAGCTGTTGAAGAGACTAAAGAAGCAGGAGAATCTGTTAAGGATGCAGTAAAAGAAGCTACCGATGACGATAATTAAGAGAATTACTCTTTAAATTGAAAAGCTCACTTAAATTTAAGTGAGCTTTTTTTATGTCTATAACTTATATATTTCAAATAAAAAAAGCCTTATCAAATGATAAGGCTTTTGTACTGAAGGCGGGACTTGAACCCGCACGACCAAAACGGTCATTGGATTTTAAGTCCAACGTGTCTACCAATTCCACCACTTCAGCATCTTGGTATATTTTTAAGAAAGTATCAGAGCGAAAGACGGGATTTGAACCCGCGACCCTCACCTTGGCAAGGTGATGCTCTACCCCTGAGCTACTTTCGCAGTCTTTTTTAATGAACGAGCAATATTGCTATTGCGGATGCAAATTTAAAATATATTTACGATTTACAAAGCCTTTTTTTAAAAAAAATAAAAATAATTTTTACTTACTTCTTTTTCAGCAACATACGCTTAATCTCATTTAGCTTCATTAATGCTTCCACTGGTGTTAAGGTATCAATATCCGTTTCTAAAATTTCTTCTTTAATATTTTCTAGTAGTGGATCGTCTAGGTTAAAAAAGCTTAATTGCATTTCATCTTGCATAGATTTAACCTTGTCTGTTAGCTCTTCGCTAGAATGGCTTTTCTCTAATTTCTTTAATATTTTATTAGCTCTGTGTAATACTTGTTGTGGCATTCCTGCCATCTTTGCAACATGTATCCCAAAACTATGTTCGCTACCTCCTTCTACTAATTTACGTAAGAATAATACATTATCTTTAAGCTCTTTAACCGAAACATTAAAGTTTTTAATACGGCTAAATGTTTCTGACATTTCATTTAACTCGTGATAATGCGTTGCAAAAAGGGTTTTAGGTTTTGCTGGATGTTCATGTAAATATTCGCTAATTGCCCAAGCTATCGAAATACCATCGTAAGTACTTGTACCGCGACCAATTTCGTCTAACAAGACTAAACTTCTATTTGAAATATTGTTAAGAATAGACGCTGTTTCATTCATTTCTACCATAAACGTAGATTCTCCCATAGAAATGTTATCACTGGCTCCAACACGTGTAAAAATCTTGTCTACAACACCAATTCTAGCTTCTTTTGCTGGCACAAAACTTCCTATTTGCGCTAGTAAAACAATTAAGGCAGTTTGACGTAATATTGCCGATTTACCAGACATATTTGGTCCAGTAATCATAATAATTTGTTGTGTTTCTCTGTCTAAAAATACTGAATTTGCAATATATGGTTCATCAATTGGTAGTTGTTTTTCTATTACTGGATGACGACCATCTTCAATCTCTAAGTCAAAAGAATCATCTAATTGTGGATACACATAATTATTTTGTGTAGCCAATTGTGCAAAACCACACAAACAGTCTAACTGTCCAATTAAATAGGCATTTTGCTGTATTGGTTTTATGTATTGGTTCATCCATTGTACCAAATCTGCAAATAACTTTTGCTCTATTGCAAGAATACGCTCTTCTGCTCCTAAAATTTTAGCTTCGTATTCTTTTAATTCTTCTGTAATATAACGTTCTGCGCTTACTAAAGTTTGCTTACGTATCCATTCTTCTGGCACTTTATCTTTATGTGTATTTCTTACTTCAATATAGTAACCAAATACGTTGTTAGATGCTATTTTTAGAGAAGTAATACCTGTACGTTCACTCTCTCGCTCTAACATTTTATCTAAATAATCTTTCCCGGATGTAGATAGTGCTCTAAGTTCATCTAATTCAGAAGAAAATCCGTTTGCAATAGTATTTCCTTTTAAAACATTAACCGGCGCATCTTCGTTTAAAGTTTCTTTAATTTTTTCGCGAAGCACATTACAGCTTTGTAAATTATCACCTATAATCTTTAACGATTCGTTATCACAATTGGTCGCCAATGCTTTTATTGGCACTATTGCTTCTAATGAGTTTTTTAGTTGAATAACCTCACGCGGACTTACCTTTTGTGTAGCAATTTTAGAAATTAAACGCTCTAAATCGCCTATGTTTTTTATATAATTTTGAATTTTATGTAAAACCGTTTCATTGTCCTTTAAATAAGAAACCACCTCATGACGTTGCTTAATTTTATCTGCATGTTTTAACGGTAATGCTAACCAACGTTTAAGCATACGTCCGCCCATAGCAGATATGGTTTTATCGATAACATTTAAAAGTGTAACTGCATTATTGTTTGTAGAGTTATACAGCTCTAAGTTTCTAATCGTAAACTTATCCATCCAGACATAATCGTCTTCGGCAATTCTTGCTATTGAAGTAATATGCTCTAGCTTATGATGTTGCGTTTCGGCTAAATAATGTAAGATAGAACCTGCTGCAATAATACCTTCATTTAAATCTTCTACACCAAAACCTTTTAATGATTTTGTATCAAAATGTTTTAGCAAAGTTTCATTAGCAAAATCGGTTTGATATACCCAATCTTCAAGATTAAAGGTATGAAAATCACCTCCAAATACTTCTGTAAATTTGTTGCGTTTTGGTTTAGAAACCAAGACTTCACTTGGACTAAAATTTTGAAGTAGCTTATCTATGTATTCTGCATTACCTTGCGCGATTAAAAATTCGCCCGTAGAGATGTCTAAAAATGAAATCCCTATGGATAATTTTCCAAAATAAACCGAACATAAAAAGTTGTTTGTTTTAGATTGAAGCACCTCATCATTTAAAGCTACACCAGGAGTTACCAACTCGGTTACACCACGTTTAACAATGGTTTTTGTTTGCTTTGGATCTTCTAACTGATCACAAATCGCAACACGTTCTCCAGCCTTTACCAGCTTTGGTAAATAGGTGTTTAATGAGTGATGCGGAAAACCTGCTAATTCTGTTTCGCTATCACTTCCTGCGCCTCTTTTGGTTAAAATGATGCCTAAAATTTCGGCAGTTTTTACAGCATCTTCTCCAAAAGTTTCATAAAAATCTCCAACTCTAAACAGTAACAAAGCATCAGGGTATTTCGCTTTTATAGCGTTGTACTGCTTCATTAATGGTGTTACTTTTTTGGTTTTAGATTTTGCTGCCAAAGGGAATATATTTTGATTTTGGTTTGATTGCGAATTTAATCAATTTTCCAGATGCTATAAAACGATGTTTAAATTATTATTTAATTAACCAAAGAAGTATATCTATTTTTCTAAATTTGTCCAATAATCCTATAAATATTTACCATGAAAAAATTAATATTGTTAAGCTTCGCTTTAATCGGAATATTAACATTAAGTGTTGCTCAAACAGCAGAAAAAACAGAAACTGTTAAAGCAGCAACCAATACTAAAGGCGCAAAAATTGAATTTGAATCTAAAACAATAGATTACGGAACTATTGAAAATGGTGCAGATGGAAATAGAGAATTTAAATTTACAAATACAGGTGACGCTCCATTAGTAATCACAAACGCTAAAGGATCTTGTGGTTGTACAGTACCAACTTGGCCAAGAACACCAATTGCACCAGGAGCATCTGATGTTATTAAAGTACGTTACGCAACTAACAGAACTGGCGGTTTTTCTAAAACAGTTACATTAACTACAAATGCTGTTAACTCGGCTACTGTTAGATTAAGAATTAAAGGAACTGTCAAGCCAAAAGTTGAAGAAGCAAAAGAAACAGAAACTAAAGAAGAGATACACTAAACCTTATCTAAATACTTTTTATTAAAACTTCCTTTGAAAAAAGGGAGTTTTTTTTTGAATATTTGCATTATGAGAAAACTAAAAAACAGCGAACTAGACCGACTAAGTGTTGAAGATTTTAAACACTCTAAAAAAACACCTATTATTATTGTGTTAGACAACATTAGAAGTTTAAATAATATTGGTAGTGTATTTAGAACAAGTGATGCGTTTTTAGTTGAAAAAATTTATCTCTGCGGAATTACAGCTACGCCACCACATAAAGACATACATAAAACTGCATTGGGAAGTACAGAAACTGTTGATTGGGAATATGTAGAAAACACTGTTGAGTTAGTTGAAAAACTTAAAGCCGAAAATTGCAAAGTTTTAAGTATTGAGCAAGCCGAAAATGCGGTTATGTTAGACCAGTTTACACCAGAAGTAAACATTAAATACGCATTAGTTTTTGGAAACGAAGTAAAAGGTGTCTCTCAAAAAGTAGTTAATGCTAGCGATAATGTTATTGAAATACCGCAATTTGGCACCAAACACTCTTTAAATATTAGCGTAAGTTGTGGCGTTGTAGTTTGGGATGTATTTAGTAAGTTGAAAGGTTTGAATGTTGAAAATTAAAGGTTTTCGACAACCTAACTTCTACTTAATAGGAATCCAAATTTCTTCCTTATTTACAGCTTGATTTGGATTATAGTCTGGACCAAGTCTTTCAAAATGAGGTCTATTATCTATTTCAAATTCTGAATTTGGTAGCCAATTAAAATGAAGGTCTTGCCAAAAGCTTACAAATGCTGCTATAGTTCCTTCAAAATTTACTACTAAATATCTGCCAGGATCTATAGTTAAAGTTTCCATATGTTCTGGTACAAATTGCAAGTTATCTACCTCTACACCTATCCATTTTTGAAACGTTTGATTAGGATTAAATTCTGAAATATTAAAACTTGAGTATTTATGAAGTGACAATTTAAAGTTGTCTTTTCTATGTGTTACTTCTTCAACTCTTGGCATAAATTGTCTTGCTAACTGACCAGTTATTTGATTAGTATTTAAAAAATTAGCAGTTGCACTTAAACCAACAATTAAAATTTTATCGGTCTTGACTATCTTGTACTCCATTATTTATTTCGTTTAAAAGCCATAAATAGTCTGCTCTATTTTTTACAAAATCTTTATCAGAAATATCAATAATTTTCACATTAAAATCTGACTGACTTTTTAAGAAATCTAAATAACCTGCATTAATTTTTTCTAAATAATCGTCTGCTATTTCGCTTTCGTATTTTCTACCTCTTTTCTTAATGTTAGCTTGTAAACGCTCAGTATTTTGATATAAATACACATACAAATCAGGCTTTGCAATATCTTTATACATCAAATAAAATAACTTTCGGTATAATTTAAACTCGTCTGGTTGTAGCGTAATTTTTGAGAAAATTAAAGATTTAAACACGTCGTAATCGCTAACAATAAAATCTTTAAACAAATCTAGTTGACTTAAATCATCACTAATTTGCTGGTAGCGATCTGCTAAAAAGGACATCTCTAAAGTAAACGCGTAGCGATTTGGCTCTTTATAAAACTTAGGCAAAAACGGATTGTCTGCAAAACGTTCTAAAATTAATTTTGCATTAAAATCTGATGCAATTTGTGTTGACAAACTTGTTTTACCTGCGCCAATATTACCTTCAATAGCTATATAGTTATTTTTAGATAATTTATACTGCTTAATTGGGTTTTTTAGCCAGATATTATAAGGTTCTAAAGCCGTTTGATCTTCGCAAGCTTCATAAAGTTGCTCAACTGTTTTTTCTAAAACTGGATGTTCTGTTTTAGCTGCAATTAGTTTTAAGGGTTCTAAAACAAATTTACGTTTATGAGCTTCTGGGTGAGGAATTACCAAGTTACTTTCATCTAAAATTTCATCTTCAAAAAAGATTATATCTAGATCGATTTCTCTAGACTCGTAACTTTCACTTTTTTTAGGTGTTCGACCTAATTTCACTTCAATTTCTTGAAGCGTTTTAAGTACTTTTTTAGGTGTTAACTTGGTGTTTACAGCTATACATGTATTTAAAAAATCGTCGCCTTCAAAGCCCATTGCTTGACTTTGATAGACTTTTGAAATACTAATTATTGTGCCAATTTTTTCAAAAATAGCATCTACCGCAAGTTGTAAATTTTTAAACTTATCGCCTTTATTGCTGCCTAATGCTATATATATGGTTTTAGAATCCTTCATAAATCTTTGACAAAATAACTAAAAGAAATTCACTTAGTCCTTATCTTTACACAAACTGTTAATAAGTTTTTATGACCTTAAAAGACAAACTAGCTGCTCAAAAAATCTACCTGTTTTTAGGTGCCTTATTTATAACCTCTTTGGTGGTTTCTAACCTAATTTTTCAGAAGTTTTTTTATTGGCATCCTTTTGATATTGAAATTTTTGGCGCTAAGTTATTTGAGATTTCTGTTGGTATTCTTCCTTACCCGATCACCTTTTTAATCACCGATTTAATAAGTGAGATTTATGGAAAAAAACGTGCAAACCAAATTGTAATTGCTGGTATTTTTGCTTCAATTTTTTCTTTATTAATAGTTTACACCGCCAATCTTGTTCCTGCTACAAGTTGGTCGCCTGTTAACAATTCTCTTTTTACCACAGTATTTGGCAACACTATTATTGCTGTATTTGCCAGTATGATGGCCTATTTATTAGCGCAACTTGTAGATATTCAGATTTATCACTTTTGGAAACGATTAACCAATGGAAAAATGCTTTGGCTGCGTAATAATTGCTCTACTTTTTTATCTCAGTTTGTAGACACCTTTTCAGTTTTATTTTTACTGTGTTCTTTTGGTGAAATTGGTTGGGATAAATTTGCTGGATTATTGATTAGCGGTTTTTTATTTAAGGTTTTTATAGCCATCATCGACACACCATTTTTGTACTTAGGTGTATATCTTTTTAGAAAGCGTTTTAAGCTTAAAGTTAACGAAGAGATAAATCTACTTTAAAAATGCTAAACTTATATTAAATCTAAGCTTATCAAGATCTTTTTACCTATTTTAATACGTAAATTCGTATGAAAATTCAACTTAAAAAGTTCTCATGAAGAAAAAGCTTAAAATTATCGGAATTTCATTTTTAATTCTACTTCTACTTTTAATAGCTAGTCCGTTTATTTTTCAAAGTCAAATAAAGGATATGGTTAAAAATTTCATTAACAACAATGTAAATGCAAAAGTTGAATTTAATGATGTAGACTTAAGTTTTATTAGAAGCTTCCCACAAGCTAATGTTACCTTAGACAATTTGGTAATTACCAATTTTGAGCCTTTTAAAAATGATACTTTAGCTAGAGTAAAACAGCTATCCTTAGACATGTCTGTTAAAGAACTTTTTAAAACCGCTAGTGAAGATCCAATTATTGTAAACAGCATAAATGTTGATGACGCCTTAATTAATTTAAAAACAAACAAAGATGGACAAGTAAATTGGGACATTGCAAAAGAAAATACTAACAATACATCACCTGACACTTCAAATAATGATGGTTTTGCTTTTGATATTGAAAATTACAGCATAAATAATAGTGCTTTTAATTATATAGATGAAAGCGCTAATACACTAATAAAAGTTACCAACATTAATCATACAGGTAACGGAATTTTTTCTGGAGACACTTCCCAATTAGATACAAAAACAGAAGCTAACGTAACTTTCAGCATTGATAGCACAGAATATTTAAGTAACAACCTAATTAAACTTGATGCTTTAATAGATTTAGACATACCTAATCAAACATACACATTTAAAGACAACGAAGGTTTTGTAAATGATTTACCTTTACAATTTAAAGGTTACGTAAAACAACTTGAAGACGGACAAGAGATTGATATTTCTTTTGAAAATCCTGGTTCTTCATTTAAAGAGTTTTTAGCAGTTATCCCAAAGACCTATGCTAAAAACTTAGACAACGTAAATACGACAGGAAACTTTAAAGTAAACGGAGTTATTAAAGGAAAAGTAACTGAAGAAACCATACCTACTTTAGATATTAATATTCTATCTGATAATGCATCTTTTAAATTTGCAGATCTACCAAAACGAGTAGAAAACATCAATATTAACGCACAAATAAAAAACGAAACTGGTTTATTAGACGATACTTACATTAACTTAAATGCGCTTAATTTTAAAATAGACCAAGATGTTTTTAAGAGTTCGGCTACTATAAAAAATCTAACGACTAACATGTTAGTAAACGCTAATATTGATGGTGTTTTAAATTTAGCTAATATTACAAAAGCGTACCCAATTGAACTTGAGAATGAATTAAAAGGTATTTTAAAGGCTAAATTAAATACCAGTTTTGATATGAATGCTATAGAAACTAATGCTTACGAACGCATTAAAAACAACGGTATGGTTAGCGTTAGTGGATTTGAGTTTTCTTCAGCAGATATAGTAAACCCAATTAATATAAGTAATGCAGAAGTTAACTTTAATCCAGGCACTATAAAACTTGATAAGTTTAATGCAACAACAGGACAGTCTGATTTAAACGCAACTGGTACAATAAATAATTTACTTGGTTTTTTATTAAGCAATAAAAAGCTAAAAGGAAATTTTAATGTCAACTCAAATAAATTTGTGGTTAGTGACTTTATGATAGAAGGCGGTAGTGAAGCACCAGTAAACCAAAGCACAGAACCTGATACTGCATTAAAAATCCCAGAATTTTTAGATTGTAATGTAACAGCAAATGCAACTACTGTAGTTTATGACAATCTTACTCTAAAAAACGTAAAAGGAAGCTTAAATATAGCTGATGGTAAAGCGCAGTTAAACAATATGACTTCAAGTATTTTTGATGGTAATTTAAGCTTAAACGGTTTAGTGGACACCACAAAAGAGCAGTCTACATTTAAGATGCAACTTGGTGCTTCTAACTTTAATATTTCAGAATCATTTAATGGCTTGGACATGTTACAAGCGTTAGCGCCAATTGCTAAAGCTTTAGAAGGAAAACTTAACAGCTCTATTGATATTTCTGGTACATTAGGTCAAGATTTTACACCTATTTTAAATACAATTTCGGGTGACGCTTTCGCGGAATTATTAACTGGAGAATTTAAGCCTAAAAACGAACAGCTATTTACAGCTTTAGAAAACAAATTAAGCTTTTTAGACTTTAGTAAGCTTAATTTAAAAGACCTTACCGCAAAATTATCTTTTAATAATGGTCAAGTCAATGTACAACCGTTTGATATAAAATATAAGGACATAAAAATGACAATTGGCGGATCGCATTCTTTTAGCAACACAATGAACTATCAAGTAGTTATTGATGTACCTGCAAAGTATTTAGGAAGCGATGTAAACGCACTAATAAATAAAATTAACGATCCTGCAGTAAACAATATTACAATACCTGTAACCGCATCTGTTTCTGGTAACACAACAAAACCGCAAGTGTCTACAGACTTAACTAGCGGTGTAAAAACATTAACACAGCAGTTAGTCGAAATTCAAAAACAAAAATTAATAAACCAAGGTAAAGGCAAGCTTAATGATGCTATTGGTAACATTTTAAACAACAACAATCAAAGTAGTGACAGTACATCAACCACTACTAACAATCCTGTAAAGGATGTTATTGGCGGACTTCTAGGCGGAAACAAACCAAAAGACTCGACAAAAACTGACTCTACAAAAACTAAAAATAATGTAAAAGACGTGTTAGGAGGACTTTTTGGAAAAAAGAAGAAATCTGATTAATTCTTTTAAAAACTTCGCAACAAAACACCTAAAAAACTGTTAAATATTAGGAATTGTCGAATATTCTGTTAGATTGAAAATGTTAAACATTAAACTACATTGAATGCGACAATTAAAAATCACGAAACAAGTTACCAATCGCGAATCTAAATCACTTGACAAATACCTACAAGACATAAGTAAACTTCCTATGGTTACTGCTGAAGAAGAAGTAGAATTAGCCAAGAAAATTAGAGAAGGATGTCAAAAATCTTTAGATAAATTAACCACTGCTAACTTACGTTTTGTTGTTTCTGTTGCCAAACAATATCAAAATCAAGGCTTAAAACTTCCAGATCTAATTAACGAAGGAAATGCAGGTTTAGTAAAAGCAGCTAAACGTTTTGACGAAACTAGAGGTTTTAAATTTATTTCTTATGCTGTTTGGTGGATTAGACAAGCTATTCTTTCTGCTTTAGCAGAACAATCAAGAATTGTTAGATTACCACTTAACAAAATTGGAAGTATTAATAAAATAAGAAAAGTAACATCTCATTTAGAGCAAGCTAATCAAAGACCGCCAAGTGCAGCAGAAATTGCTAAAGAGTTAGACTTAACCATAAGTGATGTAAAACAATCTATGCGTATCTCTAGCAGACACGTATCTATGGATGCACCGCTAAAAGAAGGCGAAGATTATAGCCTTTATGATTTAGTAAAATCTGGAGAATCTCCAAACCCTGATAATCAACTAATGCATGAATCTTTAAATATTGAAATTGAACGTGCATTAGAAACTTTAACACCAAGAGAAAGTGATGTAATTAGATTAAATTTTGGTTTAGGTAATCAACCAGCAATGACATTAGATGAGATTGGAAGAACCTTTGATCTTACAAGAGAACGCGTTAGGCAAATTAGAGAAAAAGGTATAAGACGATTACGTCAAACATCAAAAAGTAAGATTTTAAAGACCTATTTAGGTTAAAAAAATAAAATAAAACATTAATAATTTGAATAATCCTAATATTTGAGGGATATTCGCAAAAGATTTAAAATACTGATATGTTAAGAATAGAAATTAAAGAAGGCGAAAACATAGAACGCGCCTTAAAACGTTACAAGCGTAAACACAGAAATATTAAAGTAATGCAAAACTTAAGAGACAAGCAATACTTTACAAAACCTTCTGTAACAAGAAGAAAACAAGTTCAAAAAGCAGCTTACATTCAAAGCTTAAGAGATGCTGAAGAAGTATAGAACTGAACATATATAATAAAAAAGCCAAGTGTTACACTTGGCTTTTTTTTATGACTAAAAATCTTTTTGATTTACCTCAAAGTTATTATTTAAAAGTTGAGACATTACTTTTGGATTAGAATTGATATAAAATTTTAAATCTGGTTTAACATCCGCTATATTAAGCAAGTTTAACTGTTTTAAAATAGCTTTTGTCTGTCTAGCAACAGCTTCACCAGAGTCTATTATTTTTATATGCTTAGGAAGCATTTTTAAAAGTTGTGGTATTAAATATGGATAATGTGTACAACCTAACACCAGATAATCGATATTAGCATTTAGCATTGGCTTTAAATAAATTTCTAAAAGCGCTTTCATCTCTTCCGAATTAATATTACCACTTTCAATTAATTGCACAATACCTTCTCCTTCTTGTTCTATTACTTCTATTCCATTAGAATACAATTGTGAGGTGTTAAAAAAAAGCTCACTACTTAAAGTGCCTTTTGTTGCTAAAATACCAATAGCTTTTGTTTGCGTTTGTAATGCTGCAGGTTTTATTGCTGGCTCTATACCTATAAAAGGCACATCATATTTTTTTCTTAAATGTTTAATTGCATTTGTTGTTGCTGTATTACATGCTACAACAATTATTTTGGACTTTTGGTTTAATAGATACTCGGTGTTTTTTTCTGATAATGCTATAATAGCATCTTTTCCTTTAGGCCCATAAGGTGCATTTGCACTATCTGCAAGATAAATAGTGTTTTCGTAGGGTAATAAAGCGTGTATTTCTTTCCAAATAGAAGTACCACCAACTCCAGAATCAAAGATACCAATAGGCTGTTTACTCATAAAAAATTATAGTATAAAAAAAGCTGTCTAAATTTAGACAGCTTTATTGTATTTTAAAAGAGATTTTAATTAAAATCCTAATTCTTTTTGAACGTCTTGTAATAAGTTTTTACCTTCTGCCATGATTACTCCTGAACCTTGAGAAGAATCTAATACATAATCAAAACCTTGTGCTTTTGCTACTTTTAAAATAGCTGCTTTAGCCTTTTTTGTAATTGGCTCTAAAAGATCTAATTCTTTTTGTTGTAATTGTTGTTGTGCATTAGCTTGAAATTGTCTAATGTTTTGTTGCATACCTGCTAACTCTTCACCTCTTTTTTGGTTATCTTCATTAGTTTTTGTTGCAGCTTCTGCTTCGTATTGTTGAGCTTTTGTTTTATACTCATTCATCATTTCTTGAATGTCAGTTTCAAACGTTTTACCCATTTGTTCCATTTCTGCTTGTGCAGTTTTCATCTCTGGCATTGAAGTTACAAGCTCTCCAACATTAATATGCGCTACTTTTGATTGAGCATTAGTAAAACTTGTTGCTCCTATAAATAATGCTGCAGCGAATAAAAGTGATTTAATTTGTTTCATTTTTAATAGTATTTGTGTTATAAATTATTAGTGTTTATCTAAGAGTTTGTTGTTAACTAAACTCTTTTTTTTTAGATTATTTATCTTCTTTATTATTTTCGTCTCCATCAAAAGATGGGTTTTCTTCGTCTTTAGTTTCTTGTCTAGCTTTTAATTTTTCTTCTCTAGCTTTTGCACGTTCTTCTATAAGTTTTTGTCTCTTCTCTTGTGCTGCTTTTTTCTTCGCTTCTCTTGCTTCTAATATTTCTTGTTTACGTTTTTCTGCTGCAGCTTCTCTTGCTGCTCTTTTTTCGTCTAACGCTTTTTGTCTAGCTTCTTGAGAGTCATTAATCTCTTCTACAACTTCTTCTTCTTTGGCTTCTTTACGCTCTTTTCTGTTTGTTGCTTGTTTACGTTTTGATGCTCTTGTAATTGTTCTTATTACTAAGTCGCTAATATCAAAACGTTCTGCTGAATATAGCATAACAACATCTGCAGATTTATCAAAAACAAAATCGTATTTTTTGTTTGCTGCTATGTCTTGTACTGCTTGAAAAATTTGGTCTTGTACTGGTTGCATTAACTGTTTTTTTTGAATCATCAAATCACCATTAGGACCAAAGCGTTTTTGTTGGTAATCTAATATTTCTTTTTCTTCAAATAAAATATCTTCTTCACGCTCTTCTATTAACTCTTTTGTTAACAATGCTTTTTCGTTATTAAGTGCCTCGCGTTTTTGCTTTACAGTATTTAATCGACCTTCAATTTCAGTTTTCCATTTTTGTACTTTAGACTCTAACTGTTTAGTAGCCTCGGTATATTCTGGAACATTTTCTAAAATATATTCAGTATCTATATAACCTATTCTTACGCCACGTTGTGCATTTGCTTGAAAGGACACACTTAATATGAACAATACTAAAAGAACTTTAAATTTCATGTTGGATTTATTTAGTTTTTAATTTAAACTTAGCCGCCAAATTATTTGTGTTTAAGCTGCTATTTTCAAAATAACGAATTTTAATTATAAAAATTTTAATTCTTTAATTAAATCCTCAACTTGTTATTAGAAAATATCGTGCCAAAAATAAAAAAATTAGTAAACTATCAAGCTTATTAACCTATTTTATTGGGTTTTAGCATTGTTTTTTTTAAAACTGTTGTCCTATGATAAAGTGAGTTTCCCAACCGTGTTTTGAAGTTTCGCCTGGTTGTGGATCAAATCCATGTCCAAAGTCTATACCTAATAATCCAAATGCTGGCATAAAAATTCTTACACCAAATCCTGCAGATCTTTTTAACTCAAAAGGATCATAGCTCCTAAAATCATTATAAGAATTACCTGCTTCTAAGAATGTTAAAGCATAGATTTTTGCAGATTGTTTTAAGGTTATTGGATAACGTAATTCTAAAGAAAACTTATTATAAATTGTTCCTCCATCTTGAGTTGATAAGGATTGGTTTTGGTAACCTCTTAAGGCTATTGCTTCCCTTCCGTCTAAGCTATAATTTCCTAAACCATCACCACCAACAAAGAAACGCTCAAAAGGTATAATTCCTCTATCTTGATTATAAGCTCCTAAGAAACCAAATTCTACACTTGGACGTAATACTAACTTATCTACTAATCTAGTGTACCAATCTCCTTTAAACTTAACCTTGTAAAACTCTAACCACTTAAAACGTTCTTGATCAATTTCGCTAACTCTACTTGATGCTGCGTTAGACTCGCTTACTGTGCTATTAGAGTCGTTAATTATAGCTATATTGTCTTCTCTTTCTTGCTTTAATGCTTCATAATCTACATTATTAAACACAGAGTACGGTAATGACATTTTTGCTGTAATAGAGAAGTTAGATCCTCCCATTGGGAAAATAGGATCATTAAAAGTGTTGTTTCTTGTTAAACCTATCGTATAAGATAAGTTGTTTGAGTAACCATCACCAAATGTAAATAATCCTGTGTTATAATTTTTTAAGTTATAATGCTGAAAACTTACTGCTTGAGATAAGGTAAAATAGTCATCTGGGACAGATAAACGTTTAGCTAAACCGAAAGTAATACCTGTTATATTAAAACGTCTATCCTTATCTGCGTTTTGTGTTAAAGGATTATATAAAAACTGTTTTGTTTGTGATATAGAGGTAGAAAATTGTACTGGTTTTTTACCTCCTAACCAAGGTTCTGAAAATTGAAAACTATAGGTTTGAAAAAATCTACTAGCTTGTAATCTTAAAGCTAATCTTTGTCCATCACCCATTGGAATTGGCGTATAAGCATCTTTTTTGAATATATCTTTTAAAGAAAAGTTATTGAAAGATAAACCTAAGGTCCCAATAAATCCTCCTCCACCGTAACCACCTTGCAATTCTATTTGGCTAGATCCAGATTCTACTACAGAGTACTCCATATCTACAGTTCCTTCATCTGGATTTACATTTTTAAAATTTGGTGTTAATTGTTCTGCATCGAAGAAACCTAGTTGACTTAACTCTCTTATTGTTCTTACTACATTTTCTTTACTGTATAATTCTCCTGGACGTGTTCTTATTTCTCTATAAATAACATGGTCATTTGTTTTGTTGTTACCAACAACTGTTACTTTGTTAAAATAAGCAGGTTTACCTTCGCTTATTCTAATTTCCATATCAATAACGTTACCATCTGCATTAACCTCTACCGGGTTTATTGTTGAGAATAAGTATCCATTATTTTGATATAAGTTTGTAAGGTCATCTGCATCTGGACTAGATGCATCTGCTATTCTTTTTTGTAGTTCTATACCATTATATGTGTCTCCTTTTTCAATTCTTAGCTTTCTTTTTAAGAACTCATCAGAATATACTGTATTACCTATAAATGTAATGTCGCCAAAAGTATACTTTTCTCCTTCTTCTACTTTTATGTCTAAAGACACAGTTTCTTCTCCATTGTATGTTAAAGTGTCTGAAATAATACGTGCATCTCTATAACCTATCTCTTTATATTTATCTATAACTGAAGATAAATCTTCTTTGTAGTCTGCTTCAATAAACTTTGATCGTTTAAAAATACGAATTGGGTTTTTCTGCTTCGTATTTTTCATTGCTTTTCTTAGCTTTTTGTCTGATAAGACTTCGTTACCTTCAAAGTTGATTTTTTTAACTTTAACTTTTTCTCCTTTATCTACAGCAACGAACATATTTACTTGTGGCTTAAATGTAGAGTCACTAACAACTTCTGTAGTATTTACTTTTACATCTGCATTTAAAAAACCATCTTTTCTATACTTATTTTCAAGATAGTTTCTTGTCGTTGTTACTAGGTTTTCTGTAACCTTTGTACCTTTAAGTAACTTATTTTCTTTGATTATAGTTTCTTTCTTATTCTTTTTAACACCTGTGATGTTAATTTCATTTAATTCTGGAAGATCTGATAATCTTATTTCTAAAAAGGCATCTTTACCTTCTGTTTTGACTAAGTAAACTTCTATATCACTAAATAAATTAGAACTCCAAAGCTTTTTTATAGCATTACTTATTTGTTCGCCTGGTATTTGTATTTCGGTATCTTTTCTTAATCCCGAATAGGTTATTATGGTTTGTTCACTAAAGGTTGTGTTTCCTTTTACTGATATACCGGCAAGGTTATATTTTTCTCCGCCTTCGTAGTCTAATTCTTGCGCGTTACCTAATGCTGAAATGGCAAATATGAAGGTAATTAAAACGTATTGTAATGCTTTTTTCAATGGTAATTGTTTAGCTAATTTGTTCACTTGTTTTCCCAAATCGTCGTTCTCTTTTTTGATATTCTATAATAGCTTCACTTAAGTGTTGCTCTGTAAAGTCTGGCCAAAGTACTGGAGTAAAATACAACTCTGCATAGGCTATTTGCCATAACAAAAAGTTACTTATACGTTGCTCTCCGCTAGTTCGTATAAGCAAGTCTACATCTGGTAAATTGTGCGTGTAAAGATGCTTATTTATAACTGACTGGTCAATACTTTCTTCAGAAATTATATTATTTTTAACTTTATTACTGATTTCTTTAACAGCTGTAACTAACTCTTCCCTAGACCCATAACTAAGTGCTAAAGTAAGATTCATATGCGTGTTTTTGCTAGTTAAATTAATAACTTCTTGTAATTCTTTATACACTTTTTTTGGTAATAATGATAAGTTACCAATAGCGTTTAGTTTAATATTATTATCTAAAAGTGTGTTAATTTCTTTTTTTAGTGAAGACACTAAAAGCTTCATTAGTGTATCTACTTCTAATTTTGGTCTGTTCCAGTTTTCTGTAGAAAACGCATAAAGTGTTAAGTTTTCTACACCTAATTTTGCACAAGACTCAACTGTTGTTCTAACTGCTTTTGTTCCGTTTTCATGACCAATAGCACGTAACATGCCTTTTTGTTTTGCCCAACGCCCATTTCCATCCATTATAATAGCTAGATGTTTAGGTAAATAGTCTTTATTTATTTTATCAATACTCACTTAAAATGCGCAATAACAAGGGTTTTTACCAAATGTATAGGTTAGTGTTACACCTGTAAAGGTATACCAATCATTATTATTTAAATTACCAAAGCTTCTACTTTGAAGTTCTTCTGCATCTGGTACACTTCCATCAATTTCATCTGAAAATGTATAACGTGCACCAATTTCAAAAGCAAGCACAAAATGTTGTGCAATTGCTGCTTTATAACCAACTACCATTGGTATACCGTAAGCAAAACTCTCGGTTCCTTCTGGTTCTAATTGTCCTGAATTTGCTAAGAAGAAGTTATCGTGTTTTGTTACTGTAACACCTGTATATAAATATGGTGTTGAAACAAAACCTCCTTTGTGAAGATTAAAATCTAAAAAGGTAAACTCCATTCCGGCAGATAATTCTATTATTTGACTATTAAATTCTAATCCTCTTATTTGACGACTTGGGTCATCAGAGTTTTTATCAATTCCTTCTAGCTCGCTAAACAGTAATGAAATTCTGTACGAATGTCTCGGACTTCTATTCCATTTATAAATTCCACCTATAGTTAGGTTTTTTGGCGCAATATAATCTGTTGCTCCAACATCGCCTATAAAATTAGAACCGCCTAAATACAAGCCAAATTCATGTATTTGAGCAGTGCTAAACTGTATACTAAATAGTGTTATTATGATTACTGTTAATTGCCTCATAAATCTTCAAAGTTTGCAAATATAATAAATAAGATTAGCCTATAACAATTCTATTGAAATAGTTACTCATTTAAACAGATTTAGGCAAATTTTATTGTTTAATTACGCTTATCTTCTCCCCAAAGTAATTTTTTACGTAAGGTATCTAAGAAGGTTTCGTTATGAAGCGCTATCATTTTAATTGAAAATGGAGCTTTTTTTATGGTAATTTCGGTTTTATTTGAAAGTGTTGCTATACGTGAGTCTAAAGATACTAGATGTTGCTTCTCTCTACCATCAACTTTAAGTTTAATTGTAATAGAGTCTTCTATTACTAAAGGTCTTGCGCTTAAATTATGTGGTGCAATTGGCGTTAGCACAAAGCTTGCTGCTTTTGGCGTAATTACTGGTCCGCCACAACTTAAAGAATATCCTGTTGATCCTGTTGGTGTAGATATAATTAATCCATCACTCCAATAAGAGGTTAAATATTCACCATCTAATTCGGTTTCAACCGTAATCATAGATGTGGTGTTTTTACGACTAACGGCTATTTCGTTTAAGGCAAAATTACAAGACTCAATTTCTTTATTAGGTTCAGAAACTGAAATACTTAACAAGGTACGTTCAGAAATTTTATAATCTTTTTCTATTATAGATTTAATAGCGTCTTCAATTTCGTCATGTTGAATAGTTGCTAAAAAGCCTAATCTACCAGTATTAATTCCAACCATTGGTATATCTAAATCTCTTACCAAAGTAACAGCTCGTAAAATTGTACCGTCACCACCAATGCTTATTAAAAAATCGTAAGAACTATCTAAACTAGAAAAAGTGTTTAATGTCTTTTTTATTTTGGATGAAATGTTTTTAAAAAAGGTTTCTTCAATAAAAACATCAAAATTCTCTTTCTCTAAAACCTCTAGTAATACTTCTAAAGATGCTAAAGGTTTTTTCTTTTGAAATTGACTGTAAATAGCAACCTTCATCTTAAATATCTAGATATTTTTTTAAATAATCAGATCGTTCTTTCAAGCCTTCTAAATAGGTATCTTCTTCATGACCTGAAACTATATTATAGCTATATCTCCTAAAGCTTTGCATAATATCATTTAAGCCTGTATTCCCTATTTTTAAGGTAATTTGCGCTAAATCATTTTCATGTTTAGAAACAAAAGCGCCTAATAACCTTCCGTTATTACTCTCTACAATTTGACTAATTTCACTAAACGAATAATCCTGAATACCTTTTTCTACAATTAAAATCCCTCCATTTGCCGAGAAAAATGGAGTTTCATTAAACAATCCAATTACATCATTAAGTTCATAATACCCTAAGTATTTATTATTTTTATTTAAAACAGGCATTATGTTAGTGTGGTTTTGAGCAAAAGCCTCTAAAACATCTAACCAGTTAGTTTCTTCTCTTACAAAAAAACCTTCTACAGAATACGCTATATCGCTTATCACTTCAGAGCCTTTAAAACAATGTGCATCATTTTCAGAAACACAACCTATATATACATCATTTTGATCCTTAATTGGTATATGCGAGAAGGTTAACTGATTAAACAGCAATTGCAAATCGCTTATTTTATCAGCACTTGATAAAGGTTTAATATCGTTTAAAATATATTCTGAAAGATTCATTTAGTTTAACTTTTTGTTTATGCAAATTAATTAAATTTTAGCACAAAAAGCCTTTAAGAGTTCGTATTTTTGTGTTAAAATAAACTTTAAGTTAATGACAAAATTAAGCGTTAATATTAATAAAATTGCTACTTTACGTAATTCTCGTGGTGGCGATGTACCAAATGTTGTTCAATTTGCAAAAGACGCACAACGTTTTGGTGCAGAAGGAATCACTATCCATCCCAGACCTGACGAAAGACACATAAGATACCAAGATGCTCACGATTTAAAACCTGTTGTTTATACAGAGTATAATATAGAAGGTAATCCTATACCAAAATTTATAGATTTAGTATTAGCAACAAAACCTACACAGGTTACTTTAGTACCAGATAGCATAGACGCAATTACTAGTAATGCTGGTTGGGACACTATTAAACACAAAGACTTTTTAGTTGAAGTTATAAAAGAATTTAAAACTAACGGAATTAGAACATCCATTTTTGTTGATCCTGTTTTAAAACAAATTGAAGGCGCTAAAGAAACCGGAACTGATAGAATTGAATTATACACCGAAGCTTTTGCACACCAATACAGCTTAGGCAACAAAGACGCTGTAATACCTTATGCAGATTGTGCAAAATTAGCAGATAGTTTAGATTTAGGTGTTAATGCTGGTCATGATTTATCATTAGATAACATAGAATTTTTCAAGCAAAGCATCCCTAATCTATTAGAAGTATCTATTGGTCATGCTTTAATTGCAGAAAGCCTATACTTAGGTGTAGAAAATGTAATAAACATGTATAAAAACAAGTTAAAATAAATGATTTTACATTCACAAATACTTGGTCAAGGCAAACCATTTGTTATCCTTCATGGCTTTTTGGGTATGAGTGACAACTGGAAAACTTTAGGGAATCAATTTGCAGAAAGTTTTGAAGTCCACCTGATAGACCAACGTAATCACGGTAGGAGTTTTCATGATCCAGACCATCATTACGAAGCATTATCTGAAGATTTAAAGCAGTATTTTGATCATCATAATATTAAAGAAGCTATTGTTTTAGGACATTCTATGGGAGGCAAAACCGCTATGTTTTTTGCTAGCAAATATCCAGAACTAGTTAGCCACTTGATAGTTGCAGATATTTCACCAAGATTTTATCCAATTCATCATGACACTATCCTAGCAGGATTAAATAGTTTTGATTTTAAAGAAATTAAAAGTCGTGGTGCTGCAGATAAGCAATTAGCAAATTATATCCCACAGGTTAGTGTTAGACAATTTTTACTTAAAAATTTATATTGGAAAGAAAAAGGAAAACTTGCCTTTAGGATGAATCTTGAAGCACTTACTGAAAATGTTAGTGAAGTTGGAGAGGCGCTTCCACTTCATTTTAAATTCGACAAAAGCACATTATTCTTAAAAGGTGATAAAAGCGAATATATTGGCGCACAAGATGAAGCTATTATAAAAAGACAATTCCCTAAAGCCAATATAATAACAATTACAAATGCAGGACATTGGCTACATGCAGAAAACCCAGAACAATTCTACGAAGCTGTAATTAATTTTGTAAATTAGAACAACTCTTAATACTTAATTTATGAATCAAATTCTTAGACTTTTACTTAACGCTGTTGCTGTTTTTGTCCTAGCACACATCTTAAATGGCGTAAGTGTAGACAGTTATATTACAGCTATTATTGTAGCATTGGTATTAGCTGTTTTAAATCTATTAGTAAAACCCATCTTAGTTTTATTAACATTACCTGCTACTATTTTAACGTTAGGATTATTCCTTTTTGTAATAAATGGACTTATAATTTTATTGGCAGATAAATTTATAGATGGTTTTGCCGTTTCAAGCATTTGGACAGCCATTTTATTTAGTGTTTTACTATCAATTTTACAGTGGTTTTTACAATCTTTATTAAAATCAGACATAAAATCTGAGTAAACACAAAAAACTCTGAAATACAACAGCTTAAAAAATTGGTTGGAGTGTAAAAAAGTAGTACTTTTGCACTCCTTTTTAAATTAAAACAAGTGTTAAATGCCTTTAAAAAGGCTTTATACCATTTATAATGAATATTACAAGAGAAAACATTGATGCATTAAATGCTGTAGTAAAAGTAGATATCGCTAAAGAAGACTATAGTGATAAAGTAGAAAAAATCTTATCAGATTACCGTAAAACAGCTAACATTCCTGGATTTAGAAAAGGTCATGTACCAATGGGAATGGTAAAAAAACAATACGGTAAAGCTGTATTAGTAGACGAAGTAAATAAATTACTTCAAGATGCATTAAATAAATATTTAACAGAAGAAAAACTTGATGTTTTAGGACAACCTTTACCAAAACAACAAGATGATATTGATTGGGATGGAGATAATTTTTCTTTTGAATTTGAATTAGGTTTAGCTCCAGAATTTTCCGTAGATATTAAAAGTAAAAAAGCAATTACGCACTATAACATCGTTGCAGATGATAAAATGATAGAAGAGCAAATAGAGCGTATCCAAAAACAATACGGTAAAATAGTATCTCAAGACACTGTAGAAAAAGACAGCGAAATTACCGGTACTTTCAAAAACGAAGACAAAGACATTGACAACACTGTAACTTTAACTTTAGACAAGTTTAAAGGAAAAACTACCGAGAAGAAATTTATCGGAGCTAAAGTTGGTGATGTAATCACTTTAAAGACTAAAGGTCTTTACGAAGATGATCACGAGTTAATGCATGCTTTAAAAGTATCTCATGATGATGCTCATGGTTTAGACATTGAAGTAACGTTTACAATTACTGAAATTAACAAACGTGAATTAGCAGATTTAGACCAAGAGTTATTTGATAAGTTATTTGGAAAAGACACCGTAAAATCTGTAACCGAGTTAAAAGAAAAGATTAAAGAAGATGCAGAAAAGCAATTCGTACAGCAATCTGATCAAAAACTATTAAACGACATTACTGAGTATTTAGTAGACAATACAAAATTTGATTTACCAGCAGAATTCTTAACAAAATGGATGCAAGTTTCTGGTGAAAAAGAAATGGATGAAGCTACTGCTAAAGAAGAGTACGAAAAGTCAGAAAAAAGCCTACGTTACCAATTAATCGAAGCAAAAATCATGGAAAAACATGGTTTAAAAGTAGATTTTGAAGACGTAAAAAGCAACGCCAAAAACATGATTAAAATGCAAATGGCACAGTTTGGACAATTAAACCCTTCAGAAAAAGAATTAGATGATATCGCAGCACGCGTATTATCTAATCAAGATGAAGTAAGACGAATTTCTGAACAAGTTGTTAGCCAAAAACTTTTAGAGTTATATAAAGAAGAAGCCAACATCAAAACTAAAGAATTATCTTACGATAAGTTTGTAAAAGAAGTTTACGGAGATAAGTAAACCTCTTTTTAAACCTTAAAAAGCAATAGTTTCTTTAGTATAGGTTTAACAAAATAATCATTATCTTTAGGCGTTGTTTAATTCACTAAAACAACGCCTAATTTTATTTAAAAAATATTATTTACAACTATGGATTTCGGAAAAGAATTTGAAAAGTTTGCAATAAAAGACCAAGGGATAAACAGTAATTACTACAACAAAATTGTTAGTAGTATGTATCCAACTAATTTAACACCTAATATTATTGAAGAGCGCCAGATGAATATTGCTATCTTCGATGTGTTTTCTCGTTTAATGATGGATCGTATTATCTTTTTAGGAACAGGCATAAATGACCAAGTTGCAAACATTATACAAGCACAATTATTATTCTTAGAAAGCACAGACGCTAATAAAGATATTCAAATATATATTAACTCTCCAGGTGGTAGTGTTTATGCTGGATTAGGCATTTATGATACTATGCAATTTATAAAACCAGACGTAGCTACTATTTGTACAGGTATGGCAGCATCTATGGGAGCAGTATTATTATGTGCAGGAGAAAAAGGAAAACGTAGTGGTTTACCACATTCACGTGTTATGATTCACCAACCATTAGGAGGTGCACAAGGACAGGCTAGTGATATTGAGATTACTGCAAGAGAAATTCTTACTTTAAAAGAAGAATTATATAAAATAATAAGTAAACATTCTGGACAAGATTACGATAAGGTTTACAATGATAGTGACCGTGATTATTGGATGAAAGCTGATAAAGCTAAAGAGTACGGAATGATTGACGAAATCTTAACAAGAGGCGAGTAAAAATTAAAATTAATAATGGCAAAAGAAGAATTAGAGTGTTCATTTTGTGGTAGGAAAAAGCCAGAAACAAATTTATTAATTGCTGGTTTAGATGCTCATATATGCGATAGATGTATAGAACAAGCTCATGGCATTGTTATAGAAGAATCTAAACAAAACGAAGACAATGGTTTATCGGCAGAGCTAATGCTAAAAAAACCATTACAGATTAAAACGTTTCTTGATCAATACATTATTGGACAAGAATACACAAAAAAAGTAATGTCTGTAGCTGTATACAACCATTACAAACGTTTGTTACAACCAGCAAGCAATGACGATATTGATATACAAAAATCAAATATTGTTATGGTAGGACAAACCGGTACAGGAAAAACATTAATGGCAAAAACAGTTGCCAGAATGTTAAATGTACCATTAGCTATAGTAGACGCTACTGTTCTTACAGAAGCTGGTTACGTTGGTGAAGATGTAGAAAGTATTTTAACTAGATTATTACAAGCAGCAGATTACAATCTTGATAAAGCAGAAAAAGGTATTGTTTTTATAGATGAAATTGACAAAATAGCACGTAAAAGTGATAACCCTTCTATTACCCGAGACGTATCTGGTGAAGGCGTACAACAAGCATTATTAAAGCTTTTAGAAGGAACAGTAGTTAACGTACCACCAAAAGGCGGACGTAAGCATCCTGATCAAAAATTTATAGAAGTTAATACAGAAAACATCTTGTTTATAGCTGGCGGAGCTTTTGATGGTATAGAACGTGTTATTTCTAAACGTTTAAACATGCAAGCTGTAGGTTATAGCGCTTCTATTAAAGAAGAAGTTGTTGACCAAAATAACTTGTTACAATACATCATTCCTAAAGATTTAAAAGACTTTGGTTTAATACCAGAAATTATTGGTAGATTACCTGTCTTAACTTACATGGATCCTTTAGACGAAAAGACTTTAAGAGCTATTTTAACAGAGCCAAAAAATGCCATTATCAAACAATACAAAAAACTGTTTGAAATGGACGAAATAGAGCTTAACATTACAGATGGCGCTTTAGATTATATTGTAGAAAAAGCAATAGAATACAAGTTAGGAGCTAGAGGTTTACGTAGTTTATGTGAAGAGATTTTAACAGACGCAATGTTTGAGTTACCAGGAAGTGAGACTAAAAAGTTTAGTGTAACTAAATCTTACGCAGAAGAAAAGCTAAGTAAAACAAAACTTAAAAAACTAAAAGCTGTATCTTAAAATAAGAACACACTTTTTAAATAAAATTAAACCACTCACGTTTTGAGTGGTTTTTTTATAAATAAAAAAAACCACTTTATACATTTACAAATATAAAGTGGTTTTCAAATTAAATGTTAATTTGACGTTTCCCCTAAGTCAGATTAATAGCATTTTAAATGTAGTTAATTTTTCGTTAATATCCAAATTAGATAACACCTATTAACTGATTTAAAACATGTTTAATTATTGATAGATAATAATTCGTCTATATACTGGCGTGTATTAGACAGTCTTGGCACTTTATGTTGTCCTCCTAATTTATTATTTTTCTTAAGCCAATCGTAAAATAAATTTTCTCTAGCTACATTAATTTTAGGTTTGTTCAACGTCATATTATTATAACGCTTAGCTTCGTAGTCTGAATTTAAGCTTTTTAATGCATTATCAAATAACTCACTAAAATAATTAATATCTTTTGGAGGAGTTTTAAACTCTATTAACCATTCGTGCGCACCTTTTTCCTTACCTTCCATAAATATTGGTGCTGCTGTATAATCTTTAATTTCCGACTGAGTTTTTTTACACACCTTTTTTAGTGCATCTTCTGCATTTTCTATAATTAACTCTTCTCCAAACACATTAATATGATGTTTTGTACGTCCAGACACTTTTATTCTATAAGGGCTAATTGACACAAATCTTACAGTATCACCTATCTTATAACGCCATAAACCTGCATTTGTAGTAATTATAACTGCATAGTTTTTATTTAGCTCTACCTCGCTTAACGGTATTACTTTTTCATCTTTTGTACCATAAGTATCCATTGGGATAAACTCGTAAAAAATCCCATAATCTAGCATTAATAATAAATCGCCAGAGTAATTTTGATCTTGTATAGCAAAAAACCCTTCAGAAGCATTATAAATCTCGTAATACTTAAATTCTTTCTTCGGAAGAATAGCTCGATATTGTTCTATATAAGGATTAAAACTTACACCTCCATGAAAGTAAACTTCTAGGTTTGGCCAAACATCAAAAATGCTATTTTTTCCTGTTTTATCTAAAATATTGTTAAGCAAAACCAACATCCAACTTGGCACACCAGCAAGACTTGTTACGTTATCCTCTATCGTTTCATCAACTATTGCTGCCATTTTAGTTTCCCACTCGCTTAACAAACTTACTTTATTGCTTGGTGTACTACTAAATTCTGCCCAAAATGGCATATTATCTATTAAAATAGCACTTAAATCTCCAAACGCAGTACCATTTTCTTTGTATAATTCTTTACTTCCTCCTAACCTTAAACTTTTACCTGTAAAAAGCTGAGAATCTTCATTATTATTAAGATACATACATAGCAAATCTTTACTAGCAGCATAATGACAGTCTTCTAAGCTATCCATACTAACAGGTATAAATTTACTTTTAGAATTAGTAGTACCACTAGATTTTGCAAACCACTTAATAGGTTTTGGCCAAAAAATATTAGACTCGCCTTTACGTGCGCGCTCTATATCATCTTGTATATCTTCATAGGAAGAAATCGGAACACGATCAGCAAAAGTTTTATAATTTTTTATTGAAGAAAAGTCATACTTCTTACCTACTTCTGTGTCTTTAGAAATATCTATAAGGCTAGATAACAACTCTTGTTGTACTTCGTTTGGATACTTTAAAAACAACTCTATTTGATGAAAACGTTTCTTTAAAAACCAAGATGCAATAGAATTAACAAGAGGAATTGGCATAGTAATTTGTATCTTTAAAGTTTTAAAAATAATACTTTTTTTTATGACCTACCAAGGTGTTTTAACAAAAATGCAAACCGAGTTTTTAGACCCAATTGCCTACTATTTGGTTTTTAAAAACGACTTTATAAACTTTAATCAACTATTAGATAAAACCATATCTTTTGAATTTGTTGGTTATGAGTGTTTAAACTGTCATTTAAATAAACCCATTTACCGCCAAGGGTTTTGCAAAAGTTGTTTTTTTGACATTCCTCAAGCTGCAGATTGGATCATGAAACCCGAATTAAGTCAAGCTCATCTAGATATTGAAGACCGAGATTTAGAGTATGAAAAAAAAGTACAATTACAACCACATATTGTTTACTTAGCTAATTCTAGTAACGTTAAAGTTGGTGTTACCAGAAAAACACAAGTCCCAACAAGATGGATTGATCAAGGTGCACACGAAGCTATTGAAATTGTAGAAGTCCCAAACCGTTATCTTGCTGGTATTACAGAAATAGCATTAAAAGACCATATTAGCGATAAAACCAATTGGCGCACCATGCTTAAAAATGATATTAAAGATGAAAATTTAGTAGAATGGAGAGATCGTTTGAAAGCTTATATACCAGATGAAGCTAAAGACTATTTTATTGAAAATAATAGCGAAACCGAAATACACTTCCCGGTTTTGCAATATCCTAAAAAACCAAAATCGTTGAATTTTGAAAAAGCCAAAACATATACTGGTGTTTTAAAAGGTATTAAAGGTCAATATTTAATTTTTGAAGATGATACCGTTTGTAACATTAGAAGTAATGAAGGTTACGTTGTAAACATTTCTATTTTATAATTACATTAACGCATTAAAACACTGGTTTTTAGTAATTTGTAAATAAAATTACAATTATGAAAATTCCAGTATTATTTTGGGTAGCAATTACTACCATGCTTTTAGTTACCGTAACTATAATGGTATCTATGAATATGCCTTTTAATTGGGTATTTTATTTAACCTGTATTGGTCAAGTTTTAGTTGGCGTTATGGTTTATAAGGTGTTAACCGATAACTATACAACCGATAAAACGTTTAAACATTTTTATGAAGACCGACCTATAAATTATCGTTAGTAATTTTGCTTTAAATAAATGACCATTGGTTATACCCATGTTAGGGATTATTCATTACTACTTATTTTTAAATTTATGTATTAATAATTACTTCGTAGTTGAGGCATTATTGGAGCACATCTTTGATTGCGACTGCCGAAAGACCGACCCGATAAGGTAACGCCCAAAAAATTATAATTACACTATTCTTTAAACCAACTTGAATATTTAACGTAGTTATTAGCTATTCGGTTGATTTCGCCATTAATTAATTCTTCGCTAATGTCTTTTACTTTTTTGGCTGGTACGCCTGCGTAAATGCTACCAGACTCGACTATTGTATTTTGTGTAACAACTGCTCCTGCCGCAATAATACTATTGCTTTCTACCACGCAATTATCCATTACAATACTTCCCATACCTATTAAAACATTGTCTTTTATGGTGCATCCGTGCACTATAGCATTGTGACCAATAGACACATTATTACCGATGTTGGTTGGATGTTTTTGATACGTACAATGGATAACTGCGCCATCTTGCACGTTAACTTTATCTCCCATTTTTATGTAATGTACATCGCCGCGTATTACGGCATTAAACCAAATACTACATTGGTTACCTGCTTGTACATCTCCTACTATGGTTGCGTTTTCGGCAATGTAGCAGTCTTCTGGAAGTTGTGGTGATTTACCGTTTACTGGTTTTATAATTGGCATTTTGAAGTATGATTTTTGATTTATGATTTATTATTTGTTCTCGATACATTTTGCTTATACTTCGCAAAACACTCGAACTGACGTATGTTGAGTTTTATGTTTTGATCATGCGTTTCAATACATATGAACTGAATTTATTAAATAATTTAGTTTTGGACTGCGCTTAGCCTGACAACATATATTATTAATTGTTTTTTTTCTTAGAGATTCCTGCTTACGCAGGAATTTGTTAATTAAAATACGATAATAATCCTGATTTTTTGGAGGCTGAAACCATAATTTCTTTTCCGTTGCTTAAAATAACGCTTCCGCCTTTTCCTTTAACGTATTTAACCACTTCTGAGACATTTATTAAGTAACTTTTATGTACTCTTGCAAAACCAGATTCTGATAAAATGTCTTCAAAATATTTAAGCGTTTTACTTACTAATTTTTTCTTGTTATTATTTAAAAATATTTGCGTGTAATTATCATCTGCTTTGCAATACAAAATGTCTTTGGTGTTTAATACTTCAAAGCCATCTTGTTGGGGAATGGTTATTTTGCCTTCTACACTATTGGTTTTTGGGATTAGTACTTGGTCTTGTAAAGCGTCTTCTTTGGTTTTTATCTCGGCAACGTAATCTACTGCTTTTATAAGCTCGTCTATATCTATCGGCTTCATCAAATAATAAGACGCGTGCGCATTTAACGCATCCATTGCATAGTGATTATATGCGGTTACAAAAATGGTTTCAAAATTACGATCGCCAACCTTATCTAATAAATCAAATGCGTTTCCGTAAGGCATTTCTACATCTAAAAACACGAGGTCTAAATCTAGTTTTCTTATGAGTTCTAAACCTTCGTTTATGTTTGATGCCTCTCCTAAAATATTAACTTTTGGACAGTATTTGGTCAAGTAGTTTTTTAAAATTGTTCTACTTTGTTCTTCGTCTTCTACTAATATGGCGTTTAGTTTCATTGTTTATTTTTTTAAGCTTGAAAACCGAAGTCTGAAGCTTTTTTTTATTAATCCTTCTTTAAAGTCACTATTACTTTTGTACCAACATCTTCTGCATTAAGCTGATTATCTTCTATGTTGATGTCTACTTTATCTTTGTACATTTCGTTTAAAATAGTAACACGTTTTTTGATGTTTCCTAATCCTTTAGAGTTGTGTTTTTTCTGATTTTCGGTCTTTAATGCTTTAGATTTTTTGCGACCAATACCATTATCTGCAATAGTGATTTCTATTTGGTCTTTTTGTTTTTTACAGATTTTAATATCTAAAATTCCTTTGTCTTCTTTATAACGTAATCCGTGCCAAACCGCATTTTCTATATAGGGTTGCAATAGCATAGGTGGTATTTTATAGGCTTCTATATCTATAGTATCTTCCACAGAAATTTTATAATCAAATTTATCTTTAAACCTAAAATATTCTAGCTTGGTGTATAATTCTATAAGTTGAATTTCCTTTTGTAATGGAATAAAATCTTCTTCTGAATTTTCTAAAACTGCTCGCATTAATTTTGAAAAATCTGACAAGTATTTATTAGCTGTACGCTCGTCGTTAGTAGCAATAAAACTGTTAACCGAGTTTAATGCGTTGAAGATAAAGTGCGGATTCATTTGACTTCTTAAAGATTTTAAAGCCAGTAAATTGTTAGCCAATTTTTGTTGTTTGATGTATTTATACATTAAATACGCCAAGACAACTAATAAAAATAAGCCGCCAATTAATGAGTAAATGATAAGTTGTTGGCGTTTGTTTTTCTCGTCAGACAATTGCATTTGGCTTAAAGTAAGCTGTCTGTCGTTTTCTAGTGAAAGAATACGATTTTGCTTTTCGGCAATGCTTTTGGATATTCTTGCTGCTTGAGATATTTCTTGTTCTTTCTTTATGTAAAGCTGGTCTACAGCTTCGGTATAGGCGTTAAAGGCTTCTTTAGCTTTTTCAAAATTACCCGAAGCTACAAATACATCGGCTAACTTTTTGGTAGCGTCTTTTTTAACTATTAAATCTTCTTTTTTATCGGCTTCTTCAATACTTTCTTCTAGATACGGAATGGCTTCATCTAAATTATTTTTTAAAAAATAGGCATTACCAATTTTATAGTTTTGTTTTTGTTTGGTTAACGGACTTTCGTTAGTGATGACAGAGTCTTTTTCTATAGCATCTATATCTTTGATAATTTCTTTTCTTAATTGAATTTCTTTATCAAATGCTCGGTTAGTATTCTGAAAATCGGCTATTTTAATTTTTTGTTCTAGCGCTTTGGCTTTATTTTCTTTAGATGCTAAATTTATTGAATTTGTGAAATAGCTTTCTGCTTCAGTTTTATTTCCAATTTCGCTGTAAGAATCACCTAATTTTGAGTTTAAATCGGTGATTTTTGGTTTTATATTATTGGTCTCGGCTATTTTTAATCCTTGCTTAAAAGATTGTGTTGCTAGTTTTATTTTATTTTGTTCTAAAAAGACATCTCCTAAACCTTCTTGTTTTTCAATTTGCTGCCAGTTATTAAGTGTTTTATCTTCTAAGTCATTATAAATCTCTAGGCTTTTTTGATAATTTTTATTTAAAAAGTAGGCTTCTGCTAATTTTAATTTTACATCTATATTACTATCGTTTTTAAGACTTATACGGTAATTAGTTGTTGCTAAATCATATTGTTTCCAATACATATTTACATCGCCCAAAACTTCAAATGCTTGTGCATTTTCTTTTACTGATGTACTTTTAGATATACTTTCGGTAATAAATTGAATACTTTTTTCTGCTGAAATTTTCTTGTAAAATATAGCTGAGTCTATTGTGCTTCTAAAAGTGTTTTCTTTAGTTTTTATTTTTTGCACGTAACCGTTTACGCCTATTGGCTGGACTTCAACTGTAATATCATCATTATCTTTAATGGTGTAATAAACGGTTTCAAAATCGTCGTGACTAATAACAATTTGATCTCCTTTTTTTACTTGAATTCTAAACGTACCGTCTAAAGACGATTTGGTGTAGCTACCACCATTTACTTGTATATCTGCGTTTTCTATTGGATTACGCGTATCGCTTTCTCTAATATTCCCTCTTACTGTAAAGGCTTCTGCATTATCAATTATTGTATTGGTTTGAGCCAATACAGATTGAAATCCGATTGTAAGAAAATAGATTAATATAAATTGTTTTAAAAGTTTCATTTTAAATTAAATATCGAGTATAAAGCTACACGTTTTAACTCATTTAATAAAATAGCATTTTAGGTATTTATCACTAAAAACTAACAAAATAACATCACTTACTCAGTCGTATTTCTTATTCACTAAACTAAAGCTAATGTTGCCTCATTGCTCTTTTTATTATAAAAAAGTTGAGTATAGGTTTATGCCTAATTTTAAAAAATTCAATTATGAAAAACCTTCACTTATTTTTATTTATCCTAACTATTTTAACAGTAAAAGCACAACACAAGGGTAATTTTGATCAAAAAATATCTAGAGCTAACATAGCCGGTAACGCTATTGCTTATGGTCATACTACTAAACAAAAACAACAAATCTTAAATCCAAACAGTACGTTGATAATAGATGTTAGAGCTTTACAAAATGTAAAAGCATCTAGTTACACTGCTATTTTTAACGTTTCTCAAATTGCAGAAACTGCAGAAGCAACTAAAAATTTAATGAGTCTTAAAGTTGAAAATATTAAAAATGAACTAACAAAGATCGGCTTAAAAGAAAGTGATATTGCTATAGATGTAATTTCTTTTATACCTGTTTATGAAGTTGAAGTTACTAAAAAACTATTTAGCAAAACTTATACCGAAGTCCCTAAAGGCTTTGAGTTACAACAGAACATACATATACAGTTTAAGAAGACCAATCAATTTGAAAACATACTTTCTGCTTGTGCTAATAACGAAGTCTATAATCTTGTTAAGGTGGATTATTTTATCGAAAACATTGCTGAAGTCTACAAAAATCTACAAACACAACTTTTACAATTAATAAAAGACAAAAAAGAATATTACTCTGTTTTAGGTTTTGATTTAAAAGAATATAATGTACAAATGGCAGATCAAAAGTATTGCTACTTTCCAAAAGATTTTTACAATAATTATCAGGCATTTAATAGTATTTCTTTTGAAGCCTTAAAGCAAAACGAAGGTGTTACTACTGCAAACAAGCAAACCTCTTATTACTATCAACCGCTAACCTATGAAAATTATGATATTGTTATTAACCCTTCCATTATAGAGCCTGTTGTACAAATTGGTATGGAAATTAAACTACACTACAACCCTAAACCTAAAAACGATAAGCCAGAACCAATAGTAAATAAAGAAATAGAACGTAAGTATTATGTAATCTCTCCAAATGGTGATATTGATATTAAAGAATTAGACACTAAATAATACAAAAAAAAAGCCTTGAGATCTCTCAAGGCTTTTTTTAATATGTATTTTATATCTTAATTAACCGCTGGACAGTTACAGCTATAAGCAGCTCTACCACAGTTAAAGTTAAAACCTAAAGTAATTTGATGAAAACCACCACTATTATACACAATATCATTTGTTTGATAATTGTAAGAATAGGCAAACATAAAGTCTTTTACATTAACCCCTAAAAGCGGTGTTAAATATTGTAATTTTTGACTACTTACAGATTGTCCATCTAAATACTCTGCTCCATCTAAAGAACGTCTGTAAGATAAACCTCCCCAAACTTTACCAAAGTCCATTTCTTTATAAACTTTAAGATTTACATCAAAAAGAGCCTCTTCAGTAGATTCTCTATATAAGAATAACGCAGATGGTTCAAAACTCCACTCGCTTCCGTAGCTACCAAAAGTATTACCTACAGTAAAGATGTATGTTCTTAAATTATTAAAGTTTAAATTACCAGGGTTATTATTATAGTTTACACCATCGTTGTTTAATAAATTCTTCACGGTTGCATGAGCATAAAAATCGTAAAGGTTATAAGAGAACCCAAAATCTACATTAAACTCTGTAGCAGACTGCTCTATACCAGCAATTAAAGGGTCAAACCCATCTGCTAAAAAAGTAGTCTCGTCTAATTTATATTGTATTGCACCAACACTTAAACCAAAAGATAATTGATTTAAATCTGCTGTACTACGAGAAAACATTAAATGATGAGCATAAGTTAAATAAGCTCCTGTTTGAGAATGATAACCATTTCTATCAGAATAAACTATTGCACCTATACCTGAAGGAGAATCTCCAATTCTACCATTTACACTTGCAGTAATTAATCTTGGTGCATCATCATCTCCAAACCATTGTTGTCTACCAGTAATCCTAACCTTTGCACAGTTAGCAGCACCAGCCATAGATGGATGAATTAAATAATAGTTATCAGTTAAATAATCTGAATAAATTGGAAGTCCTTCTTGAGCGTTAGCTAATTGCGATCCAAATAAAGTTGCAATTGCTATAAATAGAATATTTTTTAATCTCATAATCTCTTTTTTCCGAGGTCGTATGGTCTGTTATTTCAAATCAACTTATAATTTATAACTTAATTTTAAGTAAAAAATTATAACGTTTGTAAATATATAAATTTAGAACGTATAATTAAGTTGAAAATAGTTAAAGGTTTCAATTTAAAATTCTTTTAGTAAAATTACTAAAGTTATATTAAAAATTTCAACGTATATAAAGATCAAATATATAGATATCTCTGCTATTGTTTTAGTATTTTTGCAAAAAAATTACAGCATGAGCACATATAAAATCTCTATACAAAACACAAGTAACCCTACTATTTTAAAATTTGATGTTAATCAATTTATTACCAAGCATCAAAACTATGAGTACAATAATATTGATGAAGCAAAAGACTCGCCTTTAGCACAGCAATTATTCTATTTACCATTTGTTAAAAAAGTATACATATCTAGTAATTTTATAGCAATAGAACGTTATAACATTGTTGAATGGGATGATGTAAAAGATGAAGTTGCAAAACAAATTGAAAACTATTTAAATAATGATGGTGTCATTGTGACCGAAACTGCTACTACACAAAAAGTACCTGTAACAGTTTACACAGAAAGTACTCCTAATCCATCCGCGTTAAAGTTTGTAGCTAATAAAAAATTAGTGACTGCGACTTATGATTATGATTCTATAGAAAAAGCAAAAACATCTCCTTTAGCAACCGCGTTATTTCATTTTCCGTTTGTAAAAAGCGTATTTTTTGATGAAAATTATATATCTATAACAAAATATGATATTGCCGAATGGAACGATATTACTGTAGAACTTAGAGATTTTATCAAAAAGTACATAGAAGAAGGTAAAAATATTATAGATCCTAACGCGCCTGAAGTTATTGAAAAATCTACCGAAAAAGTAGAACAGCATTTTGAAAATTTAGATACTACATCTCAAGAAATTATAAATATCTTAGAAGAATATGTTAAACCAGCAGTAGCAAGTGATGGAGGTAACATTCAATTTGAATCTTATGATGAACCTTCTAAAAGTGTAAAAGTTATATTACAAGGTGCTTGTAGTGGTTGTCCATCTTCTACTTTTACTTTAAAAAATGGTATTGAAAATATGCTAAAAGAAATGTTGCCTGGTAGAGTTAATACTGTTGTAGCTATTAATGGTTAATTAATCCTAAAAATTAAACCTTTCATCTATTTTCAGTTCATTTAACTATAAATCAAACTTTTAAACATCAAATATTTGTTAATTTAATAGTATTAACATTTAAAAAACAAATATTATGGCAGTATTAAAAGTTATTGAAGTTTTATCTAACTCTGAAAAAAGTTGGGAAGATGCAACAAAAAAAGCAGTAAAACACGCATCAAAAAGTGTAAAAAACATACGTTCTGTGTATGTACAAGATCAAAGCGCTATTGTTAAAAGTGGTGAGGTAACAGAGTTTAGAGTTAACCTTAAAATCACTTTTGAAGTTGAGTAATCACTTTTAGTTTTTATTTATAAAACACCTTATATTAAAAAGCCTGAACACTATGTTCAGGCTTTTTTGTTTCTATTTGTATTGGTTTGTTTGAATTAGAAGTTGTTTCCTAGCGTTTCAGAGTAAAGTG
>NZ_CAXQQP010000010.1:0-276327 GCF_964226795.1 Mesoflavibacter sp.
ACGGTAAAGTAGAATATTCTACATACACCGAAAGATTTAAGGTGATTATAGCGATGGGGCTCACCTCTTACCATTCCGAACAGAGAAGTTAAGCCCATTAGCGCCGATGGTACTACATTGTGGGAGATTAGGTCGTCGCCTTTTTTAAATTCCTCAACATTTTTTTGTTGAGGACTTTTTTTTGTTTTTTAGTTTTCTATTTATGCTTTTTAATATGTTTATTTCTTTTATTTTGGAGAAGATGGAAATAAATAAAGAGTTAGAATTAGCTTGGAATTTTGTAAACAAAAGCCAACGAAATATTTTCTTAACAGGTAAAGCTGGAACTGGGAAAACAACGTTTCTTCATAGATTAAAATTAAATTCACTTAAAAGAATGGTTATTGTTGCACCTACGGGTGTAGCAGCAATTAATGCTAAAGGTGTAACTATTCATTCTTTCTTTCAATTACCATTTGGACCTATACTTCCTGATGATATTCTTTCTAATGCTAGTGGTTTTAAAAATAAATTTAGTAAGACTAAAATTAATATTATTAAATCATTAGACTTATTAGTAATTGATGAAATTAGTATGGTCAGAGCTGATTTATTAGATGCTATTGACAAAATTTTAAAACGATATAAAAACAGAAATCAAGTGTTTGGTGGTGTGCAAGTTCTTATGATTGGTGATTTACAACAGTTGTCACCTGTTGTAAGAGATAATGAATGGGAATTGCTAAAACCATTCTACAACAATGCTTATTTTTTTAGTAGCCATGCGTATCAATATTGTAATCCAATAACTGTTGAGCTAAAACACATATATAGACAAGATAATCCTAAGTTTATTAAGATTTTAAATGAAATAAGGTCTAATAACTTATCTAAAAATTCAATAGAAGAACTTAATAAACGTTTTAATCCCAATTTTTCACCTTCAGAAAAGGAAGGTTACATATTTTTAACTACTCACAACCTTAAAGCCGATCAAGTTAATAAGTCAGAATTAGATAAACTTTCAACAAAATTATTTAGTTATTCAGCTAAAGTACAAGGTAAATTCCCAGAGTTTTCTTATCCGAACGAGGATAAACTAGTATTAAAAGTAGGAGCACAAGTCATGTTTATCAAAAACGATAGCTCACCAGAAAAGCGCTATTTCAATGGGAAAATAGGAAAAGTAATTCATTTAGATAAAGACGAAGTCGTTGTAAAATGTCCTGACGATGATTTTACTATAATCACAAAACCTGAAACTTGGGAAAATATTACCTATAAAGTAGACAAAGAAACAGATGCCATAACAGAGGACAAAATTGGAAGCTACACGCAGATGCCTTTACGCTTAGCTTGGTCAATTACAATCCATAAAAGTCAAGGATTAACTTTCGAAAAAGCTGTTATTGATGCAGAAGGTGCTTTTGCGCATGGTCAAACCTATGTTGCCCTAAGTAGATGTAAATCTTTAGAAGGTTTAGTCTTAAAAAGTAAGATTGATTCAAGACATATTATAAGTGACACCAATGTTCTTAATTTTACCAAACAAGCTGAAGAAAACCAACCAGATGAAAAAGAACTAGAACAATCAAAATCAATTTTTCAGCTTCAATTAATTTCAGAAGTTTTTGTTTTTTTTCAATTTATATATCCTGTAAATAGAATTCTAGATATCTATTATAAAAATAGAGGAAGTATTGAAGGTAATGTAGAGCAACCTTTAACCATTATTAAGGATTGTGCTACAAACTTACTGAAAGTAGCTAATTCATTTAAAATTCAACTAAAAGAATTAGCTCAAGATAAGTTGCCAGAAAACGATCAGGTTATACAAGAACGTTTTAAAAAAGCTATTAATTATTTTTCTGAAGAAACTAAAAGCAAAATTATAGATGCTTATCAAAACTTTAGTTTTAGCACAGATAACAAAGCTTTAGATAAAGATATTAGCAAACAATTAGATACAATTGAAGAACTTATAGCCACTAAAAAACTTTACTTCTCTGAATTAAATCAAGGTTTTGAAGTCAATAATTTTTTAGGTCTAAGAGCAAAATCGGTCTTTTTAACTAAAGACAAACCAAAAAAACTCAGAAAAACTGTCATTGATGGTACTACAAATATCGAATTATTTGAGCTGTTAAGAGAATTAAGAAACACACTGGCTCAAGAAAACGATTTAATTCACTATCAAATTTTTACCCAAAAAGCACTTTACGAGATGTGCGAAACCTTACCAACAACCAAAAAAGAATTATTACAAGTCAATGGTTTTGGTAAAGTACGAGTTGATAAATATGGAAACGATATTTTGACTGTAATTAGAGAGTATTGTGAAGAGAATGATATTGATACTTCAGATGATACTCAATTTGAATTTGCAGAAGAAGAAAAGCCAAAACATAAAAAGGGAGATACACAAAAAGAGTCTTTAGCACTTTTTAAAGACGGAAAAACAATAGAAGAAATTGCTCACATTAGAGAGTTAAATGAAAATACAATATTTGGTCATTTAGCTAAATTTATTAAATCTGGTGAAATTAAAATTTCCGATTTAATGCCAAAAACCCATTATCAAGAATTAAAAGAGTTAATACCAAAACAAAAGTTTGATACACTTTCAGATTTAAAACATCAACTAGATGATAAATATAGTTATGGTGAAATCAGGTTGGTTTTAGACGAATTAAACTCATAAAAAAAGGCTTCAACATTACATGTGAAGCCTTTTTAATTTTATATAATTGAAACGTTATCCTTTAATAACACCTCTAGAAATTACAATTTTTTGGATTTCAGAAGTACCTTCATAAATCTGAGTGATTTTTGCATCACGCATTAAACGCTCTACATGGTATTCTTTTACAAAACCATTTCCACCGTGTATTTGTACAGCTTCAACCGTTTGTTCCATTGCAACTTTACTAGCGTATAATTTTGCCATAGCGCTAGACATATCGTAATTGTTACCTTGGTCTTTATCCCAAGCAGCTTTCATAACTAACATACGTGCAGCTTCAATTTCAGTATACATATCTGCAAGTTTAAAAGCAATAGCTTGATGGTTACAAATTTCGGTACCAAAAGCTTTACGCTCTTTACTATATTTTAAAGCTAACTCGTAAGCTCCAGAAGCAATACCTAAAGCTTGTGCAGCAATACCAATACGTCCACCAGAAAGTGTTTTCATTGCGAATTTAAATCCAAATCCGTCTTCACCAATTCTGTTTTCTTTTGGTACTTTAACATCGTTAAATTGTAGCGTGTGTGTATCACTTCCTCTAATTCCTAATTTATCTTCTTTAGGACCAATATCAAAACCTTCCATACCTTTTTCAACGATAAAAGCATTGATTCCTCTGTGTCCTTTTTCTCTGTCTGTTTGTGCAATTACTAAATAAACATCAGATCTACCACCATTGGTAATCCAGTTTTTTGTTCCATTAATTACATAATGGTCACCTTTGTCTATTGCAGTAGTTGTTTGCGATGTTGCATCACTACCAGCTTCTGGTTCACTTAAACAAAATGCACCAATTTGCTCACCAGTAGCTAATTTTGTTAAATATTTTTGTTTTTGCTCTTCTGTTCCAAAAGCTTCAAGACCGTAACAAACTAATGAGTTGTTTACAGAAACCATTACAGAAGCAGACGCGTCTATCTTAGATAACTCTTCCATAATTAATACGTAAGAAATCGCATCCATACCACTTCCACCGTATTTTGGGTCTACCATAATTCCCATAAATCCAAGTTCTCCCATTTTTCTAACTAAATCTTGAGGGAATTCTTGTTTTTCGTCACGTTCTATAACGCCAGGTAATAATTCTGTTCTTGCAAAATCACGAGCTGCGTCGCGAATCATTAAATGTTCTTCTGTAAGATTAAAATCCATAGTGGTATATAAAATTGTTAATTCAATAAAAAATGTCTTCAAAGATAACTTTTTATTAGCATTTTTTCAATCGTTATAGTTATTTTTACTCGATATGTTAAAAGAAAATTATCACATAGTAGGTGTTATGTCTGGAACATCTTTAGACGGAATTGATTTAGCTGAAATTAATTTTATTAAAAAAGATACTTGGCAATTTCAAATTTTAAATTCGACTACAGTTTCCTATTCTGAAGATTGGCTTAGAAAACTTAAAAACTTAACCCAACAATCTACAAAAGATTTACAACAAATAGATGTTGATTACACTAATTATTTAGCTGAAGTTATTTCGACTTTCATTAAAAAAAATAACATAAATCACCTTGATGCTGTTTGCTCTCATGGTCATACCGCACTACACCAACCAGAACAAAAATTAACGTATCAAATCGGGAATTTACCTGTATTGGCAGAACAACTAAAGCAAACTGTTGTATGTGATTTTAGAGTACAAGATGTGAAATTTGGTGGTCAAGGCGCGCCATTAGTACCAATTGGTGATCAGCTTTTATTTTCGGAATATGATTATTGTATTAATCTTGGCGGATTTGCGAACGTGTCTACCTTAATTAATAAGCAACGCATCGCTTTCGATGTTTGTCCAGTTAATATTGTACTTAATAAATATGTACAACAATTAGGATTTGACTATGACGATAAGGGACATTTAGCTTCACAAGGAAAAATAAATCAACAATTATTAGAGCAATTAAACGCTTTAGATTTCTATAAAAAATCATATCCAAAATCTTTAGGATTGGAATGGGTAGATCGGCAAATTTTTCCATTAATAGATAACTACAAATTAGAAGTAAAAGATATTTTGCACACTATGATTCTTCATGTGGCGCAACAAATTGCAAAGGTGATTAACCAAAAAGATAATGCATCTGTTTTGCTAACTGGTGGCGGAACGTATAATGACTTTTTAGTTGAAAGAATTAAAGCTTTAACCAATGCTAAAATCGTTATTCCATCTGCTGAATTAATAGAATTTAAAGAAGCATTAATATTTGGCTTTTTAGGTGTATTAAAATTAAGAAAAGAAAATAACTGTTTAGCATCTGTTACAGGAGCAAGTAAAGATCACTCTTCTGGGAAGATTTATAAAATTTAACACTACAATATCAGTAGTTTACTTACTTTTGAAGCTTTGGTACAGCTTTTGAAAAGGATATCAAAAAATAATAACAATTAATAAATAATTAAAAAATGAAACAACTATTACTAGCATTTGCATTACTAATTTCTGGATTAACTTATGCTCAAGATTTTGATGATAATTGGGAAGACAGATCAGAAAAGTTACCAGGATACGTAATCACTAATAAAGGAGAAAAAATAGAAGGTTACTTAAAAAGATTCTTAAAAATTAAAAGTCAACGTAAAGTGAAATTCTTCAAAACTTTAGATGATAAACCAGTAGTTTATGATCCAAAAGATTTAAAAGCCTATAAAATTGGAGAAGATTATTACGAAACACATCCTTACGAAGGTTTAAGCGGAAAAACAAAAGTCTTTTTATTAAGAACAGTAGAAGGAAAAATTAGTCTTTTTGATTATTACATAAGAGTAGAAGATGATAAAGGCGCAGAAATGACACTTAAAAAAGATGGTAACAAAGAGATTATTTTAGACTTTGATGGTACAAAAATTCAAACAGAAGTGTTAGCAGTAAAAGATGGTGATGATTACCTAAAATTTGCTTCGCCAAAAGTATTGTTTAGCTTTAAAAATGTAATGAGTAAATACGTTAGTGATTACCCAGAATTAGCTAAAAAAATAAAAAGCAAAGAAAAAGGATATCGTGTTTTAGGTATTTTAAAAATTGTAAACGAATACAACGCACATTTTGAATAAGATACAATTTAATAAAATAACACTGTTGTTAATATTACTATCTACAACAGTGTTTTCTCAAACCGCCAATTTTACTTGGACAGATTGGGCAAAAAATGGTCATAATGGATATCAAAATCCGAATATTATTTTTCCAACAACAGAAGATTTTACAATCTATAGTATAGAAAAATCAGGATCTCATGTTTACGCACCAAAGCTAATTTACATTACAAAGCACGATTACAATCGTCAAGTTTTAAAAGATGTAAATTTTAAATTACCACAGCGTCAACGCATGGATGCTACTTTAATAAATGTTATAGAAGGCGATAATAAACTTTACTTTTTCTCAAATATAGCTTTAAAAAAAGATGGTAAAAACGTGCTATACGTCCAGGTATTTGATAATAATAGCTTTACTATTTCAGAAGAAAAAGAGCTGTTTACCTTACCTATAGAAAAAGTAAATAACTCAGGTTTTTTTAATGTAGAAATTTCTCCAGACAAAAACACAATAGCTGTTTTAGTAAATAATGTTTTTGAGAAAAAGCAAAACGAAAAAATTACAACAGTTTTATTTGATAAAGATTTAAATGAAATAGCTAATTCAAATTTCACTTTAAATTTTGAAAGCGAAAGAGCTTACAAAGAACAGCTTTACATCACTAATGATAAAACAATACATATTGTAAAACATACAGATATTTTTAAAAAAGCACCAAAAACAGCTGTTATTACAATAAACGGAACAGATATAAAGACACAACAAGTTTCAGCTTCAGAGTTTTATATCTCAGACAGTAAAGTAATAACTGTAGCTAATACAAATTATCTAATAGGTTTTGCAACAGATAATGTAAAACCAGGAATTTCGGTTGGCGGAAAAAAAGATAAAAGCTATTTTCTTTACGATATAACTAACGGAAATTTAGTAAGCAATCAAGGTTGGTCAGACGCTATACTTAAAAAAGTTTTAGGTAAAGGCTTTTTAGATTTAACAGTTCAAAATGTAATAACAGAAGATAACAATATCTATTTAATAGGCGAATGTTTTAAATCCGAAAGTGCCTTAAAAGAAGGCGCAAGTTTTGAGTATGATTACACGCATAATATAGGTCCAGGAATAGTTGTAAAGTTAGATACAGCAGGACAAGTAAAGTACGAGTCTTACTTAAAATATTCAGATACTTATAAAAACGAAGCTAAGCGTATAGCCTCATTTTATCCTTTTTTAAATAACGGAAAATTAAATCTGCTAACAACAGAAAAAGAATACGTTTTAAAAGAGAAAAAAATTGTTTTAGGTAGTAGAAAAATCGAAGCAAGAGCAGTTATTTTAAACACAATTGATGATACAGGAGATCAAACAATTGTACCATTTTGGGACAGTAAAGTTGGCGGCGAAGATTTAATAATAGACTTTGCACCAACCTTTACAAAGCAAATAGATACTAATAATTTTGCTATTTATGGCTATGGTAATTTATATCATGCATTTGGAAAAATGACTTTAAACTAAAAACTTAACAATAATTTATAATAATAAAAATGGCTTTACTTTTAAAGCCATTTTTTGTTTTTTATATTTGTTGTTACTAATTAACAATTCTTCAATAAAATGAATCAACTAAAAATTTGTTTAAACCTAAACTAACTAGTTGATTTTATTCTTAAATAACTAAATGAAAGACTTACTAAAAATTTACGAAAATAAGGCTCCAGAAATTGTATTTAACTGGAAAGATTCAGAAACAGATGCAGAAGGATGGACAGTTATAAACTCTTTGCGTGGTGGCGCTGCTGGTGGCGGTACACGTATGCGCAAGGGATTAGATATGAACGAAGTTTTATCTCTAGCCAAAACAATGGAAGTAAAATTTACGGTATCTGGACCAGCAATTGGTGGTGCAAAATCAGGAATAAATTTTGATCCAAAAGACCCAAGAAAACGCGGTGTTTTAGAGCGTTGGTATAAAGCAGTTTCACCATTATTAAAAAGTTATTATGGTACTGGTGGAGATTTAAATGTAGATGAAATTCACGAAGTAATTCCAATCACAGAAGATTCAGGTGTTTGGCATCCGCAAGAAGGTGTATTTAATGGTCACTTTCAACCTACAGAAGCAGACAAAATTAACCGTATCGGTCAATTACGTCAAGGTGTAATCAAGGTTTTAGAAAACGTAAACTATTCACCAGACGTTTCAAAAAAATATACAGTTGCAGATATGATTACTGGTTATGGCGTTGCCGAAGCAGTAAAACATTATTATGAAATTTATGGCGGAAATATAAAAGGAAAACGTGCTGTAATCCAGGGATTTGGTAATGTTGGTTCTGCAGCAGCTTATTACTTAGCTCAAATGGGAGCAAAAGTGGTAGGAATTATAGATATTTCTGGAGGAGTAATTAATGAAAACGGATTTACTTTTGAAGAAATTAAAGAGTTCTTCTTAAATAAAAACGGAAATACTTTACTAGCAGAAAACATGATTCCTTTTGAAGAAATGAATCAGCGCGTTTGGTCTCTAGAAACAGAAATTTTTGCACCATGTGCAGCATCACGTTTAATTACTCAAGATCAAATTGACAAAATGATAAGTACAGGTTTAGAAGTCATTTCTTGTGGCGCAAATGTACCGTTTGCAGATAAAGAAATTTTCTTTGGACCAATAATGGAACAAACCGATGAGCGTGTAAGTTTAATACCAGATTTTATCTCTAACTGTGGTATGGCACGTGTATTTGCTTATTTTATGGAGCGTAAAGTACAAATGACAGATGAAGCTATTTTTAATGATACTTCAGACATAATCAAAAAAGCAATTCAAAATGTTTACGATAAAAGTCCTTTAAAGACTGAAATTAGTAAAACAGCGTTTGAAATAGCACTTAAACAACTTATTTAAATAAAACATGGAATCAGTAATTATTATTGTATTTGTAATTGGTTATTTAGCAATTACTTTAGAGCATAATTTAAAAATAGATAAACTTATACCAGCTTTAGTTATGATGGCTATAAGTTGGGCATTAATTTCTTTAGGGATAGATGCTTTCCCTCAATGGTTTGACTCTGCAAATCATGGTTTAGTAGATGGTTTTACATCTATGGCGCATGATAGTAAAATGCACTTAATGGAAGAAACATTATTACATCATCTTGGTAAAACAGCCGAGATTTTAGTGTTCTTATTAGGAGCAATGACAATTGTAGAAATTATCGATTATTTTGATGGTTTTTCTACAATCAAAACATTCATAAAAACTAAAAAGAAAAAAAACATACTTTGGATATTTTCCATTTTAGCTTTTATACTTTCTGCTATAATAGATAACCTTACAGCAACCATAGTTTTAATTTCTATTTTACAAAAAATAGTAAAAGATAGAAACGTACGTATTTGGTATGCAGGTATTATTATAATTGCAGCAAACGCTGGTGGTGCTTGGTCACCAATTGGAGACGTAACTACAACTATGCTTTGGATTGCAAATAAAGTGTCTGTTGGTCACTTAGTAGGCTATTTATTATTACCATCTTTAGTTTGTATGGTTGTGCCAACTTTTATAGCTTCATTTTTACCATCATTTCAAGGTCAATTAGAACAAGATGATAGTGCAGATGATAAACCAAAAAGTAGATTTAGTTCTACAATGTTATACCTTGGTTTAGGAGCTATTGTTTTTGTTCCAATTTTTAAAACAGTAACGCATTTACCTCCATATGTAGGTATGATGTTTGCTCTTGGTGTAGTAGCTGTTTTTGCAGAAATATATAGTTCTTCTAAATTTAGTTTAGCAGAAGTGGATCATACAGAAAGTGACTCTCATGCACATCATAGTCCTGTACACAGCTCTTTATCAAAGATTGAGTTACCAAGTATTTTATTCTTTTTAGGAATTTTAATGGCAGTAGCTGCGTTAGAATCTTTAGGAATATTATTTGGGTTTGCAACTACTTTAAAAGAAGGTGTGCCAATGATTGGAACAGAATTACACGGAGAAGGTGTTTCTGATTTAGTAATTTTATTACTAGGTATTGGATCTGCGGTTATAGATAACGTACCATTAGTTGCGGCAAGTTTAGGAATGTTCTCAGAGCCTATGGATAACGAGTTATGGCACTTTATAGCATACTCTGCCGGAACTGGAGGAAGTATGTTAATTATTGGTTCTGCAGCAGGAGTTGTAGCAATGGGTATGGAAAAAATTGACTTTTTCTGGTACTTAAAAAAGATAGCTTGGTTAGCTTTAATCGGTTTCTTAGCTGGTGCATTAACCTTTTTCTGGACAAGAACTTTATTTTAATAGACGAAATTCTAAATTGAAACGTTACATATAGGTACCTAAAATTTAAATATGATAAGCAATTTAATTCAAGACACTGCTCAAGAAGCTTCTGAAGTTTTACAAGATGGAGAATCAGTTGAAAAAACTTTATCTATAATAGAACTAATTACCTCTGGTGGTACAGCAGGTATGGTTATTATAGCGGTTTTAATTTTGATGCTAATCTTTACTTTATACATATACTTTGAACGTATTTTAACCATAAAAGAGGCTTCTAAAATAGATGCTAATTTTATGAATCAAATTAAAGATTACGTTAGTAACGGAAAAATTGATTCAGCTCAAAACCTGTGTTCAACAGTTAATTCGCCAGTATCAAGATTAATTAGTAAAGGAGTTTCAAGAATTGGTAAACCTTTAGAAGATATCAATACAGCAATAGAAAACGCAGGAAGATTAGAAATTTATAATCTAGAAAAAAACGTAAGCGTTTTAGCAACTATATCTGGTGCAGCGCCAATGATCGGTTTTCTTGGAACGGTAATAGGAATGATTTTATCAATATTTGAAATAGCTAATTCTGGCGGATCTATAGATATTAAAACATTAGCAGACGGTTTATACACCGCAATGACAACTACTGTAGCAGGTTTAATAGTAGGTATTGTTGCTTACATAGCATATAACCATTTAGTTGTTAAAACAGACAAAGTGGTGTATCAAATGGAAGCTAATTCGCTAGAGTTTTTAGACTTATTAAACGAACCTAGTTAATATGCGATTAAGAGGAAGAAATAAAGTAACACCAGAATTTAACATGTCGTCAATGACCGACATTGTTTTCTTATTGCTTATCTTTTTCATGATTGCATCCACATTAGTTTCAGCAGAAGCTATAGATTTACTATTGCCAAAGTCTTCTAGTAAAACGACGCAAACAAAAAATGTTTCTGTAAGCGTAGATAAGGATGTAAATTATTATGTAGACATGAAAAAAGTGTCTAAAGATAATTTAGAAGCAGAAGTTTTAGCAAAAGTTGGTCAGTCAGATTCGCCTAGTATCACTATACGATCGGATCAAGATGTAGAGATGAAACATGTGGTTTATATTATGGATATAGCCAACCGCAATAAGATAAAATCTACTTTAGCAGTTAAGTCGAAGTAATTTTTAAATGAAATATTTAAACACCAAACACGAACGAAATTCAGCAAAAATAACAGCACTAATTGTGCTTATTTTATTGCTATTGTTATTTGTTGTTGGACCTCAATATATGGATCCGCCAATAGAGTATGGTGTTTCAGTAAATTTCGGTAACTCTGCAGTAGGTAGTGGTAATGTGCAACCAGATAAACCGGTTAAATCTGAAGGTTTAAACATTAATAAGCAACCACAAGAGGAACAAGCACAAGAAGAAACTCAGGAAGAAGCTGCAGCGTCTACTAATGAAACTTCAGAAGAAGTGATTACTCAAGAGTCTGAGGAGGCAATAGCAATAAAAAAGCAGAAAGAAGCAGAAGCTAAGGCAAAAGCAGAAGCCGAAAGAAAAGCCAAAGAAAAAGCTGCTGCAGAAGAAAAAAAGCGTCAAGAAGAAGCTAAAAAGAAAGCGCAGCTAGATGCTATGATGGGTGGACTTAATAACTCCGATGGTGAATCTAGCGGAAGCGAAGGTAATGACAACCAAGCAGGCGATAAAGGTCAGTTAAACGGAGATCCTTATGCGCCAAGTTATTTTGGTGATCCAGGTACTGGAAGTGGCGGAGTTGGTTACGGACTAAATGGGAGAGGTAAACCTACAAAGCAAATTTATAAACAAGATTGTAATGAAGCAGGATTAGTTGTTGTAAGAATTGAGGTAGATCAAAACGGAAACGTTGTTAAAGCAGAACCAGGAGCAAAAGGCACAAAAAATACAGCTCAATGTTTATTAGAACCAGCTCGTAAAATTGCATTATCTCATAAATGGAAAGCAGATCCTAATGCGCCAATCCGTCAAGTAGGTTTTGTGAGTATTAATTTTAAATTAGGGCAATAAAAGCCATGACCTATCAAGAGACTGTTAATTGGATGTTTACTCAACTTCCAATGTACCAAAAGCAAGGTAAAACAGCATTCAAAAAAGATTTGACTAACACATTGTTGTTAGCTAATCACTTAAATAATCCACAGCATAAATTTAAATCTATCCATGTAGCTGGTACCAATGGTAAAGGATCTAGCAGTCATATGTTAGCATCTGTTTTACAAGAAGCAGGTTATAAAGTTGGGTTATACACGTCACCTCATTTAAAAGATTTTAGAGAACGAATTAAGATTAACGGAGTAGAAGTAAGCAAGCAGTTTGTAATTGGTTTTATTAAAAGAAATAAAGCTTTTTTTAAATCAAATCCATTATCTTTTTTTGAAATGACCGTTGGTATGGCGTATGACTACTTTGCAAAACAAAAAGTAGACATTGCTATAATAGAAGTTGGTTTAGGAGGACGATTAGATTCAACAAACATTATCATTCCAGAAGTTTCATTAATTACCAATATTGGTTATGATCACACACAGTTTCTTGGAGAAACGTTACCATTAATAGCCTCAGAAAAAGCAGGTATAATTAAATCTAATGTTCCTGTAGTAATTAGTGAAACCCATAATGAAACTAAACCTGTTTTTGAAGAAGTAGCTAATCAAAATAACTCAAAAATATTTTTTGCAGATCAAATAATTAAAACGAAGTATTCAACTGATTTGCTTGGAGATTATCAGAAGAAAAATATTAAAGGTGTTCTGAAGACACTTAAAATTCTTCAACAGAAAAATTATAAAATTTCAGATTTAAATATAAAAAACGGACTTCTAAATGTAGTAAAGAATACTGGATTAAAAGGACGTTGGCAAATATTACAAACAAAACCCAAGATTATTTGTGATACAGCACATAATAAAGAAGGGTTGAGTATAACTATGACACAATTGCAAAAAGAACAATTTAATAATCTTCATATTGTTTTTGGAGTAGTTAATGATAAAGATCTAAGTCAAATTTTTAGTCTTTTACCTAAAAAAACCACATTTTATTTTTGTAAACCTGATGTTCCAAGAGGTTTGGATCAAAATATTTTAAGAGATCAATTTTTGGGTGAAGGTTTTGTTGGAGAATCATATCTATCTGTAAAAGAAGCTGTTGATAAAGCAATAAGCAAAGCAAGTGATAATGATGTGATTTATATTGGAGGAAGTACTTTTGTTGTGGCAGAAATTTTTTAAAAATTTTTTCAAAAAAGTTTTTGCATATTCAAAAACTAGTCTATATTTGCAATCCAATTACGAAGGGCGCGTAGCTCAGTTGGTTCAGAGCACTTGGTTTACACCCAAGGGGTCAGGGGTTCGAATCCCTTCGCGCCCACAAAAAAAAGGTCTTCTTTTGAAGACCTTTTTTATTTTATAATAATTCTAAAACTCTTTCTAGAGCCATACCTCTAGATCCTTTTATTAGGATAGTTGAGTTCTTAATTTCTCTAAAGTTTAATTTGAAATTTTCAAAAGAAGAAAATTTTTCAATTTTATCGTTTTTACTAGATACTTTATTAAAGTTTTCTCCGATAAGATAAATTTTATCAAGATTTAGTTTTGTAACCAAGTCAGCTATATTTTGATGTTCTATTGATGCATCATTTCCTAATTCAAACATATCACCTAAAATAGCTATTTTACGCTTATCAGAAAGCTTATTTAAGTTGTCTAATGCAACTTCCATACTAGAAGGATTTGCATTGTAAGCATCCATTATTATTTGGTTGTTCCCTTTTTGTATTATTTGTGATCTATTATTGGTAGGTACGTAACTTTCAATAGCAGATTTAATATCATCTGTTGATACTTTAAAGTGTTTACCAATTGTTGTTGCGGCACAAAGGTTTGTAAAGTTATATGTGCCTATTAATTTTGATTCAATTATTGTATTGTCAAAAAAGAAAGCTACAAATGGGTTTACTTCTTTAAATTCTATTTGGTAATCACATTCTTCCTTAGAAGAAGAGAAACTTATTGTTTTTTTATAGTCTTTTAATTTTTGTTGCTGAATTTTATCATCACCATTCATGAAGATGTCTTTATTATTTTCAATTAAGTGATCATATAATTCGCTTTTACCTTTTATGATTCCTTCAACACCTCCAAATCCTTCTAGGTGTGCTTTTCCGAAGTTTGTTATGTATCCGTAATCAGGCTCAGCTATTTTGCATAAAAACTGAATTTCTTTTTGATGATTCGCACCCATTTCTACTATACCTATTTCGGTATTTTTATTCATAGAAAGTAGTGTAAGTGGTACACCAATATGATTATTTAGGTTACCTATAGTAGCTACAGTTCTATATTTTTTAGAAAGTACGGTATTAATTAATTCTTTAGTTGTTGTTTTTCCGTTACTTCCGGTTAAGGCTATAATGGGTAAGTCTAAATGTTTTCTATGATAGTTTGCTAATTTTTGTAAAGTTTCTAGAGAGTTTTTTACGCAAATAGTTTTATTATCTATAATATATTCTTCTTGATCAATTATAGCATATTTAGCGCCTTTTTCTAGTGCTTGTTTAGCAAAAGTATTGCCGTTAAAATTATCGCCGCTTAGAGCAATAAATAAACAGTCTTTAAATATTTTTCTTGTGTCTGTACATACACCTGTACAGTTCAAAAATTTATTATGTATTTGTTCTATTGTCATAAAATAAAAGTATAAAAAAAGTCCTAACAAATTTGTTAGGACTTTTAATTTATTCAAATATTTATTGAATTAGTTTTTTGTTTTGCGGTTACCTTTTGATTTAGATCCAACTCTTGACATAGCACATCTAAAACCAATATAGTCTGTTGCCATGTTTTGAGGATAGTAACGTCTTTGTGCTGGGTCTAACCAGTACTCTCTGTCTTTCCAAGATCCACCTTTATAAACTCTTACTTCGTCGTTTATTAAAGAAGTACGTCTATCTGATTTGTCGTATTCTCTAATAAAGTTTCCTGCAGAATCTACTTCGATGTTGTGTTTAGGTGAGTTGTACATTTTTCTTGTAAACTCATCTGTAGAAGCTTCACCTTCTTCTTCATCAAAGTCTGTGTAGTATCTTGAAGATTGAACATCTCCATCTCTAAAGTTTCTGTTGTCGCTTCTATCAAAGTTTGTACGTAAGTATGTTTCTTTTTCATCAACTGGTTGCGTAGCAATTTCTCCAGGAAGATCTCTTGCAATTACATCTCCATTTGGAAGTGTGTCAAAAACAATTTCATCAGTAGTTACTACTTTAACAGTACCTTCTTCTGTGATAACGTTTTTAGTATAAACGTTACCTCTGTAATAGTTAAAGTCATTAAATTCGTCATCTACTATAGGTCTGTAAACATCAGCAACCCATTCTGCAACGTTTCCTGCCATGTCGTATAAACCAAAATCATTTGGATCGTAAGATTTTACTTGAGCAGTAATGTCTGCGCCATCATCAGACCATCCAGCGATACCACCGTAGTCACCTTTACCTTGTTTAAAGTTAGCTAATTGATCACCTCTAATCTTACGTTTTCCTGATCTTGTATATTGTCCATCCCAAGGATATTTTTTACGACCTCTATATACATTATAACTTCTTACTTCAGATAAGCCTAATGCTGCATATTCCCATTCTGCTTCAGTAGGAAGTCTGTATTTAGGAGAAATTAATCCTGTTTCTCTAGACGCATAAACATTAATTTCTTCTCCTGCTGCATTTGTTTGAGCTTTTAATTTTCCACCTCTTAAAACATCTTCGTTTCCACCGTAAGTTTGAGTTGGACTGTTAATATATGTATCAGTGCTAAAGTTAGCGTCTGCAGTTGCTTCTAATTCGCTACCTTGTTTTAGGTATCCGTTTTCTTGAAGTTGTAATTCGTTAACACGATCTGTTCTCCAGTTAGCAAATTCGACAGCTTGTATCCAACTTACACCAACTACAGGATATTCTCCATAACCTGGGTGACGTAAATAGTTTTCTGTCATAACTTCATTGTATCCTAAACGGTTTCTCCATACTAATGTATCTGGTAAAACACCGTTATATATTGCTCTAAAGTTTTCTTCTTCTGGTGGATATGTTCTTTTAATCCAATCTAAATACTCTAGGTACATTTTGTTAGTTACCTCAGTTTCATCCATGTAAAAAGACTGAACGTGTTGTTGTGTAGGAGTATTGTTCCAGTCGTGCATAACATCGTCTTGGACTCTACCCATTGTAAAAGTTCCTCCTTCAACAAAAACTAATCCTGGAGCTGTTTCTTGCTCTTTAAATTTGGTGTTATATTGAAATCCACCATCTTTTGAGTTAATGTCCCATCCTGTAGCTCTTGAAGTGTTTGAGCCACCACCAGATCTTTTACAACCTACCAAGGTTAGAGATACTGCTAAAACTAGACATAACCTTGATAAAAATACTTTTTTCATATTCATGCGTTTAGAATAAAAATGTTTTTAAGAGGACGCAATATAAGAATTATACCCAACACTACAAGAGATTTTAGCTTTTTTGAATAAAAAAAATATCGCACTTAATCCTATTTATTTACTTTACAACGATGTTTTATGTGAATTTTATCGTTGTTTTCAGTCACTATAACGTGTTTATTTCAATTTTATTATTGTAATTTTGAAACTGTTTTATGAAATTATTAAGAATTAAATAATATCATATAAAATTAGACGTTATTATTGCAATGAAAAAGATTTTAATTGTACTTGCTGTACTATTTGTTTTGCCACTTTTTTCTCAACAGAAAAGTGTAACCTTAAATTGGGATTCGTACAAAACACTTAAAGCAGATGGCTTTTCGGTTGTTGTTCCAGCATTTTTACCTGAAGAAAATTTTAATTTTGATTTAGATAATGGTGTTATTTATTCTAACGAATGGAAAACATCAATACCAGTTAATGAAAATTCTGTAAATCTATCCAATGTAACCTATCAAACAGTAACTAGAGAAGAGCTAAAGGGATTAAAACTCTCTTCAATTCCTTCTACTTTAGAATATTCTTTAAAAAATGCGAGAGGGAGAAAAGATAGCTATGCTGTATTTAGGCTTAAAACCTTTGTTAAAGAAGGAAACCGTATAAAAAGGGTGAAGTCTTTTACTATTAATTACACTACTAGTAATTCAAATTCTTTTAGAAGCTCAAGTTCTTTTTCTGTCACTAACTCTGTATTAGCAAACGGAAGCTGGTATAAGTTTGAAGTCCAAAAATCTGGAGTCTATATTTTAAATAAATCTTTTTTAAGTCAACTAGGAGTTAATGTAGATAACGTAGATCCAAGAAATATCAAGATATATGGTTATGGCGGAATGATGATGCCTTACAATAACGTAGCAAATTTTCCTTTTGATCCAATTGAAAACGCAATTAAAGTAGTAGGAGAAACGGATGGTGTTTTTAATGATTCTGATTATATATTATTTTATGCTCAAGGACCATCTGCAGATGTTTATAATACAAGTATTAATACTAATATAAATCCTTATACCGATAAAACGGTTTACTATATAAATATAAGCTCTGGCAATGGTAAACGTATACAGAATTACATACAACCAACAGGAAGTGTTAGTGCATCATTTACTACTTTTCATGACTATAAATTTCATGAAGTAGACGAAAGAAATCTTGTTTTTGTAGGGCGAAGATGGTTTGGAGAAGAGTTTAATGTAGAAAACTCTCAAAGCTTTAGCTTTGATTTTCCTAATTTAGTTGTTACAGAACCAGTAAATGTTAGAGTGCATACCGCATCTACCGCATCTAATAGTACAACTTTTGGAGTTAGTGTTAATGGTACTCAAATAGGTAGTATTAATCATTCTAGCGCAAATTCTTCAGATGGCGTTTATGCGACAGGCGGTAGTCTTACTCAAAATATTAATGTAAGTTCAAATACGATCAATATTGGTTTAAATTACAATAACCAAGGTAATCCAAGTGCAAATGGATATTTAGATTATATAGGTGTAGAAGCAGTAAGAGATTTAGATTTTATTGGTGATCAATTTAAATTCTTTAACCGATTAGCTTTTCAAGGAACTGGTGTAGCATCTTACACTTTATCAAATGCAAGTCAAGTTCAAGAAGTTTGGAATATTACAGATTTATATAACGTATCTTCAATTGTAAATGAAGGAAACGCTACATTAAATTTTAATACAAATTTAGGTGTAGAGAATAAATTTGTAGCAGTAACCTCTCAAGACTATTACATACCTACAATACCTCAAAATGCTATAGTTGGTAATCAAAATTTAAAAGGCTCAATTTTTTTAGATAACAACGGAAATTTTCAGGATATTGATTATTTAATACTAACAACAACTTCTCATTTAGGACAAGCTAATCGTTTGGCTCAAATTAATCGTGAAAAATATGGGTTAAATGTAAAGGTTGTAACGCTTGGCTCTATTTATAAAGAATTTGCTACAGGAAACCCAGATATTGCAGCTATAAGAAACTTTGTAAAATACGTTTATGATAATGCAAGTTCACCAGAAAATAAACTTAAATACCTGTGTCTTTTTGGAGACTCATCATTTGATTACAAAGGAAGAATTTCATCAAACACATATAATTTTCCAACATGGAATGCTTACAGTAGTTTTAATCTTTCTAACTCTTTTATTTCAGATGACTTTTATGGGTATTTAGATTTAGGAGAAGGAAACTTAGATGCTTATAACAGTGCAAATAAATTAGATGTTGCAATAGGTCGTATCGTAGCAGATTCTCCACAATTAGCAAAAGATATGGTAGATAAAATTGTTACTTATCACTCTAAAGATGCTTTAGGTGGTTGGAGAAACAACTTTGTAGTTATATCAGATGACGTTGATGAACAATGGGAAGCAACTCTGCAAGAGACAACAGATCAAATAGCTAATGAAGTGTCTTTAAATAAACCTTATATAAATGTAACAAAAATTCATTCAGATGCTTATCAACAAGTGGCTTCTGCTGGAGGAGATAGATATCCAGAAGTAAATGTTGCGATTGCAAATGCAATAGAAAAAGGAGCTTTAGTTGTAGATTATTTTGGACATGGAGGAGAAGATGGTTTAGCAAAAGAGCGTATCATGCAAAAACCAGACGTACAAGCATTAAATAACGAGTGTAAATTAAATCTGTTTATTACCGTAACTTGTGAATTTACAAGGTTTGATAACCCTTTAAGAGAAACTGCTGGAGAATTAATTTATTGGAATAAAGATGCAGGAGCAATAGGTTTAATAACCACTACTAGACAAATATTTGTAACTGTAGGAAGAGATTTTAATGAAATATTAAAAGAATATTTATTTTCTTTTAGTGATCAAGATACTTATGACGATCATGAATATCCTAGTGCTGCAGAAGCTTTAAGATTAGCAAAAAATGATCCATCATTTACATCATCTCAAAAAAGTCTGGCGTTTTTTATCGGTGATCCTGCATTAAAGTTAGCATTTCCTCAGCCTAATATAAGGCTAACAAAAATAAATGATGTTCCAGTAGACCAAAACACAGATGTTTTACAAGCGTTAAGTTACGCTAAGCTTTCTGGAGAGGTAACAGATGTTAATGGAAATGTGTTAACAGACTATAATGGTACTTTAACAGCAACAATCTATGATAAAGAAATTGAAAGACAAACCTTAGCTAACGATAATACAACAAATAATAACGGGACTATTTATTTAGATTTTACAACTTTAGGAGCATTAGTGTTTAGAGGTCAAGCTTCTGTAACCAATGGGCAATTTGAGTTCGATTTTATCGTTCCTAAAGATATTGGTATTCCTGTAGGATATGGTAAAGTTAGTTTTTATGCTGTAAAAGAAGACTCCTTAGAAGACAAAACAGGCGCTAGTATTAATACACTACAAATTGGAGGTATAAATCCAGATGCAGCAGAAGATAATTTACCACCAACAATCCAATTATATATGAATGATGAAACTTTTGTTTCTGGAGGAATTACTAACGAGTCACCAATGATCTTAGCAAAATTAGAAGATGAAAACGGTATTAATACAGCAAGTGGTATCGGGCATGATATAGTTGCGATTTTAGATGGTGATGAGGTTAACCCATTTGTGTTAAATGATTACTACACTGCAGATGTAGACAATTATACTAAAGGGTCATTAACTTATCCATTAAGAAATTTAGAGCCAGGCTTACACACCTTATCACTAAAAGCATGGGATGTATACAATAATTCTTCTACTACCGAGATACAATTTGTAGTGCATGAAGAAAATGAAAATTTAGTTTTAACAAACGTCTTAAACTATCCAAACCCTTTTGTAAATTATACAGAGTTTTGGTTTAGTCATAATAGCTCAGAAGCATTAAACATTTCAGTCCAGATATTTACAATATCAGGTAAATTGGTGAGAACACTTAACGGGACAACAGGAGCAAACGGTGGTTCATGTTGTGGTGGCTCTGCAGCAGGAACCTCAAGAGATATTATTTGGGACGGACGTGACGATTTTGGTCAAAAAATAGGAAAAGGAACTTATATTTATAAACTAAAAGTACATTCGCCTTCAACAAATAAAACTACAGAGAAAATAGAGAAACTTGTAATACTATAATAATAAATTATATTTGCTAACAAATTATATATATGAAAAATAGATTTTTAATGGTGCTGGTGTTATTAACATCTTTTTATGGACTAGCACAAGAAAATGTAGTAGAGATATCTCCTTATCAAGATAGTAGAGTAATTACTACAGGAGTACCTTTTTTATTAATAGCACCAGATGCACGTGCAGCATCACTAGGAGACATGGGTGTAGCTACATCTGTAGACGCTTTTTCTCAGCAATGGAATGCTTCAAAATATGTTTTTTCAGAAGATAAATCAGGAGTAGCAATAAGTTACACACCATATCTAAGTAAGTTGGTTAATGATATTTTCTTAGGAAATGTAACATACTTTAATAGAATAAATGAAAATAGTGCTTTTGCTGCAAGTTTTAAATATTTTTCTTTAGGAGATATAGAATTTGTTGAAGATGAATTTTCTGAAGCATTAATACAAAGACCTAATGAGTTTACTGTCGATTTATCATATGGACTTAGATTAAGCGACCAATTTGGTATGGCAGTAACAATGCGTTATTTAAGATCAGATTTAAAACTAAATACGGGTAATAATGATAACTCTGCAGCAAGTACATTTGGCGTAGATATTTCAGGTTTTTATCAAAGTGAAGAAGAAGCTTACAGTGATTTTAATGGTCGCTGGCGTGGTGGATTTGCTATCCAAAATATCGGACCTAAATTTAAGTATGACGAAGCAGGTGTAGAAAACTTTCAGCCAACCAACTTAAGATTAGGAGGAGGATTTGATTTCATATTTGATGAATATAACAAGTTAGCTGTTACAGCAGAAGTATCAAAATTATTAGTGCCAACACCACCGCAAAGAGGTAGAAGATTAGAATATATAGATAACAACGGAGAACCAGGTTATCAAGCAGATGCAGATGAGCTAGTAAGTGATGATGCCAATTACATAATAGCAGGACAAGATAATGATGTACCATTTTTATCAGGGATTTTTCAATCTTTTGGTGATGCACCAGGAGGTTTTAAAGAAGAGTTACAAGAATTTACCTACGCTTTAGGAGCAGAATATGTTTATCAAGATGCATTCTCACTAAGAGCAGGATATTTTAATGAGCACGAAACTAAAGGTGCACGTAAGTTTTTTGCTTTAGGAGCAGGATTTAAATATAACGTGTTAAACTTAGATATGTCGTACTTATTTTCATCATCAAAAGTACCAAGTCCTTTAGAAGGAACATTAAGGTTTTCTCTAACCTTTAATCTTGGAGCTGGAGAATATGATGAATATTAGAAAATATTAAAAAGACGTTAAAAAGAAACTATTGCGAAAGCAATAGTTTTTTTGTCTATAATTGTTTAGTATCTTTATTAATATGAAAGAAGTGAAAATAGAAACAACTTTGCAGGTATATGATCATTTAAATGATACACCAAAAGAAGTTCAAGATTTAATGAAACAAGCAATAAGTGCCAGAGAAAAAGCTTATGCACCATATTCTAAATTTAATGTAGGCGCTGCTTTGCTATTAGAAAACAAAGAAATAATAACAGGTAGCAATCAAGAAAACGCTTCATATCCTTCAGGATTATGTGCAGAACGTACGGCAATTTATTTTGCAGGAGCTAAATATCCTGAAGAAAAAATAATAAGAATGGCTATTTCTGCAAGTTCAAAAATACATACAACAATAACACCTATACCTCCATGTGGAGCTTGTAGACAAGCTATATCAGAGTATGAAAACAAACAAAACCATCCAATAGAAATTTATTTTATGGGAGAATCAGGAAAAGTAGTAAGGTCTAACTCTTTAGCAAATCTTTTACCATTAGGTTTTGATAAAAGCTACCTATAACGATTTCGTTAATTTTTTATTATTTTCAGTTTTTTCATTACTAACTAAAGTGTTACTTTTGTTAATCGGTAAAACTATAAACGTCACCAATGCAAAAAATAACTAAAGAAACGTATTTAAAATGGTATGAGGACATGCTGTTTTGGAGAAAGTTTGAAGACAAACTAGCAGCAGTTTACATTCAACAAAAAGTTAGAGGTTTTCTACACCTTTACAACGGTCAAGAAGCAGTATTAGCAGGAGCATTACATGCTATGGACTTAACTAAAGACAAGATGATTACTGCTTATCGTAATCACGTGCAACCTATAGGAATGGGTGTAGACCCTAAAAGAGTAATGGCAGAGCTTTATGGTAAAGCAACTGGTACATCTCAAGGTTTAGGTGGTTCAATGCATATTTTTTCTAAAGAACACCGTTTTTACGGTGGTCACGGTATTGTTGGAGGACAAATACCTTTAGGAGCAGGTATTGCTTTTGGTGATAAATATCACGATAGCGATGCGGTAACAATTTGCTGTTTTGGTGATGGTGCTGCAAGACAAGGATCATTACACGAGTCTTTTAACTTAGCTATGTTATGGAAATTACCAGTAGTCTTTGTTTGTGAAAACAATGGTTACGCTATGGGTACATCTGTAGAGCGTACCGCCAACCATACAGACATATGGAAGTTAGGTTTAGGTTACGAAATGCCTTGTGGACCAGTAGACGGTATGAATCCAATTAAAGTTGCAGAAGCTTTTGACGAAGCTATCCAACGTGCAAGAAAAGGTGGCGGACCAACATTTTTAGAGGTTAAAACTTACAGATATAGAGGTCACTCTATGTCAGATGCACAACATTATCGTACAAAAGAAGAAGTAGAAGAATACAAGAAAATAGATCCTATTACGCAAGTAAAAGATATTATTTTAGAAGAAAAATACGCTACAGAAGAAGAGATTAAGCAGATTGATAAGCGCGTTAAAAAATTAGTTTCAGAATGTGAGAAATTTGCAGAAGAGTCTCCATTCCCAGAAAAGAATGTAATGTACGATTCTGTATACGAACAAGAAGATTATCCATTTATACAACACAAATTATAAGCTATGGCAGAAGTAATAAATATGCCTCGTTTGAGTGACACCATGGAAGAAGGAACTGTCGCAACTTGGTTAAAAAAAGTAGGTGATAAAGTTGAAGAAGGTGATATTTTAGCAGAAATTGAAACCGATAAAGCAACAATGGAGTTTGAGTCTTTTTACGAAGGGACATTATTACATATTGGTGTTCAAGAAGGAGAAACTACTAAAGTAGACGAGCTTTTAGCAATTATAGGAGAAGAAGGTGAAGATATTTCAAGCCTTTTAGATGGTAAATCTTCAACAAAAGAAGAAGAGAAGTCAGAAGAAAATACAGATGATAAAGAAGACACTTCTGAAGATAAGTCATCTGAAAATAGTTCAGAAGAATTACCAGAAGGTGTTACAGTAGTAACAATGCCTCGCTTAAGTGATACAATGGAAGAAGGTACTGTTGCAACTTGGCTTAAAAAAGTTGGTGATGCAGTAGAAGAAGGAGATATCTTAGCAGAAATCGAAACTGATAAAGCGACGATGGAGTTTGAGTCGTTTCAATCAGGTACGTTATTACACATTGGTTTAGAAGAAGGACAATCTGCAAAAGTAGATGCTTTATTAGCTATTTTAGGACCTGAAGGAACAGATGTTTCAGGTGTTGCTAAAAACTTCAAAGCTGGTGGAGATGCATCAGCTAAAAAAGAAGAAGCTCCTAAAAAAGAGTCTAAACCAGAGCCTAAAAAAGAAACGCCAAAACAAGACACTAAAACAGAATCTAAACCTGTTGCTCAGCCAACTCAAACAGCTTCTGGAGGACGCATTTTTGTGTCGCCATTAGCTAAGAAAATGGCAGTCGAAAAAGGAATTAACTTATCTCAAGTTAAAGGTTCTGGAGAAAACGGTCGTATTGTAAAGCGTGATATAGAAAACTTTACTCCAGCAGCACAATCTGCTCAAGTTGGTAAGTTTGTACCTTCAGGTCAAGAAGATTTTGATGAAGTGCCAAACAGCCAAATGCGTAAAGCAATTGCTAAAAACTTGGCTAAATCTAAGTTTACAGCACCGCATTACTACTTAAATGTAGAGTTTGATATGGATAATGCAATAGCATTCCGTACGCAATACAACTCTTTACCAGATACAAAAATTTCATTTAATGATATGGTTGTAAAAGCTTGTGCATTGGCATTAAAGCAACATCCACAAGTAAACTCTCAGTGGTTTGACGATAAGATGAAATTAAACAATCACGTTCACATTGGTGTGGCAGTAGCTGTAGAAGATGGTTTACTAGTACCAGTTGTAAAGTTTGCTAACGAGCAATCTTTACCTCAAATTGGAGCTGCAGTAAAAGATTTTGCAGGTAGAGCTAGAAACAAAAAATTAAGTTTAGATGAGATGGAAGGAAGCACATTCACCATTTCTAACTTAGGTATGTTTGGAATAGAAAGCTTTACATCTATCATTAATCAGCCTAATTCTGCAATTCTATCTGTTGGAGCGATCGTACAAAAACCTGTTGTTAAAAACGGTCAGATTGTACCTGGTAACACAATGAAATTAACTTTAGCGTGTGACCACAGAACAGTAGATGGAGCTACAGGAGCGCAATTCCTTCAAACATTAAAAGGATATATAGAAAATCCTGTAACAATGCTAGTTTAAATTTCCGCGTAAGCGAAAACTAAATAAATAAAAACCTGTTTCATCTTATTTGAAACAGGTTTTTTTAACTTTATAATCCAAAATAATTGAGATGAAAAACATAATAATAACAGGGACAAGTCGCGGAATTGGTTTTGAATTAGTTCAAATCTTTGCGCAAAAAGGTTGTAATATATTAGCATTATCAAGAAACGAGCAACCCGTTATTGATCTTAATTTGCAAAATGTTACTTCGTTTTCTTTTGATTTAGGTAAAGAAGACGATTATCATAAAGTTGAAGATTTTATAAAAGCCAATTGGCAACAAGTTGACGTACTTATTAATAATGCTGGAGCTTTGTTAAACAAACCTTTTGTAGAAACATCTATATCTGATTTTGAATACGTGTATAAAACTAACGTTTTTGGTGTAGCCGAAATGACAAGAGTCGTAATTCCTTTTATGGCAAAAGAAAGTCATGTGGTTACAGTAAGTTCTATGGGTGGAGTACAAGGTAGTATGAAGTTTCCTGGTTTAGCAGCGTATAGTTCTAGTAAAGGTGCTGTTATTACTTTAACCGAATTATTAGCTGAAGAGTTTAAAGAAACTGGACCAAGTTTTAATGTATTGGCTTTAGGCGCTGTACAAACCGAAATGTTAGAAGAGGCTTTTCCAGGGTACATTGCACCAACAACAGCTAAAGAAATGGCAGATTATATAGCTGACTTTTCTTTAAACGGACAGAAATATTATAATGGTAAAATGTTGCAAGTATCAAACTCGACACCTTAAAAATTAGGTGCGCTCTAAAGCTGCATATGCATCTGCACTAGAAAAATTATCCTTATAAAAGATATTATACTGTAAGATTTTTACAATTTTTATTAGCTTTTCAAACTCTTTGTTTTTGTAAGCCTCTTTTAAGTTGTTATGAATTTTAAAAAACATTTCTGTTTTATTAGTTTCTTTATTAACACCATAAAAGAAAAGTATTTCATTTTTTTTAGGTTTAAAAAACTTATAATCTTCTATAATACTTCCTTTGTGATTTTTATAAATCTTTAGGTAAACGTTATCAGAATTAATATCTTTATGTAATGCTAATTCGGTTGGTTTAAGTCTGTATCTAGTCACTTTTAAAAACTTAGACGTATCAGACATGTCTTGCGCTTTTACAACAGAAAGTGTCATAAAAAGCAATAGAAAGAGGGAAAACTTCATATGTGCTATTAATCAATTAGAATGTTAGGGAAAACATTAATCTTTATCTAAGAAAAGTAATATAATTTAAAGTTCAAAATAAATTATTGAAAAATATATAAAAAATTAACAAAATCATGGCGTTAACACCTTCAAACCCTTTTCCTTTACATACAATTGCACCAGAGTTTTCTTTAGAAGATTCAGTTACGGGTAAAACTTTTAACTTACAGCAATTAAAAGGAAAACAAGCAACAGTAATTATGTTTATTTGTAATCATTGTCCTTTTGTAATTCATGTAAATAGTAAGCTTGTAGAGTTAGCTAATCAATTTAAAAGTCAAGGCGTTAATTTTATTGCTATTAGTAGTAATGATATTGAAAATTATCCACAAGACGCTCCTGATAAAATGAAAGAAGTTGCTGCAAAAAATAAATATCCATTTCCTTATTTATATGACCCAACACAAGATGTAGCAAAAGCTTATGATGCAGCATGTACACCAGATTTTTATGTTTTTGACAAAGATTTAAAATCTACTTATCATGGACGATTAGATGATAGCAGACCAGGAAACGATAAACCTTTGACAGGTAAAGATTTAATAGCAGCTATCAACGCAACCTTAAATAATGATACACCATTAAAAAATCAGTTACCATCAATGGGTTGTAATATTAAGTGGAAATAATTAGTTAAAACGGCAATTAATATCTTTTAAAAATCATAATTTTGCGCTCAATTTAAAATCATTTTCTAAACAACATGAAGCAAACAACTAACACCATTTTAATGATTCGTCCAGTAAATTTTAGGATGAATGAGCAAACAGCAGTAAATAACTATTTTCAAGAAGAAATAGATTTGAAAAATGCAGAGGTAAATGCTAAAGCACAAGAAGAGTTTGATGCGTTTGTAGAAAAATTAAGAAATGTTGGTATAAATGTAATTGTAGAAGATGATGATATTAAACAAGATACACCAGATTCTATATTCCCTAATAACTGGGTGAGTTTTCATGAAAATGGAGATGTCGCTTTATATCCAATGTTTGCCGAAAATAGAAGAAGAGAAAGAAGGGAAGAAATATTTTTACGTTTAGAAAAAGAAGGTTTTAAAATCAATAATTTTATTGACTATACAGAAGCTGAAGACGAAGATGTATTTTTAGAAGGTACAGGAAGTTTGTTATTAGATCGAACAAACAGAAAAGCTTACTGTGCGTTGTCGCCAAGAGCAGACGAAAGTTTGTTTATAGAATTCTGTGAAGATTTTGAATTTACACCAATAGTTTTTACGGCTAATCAAACCGTAGATGGTAAACGTTTGCCAATATATCATACTAACGTAATGATGTGTTTAGCAGAAACATTTGCTGTTATCTGTTTAGATACAATAGATGATAAAAAAGAACGTAAAAATGTAGTTAAACACTTAGAAGCAGACGGTAAACAAATTATAAAAATTACTGAAAGCCAAATGCATGAATTTGCAGGAAACATGCTTCAAGTTAGAGGTAACGATGACAAGTTATATTTAGTAATGAGTCAATCTGCTCACGACAGTTTAACACCAGAACAAATTAAAATGATTGAAGCACATTGCCCAATATTATCAAGTAGTTTAGAAACTATAGAGACTTGTGGTGGCGGAAGCGCGAGGTGTATGATGGCTGAGGTATTTCTACCGAAGGTGTAGTTCATGTCTCACCAGGATTTTCAACTTTATTTTTTGGTAGTTCTACATAAAAAGTGCTTCCAACATTTACTGTACTTTCTACCCAAATAGATCCTTTATTTAACTCGACTAACTCTTTACATATTGTTAGTCCTAAACCTGTTCCTTTTTCTTTATTAGTACCACGTGTGGTAAAGGTATTATTGCCAAAAATTTTGCTTATGTCTTCTTTTTTAATACCAACACCTGTGTCTGCAACACTAATAATACACTTACCATTACTAATTTGATTAGAAATAGAAATACTATCTCCTCTATTACAGAATTTTACTGCGTTAGCTAAAAGGTTTTGTATAACTATTTCTACCATGCTTCTATCTGCATAAATAAAATCTCTAAGTGTATTATCTATTAGATGTATTCCTTTGGCATCAAGCTTTCTTTCAATAAGTTTTACTTTGTCTGCAAAAACTTCTTGAATATCAAACAAACTAGGTTTTGGTTCTAAAGATTGCATTTGTGACTTAGACCAGTTAAGTAAATTAAACAATAGTAAAGACGCATTATTTGCATTTTCACTTAATTCTGGTAAAAGACTATGAAATTCATCTTGACTTAGTTGTCCATCTTTTAATAAGTCTATAAAGCCTTTTGTAGAGGTTAAAGAGTCTTTTAAGTCATGGGATACAATAGAAAATAGTTTGTCTTTAACTTTATTGATATTTTCTAGATGCTTGCTTTGTTCTAAAATAGCTTCATTTTGAAGCTCTATTTTTTTGTTTTTAGCTTCAAGCTCTCTAGTATACTTTAATTTGTTGTTACGTTTCATTAAAAACAACACAAAAAATGTAAGTAGTACAGCAAATGCAGCTAATAAAGCATAAAAGATAAGTTTGAATTTATCAAACTTATCTTTGCTTACAGAATTAGCAGTATCTTCTTTAGTATCTGGGATTAATGTTAGGTCTTTACTTAAAGTCTGTTCTGGCTCTTCAATAATTAAAGGTGTAACTTTTACTTGTTGGCTATCTATTTTTTCTTTTAATTTATGGTAATGACTTTGCCATACAAAAGCACTTTCAAAATTTCCTTTAATAGAATCTAAGGTTTTCATTAACCTGTAGTTTTCCATTAGTACTTCGTCATTATTAGCAATTCTGCTTATATTGGCAGCTTCTAATAATTGTTCTTCAGCAGTTTTTAATCTATTTTGAACAAGATTTAATTCCCCTAAAGCATTTAGGGCAATAGCCATTTCTTTCTTATTATCTACTTCGCGATTTAACTTAATAGCTTCTACTAAATATTTGGCAGATGTTTTGTAATCTTCTTTTTTTAAATAAGCATTACCTAAATACGGTAAAATACTAGCTCTTAAAGCTGTATCTGTAGAATTGGCATAACCTAATGCACTTTCGTAATAACTTATAGCTTGTGTGTAATTCTTTTTAGTAGAATAAATATTACCTAAATCTTTATTTGTCTCTACTAACCTTTTTGTGTTATTACTTTGGTTATCTGCATTAAGACGTTTTAGGTTATAAGTTATAGCTTTATCTAAATCTCCAGAAGTTTTATAGGCATTAGCTAAGCTTTTATAGATAGAAGATAAGTCGTCAAAACGGTTTCTTTTTTCAAGCTCATTGATAGAAGAAAGAGCATAAGATAATCCTTCTTTGTAGTTACCATTTTCTATTTCTAAAACACCTAAATTACTGTTTACTTTTGCTACAGCAAGTGTGTCTTTAGTTTTAGAAAATAGTAAACGAGCATTTTTTAAGGTGTTTATAGCTCTAGTCTTTTTGCCTTCTGCTTGATAGATTTTAGCTTTGTAATATATAATTTTAGCTAAGCCTTGTTTGTAATCAAGGTCATTAGCTAATCTTTCACTTTGTTGTATAAACTTGCTGGCTTTACTAAAATCCTTATTTTCAAACAAAAGTTTAATAATACTAATAGAAGTATTAACCTTTGATGTATCAGGGTTTTGGTAAGCTAATTGTATTGTAAGACTATCCAGTTCTTCGTTTTGCGAAAAACATATGGACCCTACAAAAAACATTAAAAATAAGACGAGTAGTCCCTTCATTTCATTCACACAGTGATAATTAAATAATGGTAGCGATAAACCATTACTTTAAATTATACACATAACTTAGTTTAATTAAAATGAAGAAAATAGAGGGATTTTTCCTTCATGGATATAAAAATGAATAATTATAGTCGTTATACATAATTTTTAAGAGGTAATACCAAAAAATTAGACTAACGGTTAAGTTCATTTTTTTTACCTGAAAAATATGTATTTTAAAGAAGTGTTTTAAGTGAAATTAAATTTTGTTACATTCAATTAAAACCTTAAAAATACTATCTTTGCGCTTTAATTTTTATAAGAAATATGAATCTTCAAGACATCCTAACAACGCAAATAAAAAGCGCAGTAAAAAGTAACTTTAATGCCGATTTAGAATCTGTAGAATTTCAAGCAACACGAAAAGAATTTCCTGGAGATATTACTGTTGTTGTATTTTCTATGTTGCGCGTTGTAAAAGGTAATCCAGTGCAAATTGGAGAGTCTATAGGTAATTATTTAGTAGAAAATGTTAACGAAGTTGAAGGTTTTAATGTTGTAAAAGGCTTTTTAAATTTAGAAATTAGCGCATCATATTTTGTAGAGTTTTTTAATACAATAAAAGATAAAACAACTTACGGTTTTGAAGATACTATTGCAGAAAACGATGCCGTAATGGTCGAGTATTCTTCGCCTAATACAAATAAACCACTACATTTAGGTCATATACGTAATAACCTTTTAGGTTACAGTGTTGCTGAGATTTTAAAAGCTTCTGGTAAAAAAGTTTATAAAACACAAATTATAAACGATAGAGGTATTCATATTTGTAAAAGTATGTTAGCTTGGCAAAAGTTTGGAAACAACGAAACACCAGAAACTACAGGTTTAAAAGGCGATAAGTTAGTCGGGAATTATTACGTCAAGTTTGATCAAGAGTACAAAAAAGAAATTGAAAATTTAAAAGCTTCAGGTAAAACAGAAGACGAAGCAAAAAAAGAAGCTCCAATTTTAGTTGAAGCTCAAGAGATGCTTAAAAAATGGGAAGCAGGAGATGAAGATATAGTCGCACTTTGGAGTAAAATGAATGGTTGGGTTTACGATGGATTTGACGTAACCTACAAAAACCTTGGTGTAGACTTTGATAAATTATATTACGAAAGCGAAACTTATTTACTAGGAAAAGAATTTGTTAGCGAAGGACTAAAGTCTGGTGTATTTTATAAACGTGAAGATGGTTCTGTTTGGTGCGATTTAACCGATGATGGTTTAGACGAGAAAATTGTACTTCGTGCAGATGGTACAGCAGTTTACATGACTCAAGATATTGGTACTGCTATACAACGTATAAAAGATTTTCCTGATGTTGGCGGTATGGTTTACACCGTTGGTAACGAGCAAGATTATCATTTTCAAGTCCTGTTTTTAATCCTTAAAAAATTAGGGTTTGATTGGGCTAAAAACCTATATCATTTAAGTTACGGAATGGTAGATTTACCTTCTGGAAAAATGAAAAGTCGTGAAGGTACCGTTGTAGATGCAGACGATTTAATTGCAGATATGGCAACTACTGCAAAAACAATTTCTGAAGAATTAGGTAAGTTAGACGGTTACTCTGAAGACGAAAAAGAAGAACTTTATAAAACTATTGGTCTTGGTGCATTAAAGTATTATATCTTAAAAGTAGATCCTAAAAAACGAATCCTTTTTGATCCTAAAGAGTCTATAGATTTCCAAGGAAATACTGGTCCGTTTATTCAATATACGTATGCAAGAATACAATCAATTTTACGTAAATCGGATGTGGATTTTACTGTTAAACTAGATGCAAATGAAGTAGAATTACACGAAAAAGAACGCGAATTAATTAAACAACTACAATTATTTCCTGATACTGTACAACAAGCAGCAGCACAACACAGTCCTGCTTTAATTGCTAATTATACTTACGATTTAGTAAAAGCATTTAATAGCTTTTATCAAAATGTATCAATTTTAGGTGCAGATACTAAAAACGAAATTATTTTTAGAGTTCAGTTATCAAATACAGTAGCAAAGACTATAAAAAATGCGTTTAGCTTGTTAGGTATTAATGTACCTGAAAGGATGTAAAAAGTAACTCAAGAATTATAAGAAAAACGCTTTCAAAAATTGAAAGCGTTTTTTTATTAGACAGTATCTATTATTTTATCAATAGACATTCTAGATTTAGGTTTTTTACTAGGTTGATTATGATCATCTTCATCTCTATATCCTATTGCAACAGCTACTAAAGTAGCATAATTGTCAAGTTCTAAAATTTTATTATAATCTTCAGGGTTAAGACCTTCCATTGGTGTAGAGTCAATACCCATTTCTGCACAAGCACTTAAAAGTATCCCCAAAGATAAATAGACTTGTTTGTCAAACCAGGATTTAATATAAGACTCTGGTTTTGGTTTTATGGTTTCATTGTAATAATTAACAGCAGCTTCTGGCAATTCTTCTTTAATTTGATTTTCAAAAACCTCTAAATTGTCTATTCTGCTTAAAACTATTAAAGTGTCGCAATCCAACACTTTTTCTGTATTGATCCACGATACTTTAGATAATTTTTCTTTGGTTTTTTGATCTCTTACAAATGTAAACTTCCAAGGTTGACTATTTATAGAAGAAGGACTTAATCTTAGAATTTCTTTTAATGACTGAATGTCTTCTTCCTTTATTTTTTTTGATGCGTTATATTTTTTAGTACTGTAACGCTCCTGCATTGCTTCTAAAAAACTCATAGTTTATTTTTATTGATTCACTTAAATTTAAAAATAGCTAAGTGTGTAAGCAAAATACAAATGGTATTTTATGAAATGATTAGCATTAAACTTCAAGTAATGTTAATAATTATATAAGATAACCCTGAATTGAAGTGGTAAAGTTTATTTAATTTTGCTGTGATGAAACACATCATTTCTAATTATATTCCAGATACTGCATTACCAAATGTTTTAAAGCTTTTAGAGCACGAAAATTTAACAGTATTAATAAAAAAAGAACGAAAAACACGTCACGGTGATTATCGTAAATTACCAAATGGTAAGCATCAAATTACAGTAAACGGTAGTTTAAATAAATATCGGTTTTTAATTACTTTGGTACATGAAGTTGCTCATCTAGAAGCTTATAAAACTTATGGTAAAACGATTAAGCCACATGGGATAGAGTGGAAGAAGACCTTTCAATACTTGATGTTACCTTTTTTAAACCCAGATGTCTTTCCGTCTGAGATTTTACCAATTCTAGCTAATCATTTTAAAAACCCAAAAGCATCTAGCGACACAGATGTGCAATTGGCCTACGCATTAAAGCAGTTTGACGCAAATACTAATAAAACCTTTATATTTGAGATACCTTTACAAAGTACATTTAAAATATATAACGGAAAAGTTTTTAGAAAATTAAAAAAGCGCCGTACACGTTTTGAATGTGTAGAAGTTTCAACAGGTAAAATATATCTGTTTAATGCAAATGCAGAGGTAACTGTAATAAATAATTAACAAAATGCAAAACAAAAATTATTACGCCATTTTAATGGCTGGTGGTGTAGGGTCAAGGTTTTGGCCAGTAAGTACAGAGAGTTTTCCAAAACAGTTTCATGATATGTTGGGAACAGGAGATACATTACTGCAAAAAACATTTCAGCGATTAAACAAGTTAATTCCAACTGAAAATATTTTTATTCTGACTAATGAAAAATATAATGATTTAGTCCTACAACAGTTACCAGAAGTTAAGCAAAAACAAGTGGTTTTAGAACCAGCAATGCGTAATACAGCACCTTGTATTTTGTATGCTTCGTTAAAAATACAAAAACTAAATCCAGATGCAGTCATGATTGTGGCACCAAGTGATCATTGGATTGAAGATGAAACTGCATTTACGCAAAATGTACAGCAAGCCTTTCAGTTTTGTGAGCAAAACGATGCGTTAATGACCTTGGGTATAAAACCAACCTTTCCTAATACAGGATACGGTTATATAGAATTCGGTAATTATTTTGAAGAAAATATAAGCGAAGTTATTCAATTTAGAGAAAAACCAGATTACGATACTGCAAAACAGTTTTTAGCACAAGGAAATTTTCTTTGGAATGCAGGTATATTTATGTGGAGTGTTTCATCTGTAATTAACGCTTTTAAGAATAATCAACCTGAATTATTTCAGCATTTTAGTAAAGGAATGGAGCTATACAATACAGATGCAGAAGCAGAATTTATAGAAGAAAATTATGCTAAAGCAGAAAACATCTCGGTTGATTATGCCATAATGGAATCTTCTAAAAATGTATATGTAATACCAGCAACTTTTGATTGGAATGACCTTGGGACTTGGGGAAGTTTATATGATAAACTAGATAAAGATCAAAACCAAAACGCTGTTGTTAATGCAAAAACTTTAGTAGAAGATGCTTCTGGAAATATGATTAGAACAGCTAAAGAAAAAGTTGTAGTTGTAGATGGATTAAACGATTATATAATTGTTGATAAAGACGAAGTTTTGCTTATCTTTCCTAAAGCAAAAGAACAAGACATTAAAAAAGTGCTTCAAAATGTAAAAAACACTTTTGGTGAGCACTACGGATAATTATTAATTTCTGAATGAATACAACCAATAATCCTAAAGAAAACAAGTTTAACTTCTCTGAAGAAGACAAACAAAAAGAAACTGTAGACCAAAAAAAAGAAGCTGTAAAAAAAGATGCAGAAGGTTTGTTTAAAAGTATAAAAACCTTTTTGCAAGAACTTTTAGATTTTAGAGAAGATACCGATCGAGACGCTACTATAGAGGCTATAAAAAACGATATTCCTTTTAAAGGAGCAACAGCCTGGATTTTAGTGTGTTCAATATTTGTGGCTTCTATAGGGTTAAATGCAAATAGTACAGCTGTAGTTATTGGCGCCATGTTAATCTCTCCACTTATGGGACCAATTTTAGGTGTTGGTTTATCTATTGCAATTAATGATATAGATACTTTAAAACGCTCATTGATAAATTTAGCAATTATGATTGTACTAAGTTTATTAACAGCTTTTTTATTCTTTAGATTTTTCCCTTTAAGTGAAGATACTTCAGAGCTTTTAGGTCGTGTGCAACCTGATATTCGAGATGTATTAATTGCCTTTTTTGGTGGTTTAGCTTTAATTATAGCACGTACCAAAAGAGGAACTATAGCTTCTGTTATTTTTGGAGTAGCTATTGCAACCGCATTAATGCCTCCATTATGTACTGCAGGGTATGGATTAGCAAAAGCTAATTGGAAATACTTTGGTCAAGCCATGTACTTATTTACAATTAATACCATATTTATTGCATTGGCTACATTTTTAGTGCTAAAAATTTTACGTTTTCCAATGCTTAAATATGCAAATTCTGCAAAAAGAAAACGTATTGCAAGAATAGCATCTTTAGTAGCTATAATTGTAATGATTCCTGCAATGTTTACATTTTTAAGTGTTTTAGAAGAAAGTCAATTTGAAGTTAACGCTAAACAATTTATAGATAAAGAGCTAGATGCATTACCAAATGCCAATTACATAAAAAAATATGCGACACCAAACTTTAAGCCTTCTGGGGTTTCTAATATAGAGTTAACTACTTTTGGTGCAGATGTTATTTCTGACGAGACCATAAGAGTTTTAGAACAACGCTTAAAAGATTATCCTTATTTAAATAATACTAAACTATTAATCAATCAAACCAAAAATAGACAGGTTAATAACTTAGAATATATGGAAGAGTTACGCACGCGTGATTCTTTAGACCTTTTAACACAACAACAAAAAATAACTATTTTAGAAAATAAAGTAAGGCAATTATCAGTGTTAGAGAAAGATCAAATCCCGTTTAAATCTCTTACTGAAGAAATTAATATTAATTATGAAAATGTTGAAGAAATAGCTTACTCTAAAGTTGTAAAAAGTAACTTTAAAACAATAGATACCTTGTCTGTTTTTGAAGTTAAATGGAATGATTCTTTAGTCAATAACAATCAAGTAGAAAAGGAAAAAGCTAAACTGTATAAGTGGTTGAAATTTAAGCTAGATGTAGATACGCTAGTAATTAGAAGAGTAAATTAACCACGCTCTTCTAAATACATTTGACGCACTTTTTTAAATAACTCTGAAGAGTAAACAAAGTCGGTAACAGCTTTATTGTCTGTTTTAAAAATATCATAACGAGAACCTTCCCATTCTTTATAACCATTTTTTAAAAAGACAATTTTTTCACCAATTTGCATAACCGAGTTCATGTCATGCGAGTTAATAACAGTAGTTATTTGATACTCTTCGGTAATTTCTTTAATTAAATCATCAATAACTATAGATGTTTTTGGGTCTAATCCAGAGTTAGGTTCGTCACAAAAAAGATACTTTGGTTTATTTACAATTGCGCGTGCAATAGCAACACGTTTTTGCATTCCTCCAGATGCTTCGCTAGGCATTTTTTTATGTGCATCTGCTAGATTAACTCGCTTTAAAACAAAGTCTACACGATCTTGCATTTCGCTTTTACTTTGTTTCGTAAACATTTTTAAAGGAAACATTACGTTTTCTTCAATTGTCATAGAATCAAAAAGTGCACTTCCTTGAAATACCATTCCTATCTGTGCTCTAATATCTCGCTTTTCGTCTTCACTTAATTTCGAAAATATTTTACCATCATAAGCAATACTTCCTTGTTCATAGTTGAAAAGCCCAAGTAAACATTTTAAAAATACAGTTTTACCAGATCCACTTTGACCAATAATAAGGTTTGTTTTTCCTTTTTCAAAAGCGGTGTTAATTCCTTTTAGAATGTGAGCATCGCCAAATGATTTATGTAAATTTTTAACCTCTATCATTAGCTTAAAAGTAACTGAGTTAATAAATAGTTTAGTACGATAATTACAACACTAGTCCATACAAATGATGTTGTACTAGCTTTACCAACTTCTAAAGCTCCTCCTTTCATATAATAACCATGATAAGACGGTACTGTGGCTAAAATAAAAGCAAAGATTAATGTTTTTATAAACGCATACGCCATATGAAAAGGAGTAAAGTCTAATTGTACACCTTCTATATAATCGCCCATACTTGCGTAACCGCCATATACACAAGCAGCAAGACCGCCAAGAATACCTAAAAACATTGAAATAGAAATAACAAAAGGGTAAAGCATTAACGAAATAAACTTAGGAAATACTAAATAATTTAAACTGTTTATACCCATAACTTCTAATGCGTCTATTTGTTCTGTAACACGCATTGTACCTATGCTTGAAGTAATAAAGGATCCAACTTTACCAGCCATAATAATCGACATAAATGTTGGTGCAAACTCTAAAATAATAGATTGTCTTGTGGCAAATCCAACTAGGTTTTTTGGGATTAATGGATTGTCTATGTTTAAAGCTGTTTGTATCGTAACAACACCTCCAACAAAAAACGAAATAAAAGCAACTATACCTAAAGAGCCAATAATTAAATCGTCTATTTCTTTTAAGATTAATTGCTTCATAACCGACCATTTGGTTGGTTTTTTAAACATTTCAGCAATCATCAAAAAGTAAGTGCCTAAATAATGAAGGTATAACATATCAATTTTTATTACTGCTAAAATATAAAATTCTAACAGCTTATTAACCTTAATTTCAAATTAGATGTCTTAAAAACTGTATTTTTGCAATCTAAATTTATTAAATTATATGAGACCATTACTTTCAATCTGCATTGTATTTTTATTATTTGCTTGCCAATCTCAAAAAGAAGCTATTTCAACTTCAACAGAAACTAATGTTCAACCTACTGAAAAAACAAAACTAGTGGTAGGAATTGTAGTTGATCAAATGAGATATGAGTACTTAACAAGATTTGAAAATAAATATGGAAATGGTGGATTTTTAAGGTTAATAAACGAAGGTTTTAATTGTAAAAATAATCACTTTAATTATGTGCCAACCTATACAGGTCCAGGACACGCATCTGTTTATACAGGTACAACGCCAAAAAATCACGGGATTATAGCTAATAACTGGTACGACAAGTTTAGTGATAGTTTTGTGTATTGTGCAGGAGATACAACTGTGCAATCTGTTGGGACCATGGATAAAGCAGGACAAATGTCTCCACACAGAATGAAAACTACAACTTTTGCAGATGAAAATAGGTTGTTTACACAAATGAATGGAAAAACAATAGGCATATCTATAAAAGATCGTGGCGCAATTTTGCCAGCAGGACATAGTGCAAATGCAGCATATTGGTTTCATGGGAAAGACCAAGGTCATTTTATTTCAAGTAGTTACTATTTTGAAACTTTACCACAATGGGTCAAAGATTTTAACGCAACAAATCCAGCCGAAAAATATTTAACAGAATGGAATACTTTATATGATATAGAAACATATACAGAAAGTGGAAGTGATTTAAACGATTTTGAAGGTGGATTTAGAGGAAAAGACACAGCAACATTCCCTTATGATTTAAAAGCATTAAGTAAAACAAACGGAAACTATAATATTATTAAAGCAACACCTTACGGAAATAGTATTGTAACAGATTTTGCAATAGCAGCTTTAATAGGAGAGCAATTGGGTAAAGATAATTATACAGATGTGTTAACAGTAAGTTATTCTAGCACAGATTATATTGGGCATAACTTTGGTGTAAATAGTAAAGAAATAGAAGACACATATATAAGGTTAGATAAAGAAATTGAACAATTATTAAATACGCTTGACGCGAAAGTGGGCAAAGAAAATTACACCGTCTTTTTAACGGCAGATCACGGAGCAGTTAATGTACCAGCGTATTTAGAAAGTGTAAAAATACCAGCAGGTTATTTTGATGGTGCAGCTTTTGAAGAAAAGGTAGGCAATATTACAATTGAAACTCACAAAGTGTCATCTTTCTTAAAAAATATTAGTAATCAGCAAATATTTTTAGATAGAGAAAAAATACAACAATTAGGCTTAGATTTAGTTGTAGTACAAGAGGCAATAGTAAACCAGATAATTACTTATGATCAAGTATATAAAGCATATACAGCGACTTCAATGAGTAATACTCAATACACAAAAGGAATTGAAAATTTATTGCAAAATGGATACAATCAAAAACGATCTGGAGATATTTTATTTGTTTTAGATCCAGCAGTAATACAGTATAGCAAAACAGGATCAACACATGGTTCTCCTTTAAATTATGATACACACGTACCTTTAATTTTTTATGGTAATGGTATTACAAAAGGACACACAACTGCATATACAACTATACCAGATATAGCACCAACAATTTCTGCTTTATTGGGTATAACGTTTCCAAACGGAGCGACCGGTAAACCTCTAGAATTTGTTTTAAAAAATTAAGGAAAACGTTTTTTAAGCTCGTTTTCAGTCTTAAAAAGTAAAAAGATTACAGAACCAAATATTAAAGCTAAGCTAATAAAAAGTTTGGCTTTATTGTTTATTGTAATTAATAATGAAATGTTGCTTATCAAGATTAAAAATACACCGCAAAATATTAAAAGTTTAGCTGAATATTTTTGTGAAAAATCCCATTGTTCTTGATTTTTCATAGAACGAGTTGTTCTGTATCCATAAAGCATATTGATGTTTTTAGGCGGAAATTTGAACATTACAAAACCTGTAATTATAAAAATGATTCCGCTTAAAAAACTTGTAAAAAGTAAGTTTTCTACAAGAAAATTCATAGTTTTTTATTTTCTGTATAAGAAATAGTTGTTAACTAAGTCAATGTATTTCTGCTTAGCTTCGTTTGCAGAAATATTTTTTGTTTGAAACAATGCATTAGTCTTAAAAGCATTAATTATTTGCTTTTTGCTGCTCGGACTTCCATAGTCATTAGTAGCTCTTTTATAATAAGCGTAGAGACGTAACAAGAAATCTGCAGGAAAAGGTTCCTTATGTTTATTGATTTGTGCTACAGCCTCTTGAAAGGCTTTTTCAAGTTCTTCGGAAGTCATCTTAAATTTCGGCAATAATACTTTCGCCTCCTTTTACTTTTTGGTTTAATTCTACCTTTATATTAGTGTCCAAAGGTAAAAATAAATCTACTCTTGACCCAAATTTTATAAAACCAGAGTCTGTACCTTGCACAGCAGCGTCACCTTCTACAGCATAATTAACGATACGCTTTGCTAAAGCACCGGCTATTTGTCTGTATAAAACTTCTCCATAAATAGGATTTTCTACGACAACTGTAGTACGTTCGTTTTCTGTACTAGCTTTAGGATGCCAAGCTACAAGGTATTTACCAGGATGATATTTGCTAAAGTTTACCTTTCCGCTAATAGGATATCTTGTAACATGTACGTTAATAGGAGACATAAAAACACTTACTTGAAGTCTTTTTTCTTTAAAGTATTCTGGCTCAAAAACCTCTTCTATTACTACCACTTTACCGTCTACGGGCGATACAACAGTATTGTCGTTTAATATGGTGTTTCTTTTGGGATTTCTAAAAAATTGAAGTATTAAAAACAAGAAAACAAATAGCGTAAAAAATAATACGTACTTAAGCCATAGCGCTATTACAAATGTGTCTACCACAACTGCAGAAATAGCAATAAACAAAAACGTAATTGCTATAATTTTAAAACCTTCTTTATGAAACATAGTTTACAATTCTTAAAAACAAATAAATAAAAGGAGCTGCAAATATAATACTATCAAAACGATCTAATAAACCGCCATGACCAGGCATTATAACTCCGCTATCTTTAACGTTAGCTTGGCGTTTTATTTTAGATTCTATTAAATCTCCAAGCGTTCCTATAACACTTATAATAATACTTAATATTAGCCAATTAGTAAAAGTTAAATGGCTGTCTGTAAATTTAAATATAAAATAACTAGCAATGGTTGCAAAAAACAATCCTCCTAAAAATCCTTCGACAGTTTTTTTGGGTGAAATGCTAGGAAACAGTTTTTGTTTACCAAAATTTTTACCAACTAGATAAGCAAAAGTGTCATTAACCCAAACTAAAATAAAAGAGCCTAATATAAGAACTGGGTTAAATAGTTTTCCGTGTTTACCTATTAAAACTAAAAACACAAAACCACTTGCTAAATAAAAGGTGGTAATTATATATCTTTTTGAGCTAAATAAAGGTATTTTTTTCTCAGAGAATAAATCTTTAATCAGTAGTAGTTGAACAAAAATAGTAATGACTTGAAGGATTTGAGTAGCTTCTACTAATCCTATATGAGAGTTCATAACAAACTGCCAATACCCAAAAATAAAATACATTATTGTAAAGATAATATATGGGTATAAGCTTTTTAGTTGTATAAGTTTACAAAACTCTGCCATACAAATCATTCCAAACACGTAAAAAAGTATAACAAATGCGTGCTCGTTAAATAACGAAAGGATAAGCAGGGTTATATATAAAATTCCAGATAGACCTCTGGTTAATGTTTCGCTCATAAAACTATAAATCTTCTAACAACAGCAAATATAAGTTTTTTGTGCTGCTTCCGTAAGATAAAAAGTCTTTTTCCTCTTCTAGCTTAAAATGTTTAATCGTAGTGATGTTTGTTGGAAGTTTACTAGGGTTTTTGCTTTTAATTTCTCTTAACCCTTCACTAATTGTTGGTACTATTTGACTTGTAGTAGCAAAAACGATTACATTATTAGGAAATTCATTTAGTTTATTCTCTGCTAATTGATTAGAGCTTACTAATAAAGACCCATCATTTGCAATTAGGTTTTCGCAAGTTGTGATAAAGTAAGTACATTGTGATAAGTTTTCTCCAACGTTTAATTGAGCACTTTTAAATTTGTCTTCAAGGTTTTTATCGTAGAAAAAAGCTTTATGATCTTCCCAACTGTTTTCTATTATAATATTGTTGAGGTTATCGTACACTTCGTCTAACGAGTCGCAATACAAAAATTTGCCACCATTTTTTTTGAAGTTTATAGTAAAACTTTCGTCAATTGGTAGCTCAACTTTTGGCATGTATTTGCCTCGTTCATTAGACTTTATGTCTTCCTTTTTCTTTTCAGATTTAGAACTAAATAACTTTCTAAAAAGACTCATTTACTTTGCTATAATCAATTTTCTTTTTTGAACTATATCAAATATAAAAAAACTTAGACTATCTAAAGAGATAATCTAAGTTTTTTGTGTTTAAATACTATAAATATGTTCTGTTTACTCTTCTTCTTCAGATTTTTGATCTGTAAGCTGAACTTCTTTTTTAAAGTTTCTTTCTCCAAATATCTTTTCTAAATTGTCTTTAAAAATCACTTCTTTTTCTAGTAAAACTTCGGCTAACTCGGTTAATTTATCTTTGTTTTCTTCAAGAAGGTTGACAGCTCTTTGGTATTGAGTCTCTATAATATCTGAAATTTCTTTATCAATTAGTTCTGCTGTTTGTTCACTATATGGTTTAGAGAATCCATATTCGTTTTGACCAGATGAATCGTAGTAGGTTAAGTTTCCTACTTTGTCGCTTAATCCATAAACAGTAACCATTGCTCTAGCTTGTTTTGTAACTTTTTCTAAGTCACTTAAAGCTCCAGTAGATATTTTATCAAAAATAACTTTCTCTGCAGCACGACCACCAAGAGCGGCACACATTTCGTCTAGCATTTGCTCTGGTCTAACGATTAAACGTTCTTCTGGTAAATACCATGCAGCACCTAAAGATCTACCACGTGGTACAATTGTTACTTTTACCAATGGTGCGGCATGTTCTAGCATCCAACTAACAGTAGCGTGACCTGCTTCATGAAAAGCAATTGCACGTTTTTCTTCTGGTGTAACAATTTTATTTTTCTTTTCTAAACCACCAATAATTCTGTCTACAGCATCTAAAAAGTCTTGTTTTTCTACTGCCTTTTTATTGTTTCTAGCAGCAATTAAGGCTGCTTCATTACAAAGGTTAGCAATGTCTGCACCAGAAAAACCTGGTGTTTGTTTAGATAAAAAGTCAAGGTCTAAACCTTCAGCTTTTTTTAGAGGTCTTAAATGGACTTCAAATATTTCTTTACGCTCTCTAACGTCTGGAAGATCTACAAAAATTTGTCTGTCAAAACGTCCTGCACGCATTAAAGCTTTATCTAATATATCTGCACGGTTAGTAGCTGCAAGTACAATTACGTTAGTATTTGTTCCAAAACCATCCATTTCGGTTAGTAATTGGTTAAGCGTATTTTCACGCTCGTCATTACTTCCAGACATTGCGTTTTTGCCTCTTGCACGACCAATAGCATCAATCTCATCAATAAAAATAATTGAAGGCGATTTTTCTTTAGCTTGCTTAAATAGGTCACGTACACGTGATGCACCAACACCAACAAACATTTCTACAAAGTCAGAACCAGAAAGCGAGAAAAAAGGTACTTGTGCTTCTCCTGCTACTGCTTTTGCAAGTAAAGTTTTACCTGTTCCTGGAGGACCAACTAATAATGCTCCTTTAGGAATTTTACCACCTAGGGATGTATATTTTTCTGGGTTTTTAAGGAAATCTACAATTTCTTGAACTTCTTCTTTTGCACCTTCTAAACCAGCAACGTCTTTAAATGATGTTTTTACATCTGTTTTTTCGTCAAATAGTTTTGCTTTAGATTTTCCTATGTTAAAGATCTGTCCGCCAGCTCCGCCACCGCCACCAGAAGACATACGTCTCATGATGAAAATCCAAACTCCAATTAGTAAAATAAAAGGAAGTAAGCTAAATAATAACTCGCCCCAAGGGTTAGTTTCGGTTTTATATTCAACAGATGTAGAAATGCTGTTGTTTGTTTTTATTTCTTTTAACTCATTTTCAAAGTTTTGAAGATCTCCAAATTCGAAAGTATAATTAGGTATGTTGTTAGAATCTCCAAATAAAGCAGTTGGTATAGATTTTTTGTGTACTTCTTTTTCTTCTGCTTCTTTAGTTAAGTAAACTTTAGCAACTCTTGTATTTTTTATAATATCTACCCTTTCTACGTCTCCATCTTTTAAATATTGAAAAAATTGAGCTGGAGATGTTTTATTTTCACCGCTTAAAGCATCGCTTCCAAAAAAGTTTAAACCAATGAAGAATAAAAATAAACCTGCGTATATCCAGTAAGGATTAAACTTAGGTTTTTTTGGAGGTATTGTTTTTTTATTTTTATTATTTGCCATGTATTGTTATTAATAATTTGTTTTTATAGCTGTTACTTTGGCATCTCCCCAAAGACTTTCTATATCATAATATTCTCTAATGTGTTTTTGAAACACGTGTACAACTACGTTAACATAGTCCATTAAAACCCATTCTGCATTGTCTTCGCCTTCTATATGCCAAGGTTTGTCTTGTAATGTTTTGCTTACTTTTTTTTGTATAGAATTAACTATGGCGTTAACTTGTGTATTTGATGTACCTTCACAGATAACAAAGTAATCACAAACAGTGTTTTCTATTTCTCTAAGATCGAGAATGTTAATTTCTTTTCCTTTTACATCTTCAATTCCGCCTATAATTGAGGTTATAAGTAGATCTGCGTTAGATTCTTTTTTCGCCATTAATAAGATTTAATTTGTGCAAAGTTATTATTTTTAAGTTCTTTATACTTTAAAAAAATCATAAGATTTTATAATACGAAGATAACTATTTAATATGCGTATAATCAAACTTAATGCCATCGATTCTACAAATTTGTTTCTTCGAAGTTTATCTATAGATACCAATGTAGAAGATTTTACCGTAGTTGTAGCTAAACATCAAACTAAAGGTCGTGGTCAAATGGGTACTGTTTGGTCGTCTCAAGACACTAAAAATCTCACTTTTAGTGTGTTTAAAAGGTTTGATAATTTAAAACTTGATCAACATTTTGTTATTAGTATGGTTGCTAGTTTGGCTGTAATTAATACGCTAAAAAAATTAAATTTACCAAAATTAAGTGTCAAATGGCCTAACGACATTTTGTCAGCAAATAAAAAGATATGTGGTATTTTGATTGAAAACGTTATTAAACAAAATAATGTAGCAGTTACAGTTGTTGGTATTGGTTTAAACGTAAATCAAGTTAATTTTTCTAATTTACCTCAAGCGTCTTCATTATTAAATGTTACAGGTATATCTTATGATTTGGATGAATTACTTCAATCTATTTTAAAAGAATTAGAAACCCTTTTTGATTTAGTTGAAAGTAATCAATTTAAAACTATCAAAACAACTTACGAGTCTTATTTGTTTAGAAAAGATAAACCTTCTACATTTAAAAATGAAGAAGGTTTATTTTCTGGTTTTATTAAAGGAGTTTCTAATGAAGGTCTTCTAGAAGTTTTATTAGAAGATAATATATTAAAAACGTTCGATTTAAAAACAATTAAGCTACTGTATTAATAGCATTAGGCATGTTGCTAGCCAATGTTTCTATAAACTTATTGATAGGTCCTTTAATCATCATAGCCATCATAGCATTAAACTGACCTTCAAAAATTAATTGCACTTCGCTAGTTGTTGCATCAATTTCAGAGATATTTCCTGTTAAAGAAAAGTCTATTTTACCACCAGCAGCACCTAAAACAATTTGGTTAGGCGGTGTTGTTTCTTTCTTTTTAAGTACAATTTCTGGCATACCTTTTAAGGCAAACAAAAACTTATCGTTATCTAAAACTTCAAATTTGCTTATGTTTTCTGGCATAAGATTTTCAAAATTTTTTACATCGCTTAAAAAGTTAAATGTGTCTTGAGCAGATTTATTTACTGTAACTTTTGGAGATTCTAATTTCATAGTTTGTTTTGTATGTTAATCTATTTTTAACTTAATCAATTAACGTTCCAATCGCTTGGATTGGCATTCCATTTACTTAAAGTTTCAATTTCACTTTCAGAAATATAATTGGTTGCAGCTGCTTCTTGCAGTAAATGTTCGTAATTACTTAAGGTGTGTAAAGTAAGGTGTTCTTTTTCAAAATTTTCTTTAGAGATATTGAATCCGTAAGAAAAAATAGCAATCATACCTTTTACGTTTAATTTAGCTTCTTTTAAAGCTTTTACAGCATTTAAGCTACTTTTTCCTGTACTAATTAAGTCTTCAATAACCACTACGTTTTGACCACTTTCTACATAGCCTTCAATTTGGTTTTGTCTTCCGTGTGATTTAGCTTCAGGTCTAACATAAATAAAAGGAACTCCTAAATACTCGGCAACTAGCATACCAATACCAATTGCACCAGTAGCTACACCGGCAATTACGTCTGGTTTTCCGTAATGGTCTTCTAAGAATTTAGCCATTTCTTCTCTAATATAATTTCTAATAGGAGGAAAAGAAAGAACAACTCTATTGTCACAATAAATTGGAGATTTCCAACCAGATGCCCATGTAAATGGCTCTTTAGGTTGAAGTTTAATAGCATTAACTTGTAATAATGCTTTTGCGGTCTGTCTAGCGATGTGTTTGTCAATAATCATAAGGCAAAATTACATATTAAATTTTTTGAATTGAAAATAACTTTAAAATAAAATTTAGAATTCTATTAGTTTTATATTTTTACATTACTAAATCTAAATTAAGCCATGCAGTGCATATTTGTAAACAATAAGCCAATTTACCTAACAACAATAGTAGAGAAGGAAACAGATTTTAAAAATTTTTTATTAAAAGATGCAGACTTAAATGTGGTATTAAAGACATTAAGTAAGAAAAAAATAAACTCGGTTAGATTAATTGGTCATTCTGAAGATAAATTGCTTAAAACTTTTAAAAAGAAATTGCCTAACGTAGTTGCTGGTGGCGGAAAAGTATATAATGAGAATGGCGAAATTTTATTTATATATAGAAACGATAAATGGGATTTACCTAAAGGTAAAGCTGAAAAAAAAGAATCTATAGAAGACACTGCTATTAGAGAAGTTGAAGAAGAAACTGGTGTTAAAAATTTAGAAATTATAGATAAACTTCCTACTACATATCACATATACAAACGCAATGGAAAACATAAGTTAAAAATAACACATTGGTACAAGATGAAATCTGATTTTAATGGTAAACTTTATCCGCAATTAAATGAAGGTATCACAAGAGTAGAATGGTTAAATGAAAAGCAAGCGAAAGAGGCTTTAGAAAACTCTTATGCCAATATAAAATTGCTGTTTTAAGTACCGATTGTTTAGTTGGTCTTTGTTAATTAAGCTTGTTTTGACTGATTTTTTACGACTTACACCTGATTTATGTGTATTTAAAAGATGTTTTTGAGCATTTAAACTTGTAAAAAATGCTTTAATCCGTTAATAGATTTTTGTTGCTTTTAACCTATTAATTTTCTGTAAGAGATTTCGGTAATCTAAATTTACTCATAATTATGTAAATGCTATAAACCAACAAATTATGAGTAAAAAATTACTTAATCCATTAACTAAAAAGTTATTTTTAGTTTCCCTTTTCTCCCTTTTTATTTCAATAACATCTTTTGCAAATGACGATACATGGTGTGGTCATATTGATGGCTTTAAATTTAAAAGCGGAAATAGTTCTGTGATGATTAATAATTACGGGACTTACAGTATTAACGAACTACCAAATAACTTTTATATACAGTTAATTGTTGGTGGTTACTCACAAAGTGCAAAGTTTTATTTACAAAACTTAAGTACAGGAGCTACTTACAATCTTACAGAAAATTATGAGCCTTATACCTTTCCTGGAGGCGGAAGTGCTTGGAATTATGGTACAGGTGTATTTAAACTTAAGGCTAAACTTTACAAATATAATTATTGTGGCGGATGGACTTGTGATACAGAAACTGTACAATTTACAATAACAAACGCTTCTTCTTGTGGACAAGTAGATGGATTTACGTTTACAAACGGAGTAACATCTACAGATATTGTAAATGGAAACTCATATGAAGTTAGTGATTTACCAACAAACTTTTTTGTAGAGTCTGTTGTTACAGGTAATTCAGAAAGTGTTAAACTAATACTTAAAAATTTAGATACAAATCAAACTTTTTATGTTGGAGAAAACTATGAACCATATACAATACCAGGTGGTGGATCTGTTTGGAATTACGGTTACGGTAATTTTAAGTTAACATCTAAGGTTTATATTTATGACTATTGTCAATCTACTGTATGTGATCAAGAATCTATTTATTTTACCTTAAACAATACTGTATCTTGTGGAGAACTTACTGCTTTAAATTTTACAAATGGAGACGACTCTGTAGCGTTAAATGATGGTCAATCTTATAACATACAAGATTTACCTGCTAACTTTTATATAGATTCTGCTATAGAAGGAGATGTAAGTAAAGTAAAATATTATGTAACTAATTTAGACACCAATACAACAACTGGTATTACAGAAAGTGTAGCGCCTTACACTTATCCAAGTACGGGAAGCTCTTGGAATTTAGGCACAGGAAACTTTAAAATAACCGCAAAACTATATACTACAACAATTAGTTATTATGGTAATAATTGTGGTAGTAATAGTCAAACAACGGTATTTTGTGACAAATACACTTATACTTTTACACTTACAGACTCAGCTGTTTGTGGAAGCATAGATGGTTTTGCATTTACAGATGGTGTAAACTCTAATAATATAGTAGATGGTCAATCTTATTATATTGAAGATATACCAACAGATTTTTACATTAATACTTTAACTAGCGGAGAAGTAGAAAATGTGCAATTAGAGGTTACTAATCTTGATACAAATCAAACATTTTCAATAACTGAAAGTGTTACTCCATATACTTATCCAGCTGGTGCAGCTTCGTGGAATTTAGGTCTAGGTAATTTTCAATTAACCGCAAAGCTTTACTCTCAATCAGCAAGTAGTTATTCTAATAACAATTGTGGAGATAATAATGATAACTCTTTAATTTTATGTGAAGAACAAACTATACAATTTACATTACTAGAGCAAGCTTGTGAAGTTTTAGCAGGTACAGGAATTCCTAGTTTGGATGTTATTGTAATACCTTTAGGAAATACTTTTAATATTAATATAACACCTAACGATGATAATACAGTTCCTTCTGGTTATAACTTAGGTTCAGTTTTAGCATCAATAGATAATCAAACCATATATTCAGTTAGTGAAAATTTAACGTTAACGCTTCCGTATTTAAATGGACCATACAATGTACACATGTTTGTATACGATCCTTTAACATTTGACTTATCAAGTATTAATTTAGGTACAGACACGATAGCTGATGTTCAAAATGTAATTAATAACAATAATATTTGTGCAGATATAGCTAATACTGGATCACAAATTGTAATTATTCCTGGAGGAGTAGATCAAAGAGCAGCACAAACAGCAACAGAAGATAAATCTAAAAAAGACCAAGTTAGTAACTCAACTAACAGAGCACTGCAGCAATTAGTTGTAGCAAAAGTAGAAGAGGAAGAGGCATTGACCAATGCTGTTAAACTTTATCCAAATCCTGTTGTTGATTATTTAACAGTAGATTTAGTATTTAACGAAGGTGAAATTTTTGAATTTACAATTACAGATTTAAATGGAAAACAAGTTATGAAAGGTAATGTTGCTAATAAAGCAAATACTGTAAACTTAAACCAATTGGTTAATGGATTGTATATTATCAAACTAAAATCTGGGTTTAGAACAATATCTAAGAAAATAGTAGTAAGAAAATAAGATTCAATTTAGATTACTAATTAAAAAGCCGCTACACTTTGTAGCGGCTTTTTTTATTTTAAAATCCTGTAAATAGGATACTGTAAATGTGCATTTTCGTAATTAGGACTGTGTTTGTGTATCCAGTCTAATTGCGTATACCAATTATTAGCAAAGCTCTCGTTTTTAGATTTAATAGAATCAAATTGACGCTTAATCTCTGGGTTTTGGTTTAAAAATTCTAACGCTTTATCTTCCCAAACATAAGGAGAAAAACCTTCTTTTTGCTGAAGAATGGTATCAAAAAAGTTCCAATTAAAAAATGAATCTGGAGCAGAAGGTTCTAAGGTTTCAATTAAATACCTCATTCCATATTGATCAGTTTCAACTAAAAGATCTCCTTTTTTAAAAGTGATATTATCTATAGTAGAAGTAACGGTAGTGTTGTAATGTTGGTAATGTCCTTCGTATGGTGTTTGTCGTGTATTAAATTTTTTAATTTTATAACTTTCAACAGAAATAATGCTATCATTTTGTAAAGGCTTCATTTCAATGTTATTCATTTTTAAGCGCTCTAAAATTGGCCACCAACCTTTAGGGATGATGTATGCTTTAGGTATTTTTACTTTTGTAGTTGGTTTAAAATAATTCATGTAAGTAACATCCTTTGTAAAAGGTAGATTGCGATTATATTTTAAACGTTGTAAACCAGTAATTTTACTAGTAATCATTTTGCCTTCATAACCTTTAAACTTTAATGTAGTTTGTTTTGTTGTGTCTATTTTCCAATCTAAAGGATATAGATTATTAGTGTAAGTTTTATTAAAAGCTTCTTTTCTTAGTTTTTTTATGTTTTTTGCTTCTGTGTTTACAATTTCAATCATGGTTTTCATTAACTCGTAAGTACCTTCTACACGTGGTTTGTAAGGCTTTAACATATGGGTTTCTACCATCATACCTAAGGTGTTAAAAAGTGTAGTGTATCCTGTTGAGTATCTTGGGTAATCCATAAATTGAGAAAAGCCTTTTTCTGGTACACTATTAAATACATTAACGTATGGAGTAATATCCCAATTTTTTTTAGCTAGTCGCTGCTCTAATTCTGGTTGAATAGTATTGTGTAAATACTTGCCTAACTCTCCATTTAATTTGTTGTGTTGTGTAAATAAATGAGTAAGTGTATATTGGTAGTCTGCACCATTACTAACATGATTGTCAATAAAAACATCAGGTTTTACTAAATGAAAAATTTTAGCAAAAGCTTTTGCATTTTTACTATCTGCTTTTATAAAATCTCTATTTAAATCAAAATTACGAGCATTACCTCTAAAACCATATTCTTCTGGTCCGTTTTGGTTGGTTCTTGTAGTGCTGTTTCTGTTTAAGCTACCTCCAATATTGTAAATAGGTATTGTTGCTAATACCACATTTTTAGGCATTTTTATTTTACCTTGTACAAGATCTCTAAATAAAAGCATGGTAGCATCAATACCATCAGATTCTCCTGGATGTATACCATTATTGATTAAAATGATACGCTTGTCTTTTTTTATACTTTCAAAATTAAAATTACTATCAGGATTTAATGTAACAAGGTGTAATGGTTCTCCGCTATCAGTTTCACCAATTGCTTGAATATGGACTTTTGAGTAACTATCGGCTAATTGTTTATAAAACTCAATAACTTCGTTGTAAGTCGGAGTTTTAGTTCCATTAGAGGTTTCAAAAACAGTAGTGAAATTTGGTGTTTTATCTTCTTCACAAGAAAAATAAATAAAACCAACTAAAAAAAGCAGAGCGATTTTTTTCATAAAAGCGATTATTTAAATCTAATTACTACAAATATAGTATATAGGCTTGTGTTTTTTGTAATTAGATGTACTTTTGCAAGCTTAAAAGCCAAGACAATGACAGAGTTTATTAGAAAAATAGTTCCTAATGCTAAAGATGATGTATTAGCAGGTATTACAGTTTCTTTAGCAATGATACCAGAAGTAGTTGCATTTGCTTTTGTTGCCCAAATAGATCCGTTAATGGCACTATCTGGTGCATTTATTATAGGTTTAATTACTGCAATTTTTGGTGGTAGACCAGGATTAATTTCTGGTGCGGCAGGAGCTGTTGCTGTAATATTTGTATCTATGATTGCAGAAGGACACACTAAAGGAATGTTAATGGATACACCTATAGAAAATATGGGTTTTTTCTACCTTATGGCTTGTGTCGTCTTAATGGGTTTAATACAAATATTTGCAGGTGTTTTTAAATTAGGAAAATTTGTAAGACTAATACCTCATCCTGTAATGATGGGATTTGTAAACGGACTTTCTATCGTTATTTTTATAGCTCAAGTAAAAATGTTTAGCCATAAGAGTTTACAAGTTTCTGATGAAGGTGTTAAACGATATGTTAGCACTTTTATGGATGGAACAGAACTGTATACTATGATAGCTTTAGTATTATTAACAATGGGAATTATTTGGTCACTTCCAAAGCTTACTAAAAAATTACCAGCTGCATTAACAGCAATAATTGTAACTAGCTTAATAGTAATTGGTTTTAATATTGATGTACCAACTGTTGGTTCTTATATAATTGAAGGTGGCGGAACTGGATTAAAAGGAGAATTTCCGACTCCAAATATGGAGTTGTGGGAAAAATTACCATTCAATCTAGATACATTAAAATTTATAGCATTACCTGCATTTTTAGCAGCTTCTGTTGGATTAATAGAAACTTTAATGACTATGAATCTTGTAGACGAATTAACTGAAACTAGAGGTAATGGTAATAGAGAGTGTATTGCACAAGGCGCAGGAAATATTGTTTCTGGTTTATTTGGTGCAACTGGTGGTTGCGGTATGATTGGTCAAACTGTAATTAATATTAATTCAGGTGGTAGAGGAAGATTGTCAGGCATAATGATGGCGCTTACATTATTGTCATTTGTTCTATTTGCAGATAAGTTAATAGAAATGGTGCCAATTGCAGCATTAGTTGGTGTCATGTTTATGATGGTTATTGAAACATTTGCATGGTCAAGTTTTAGAATATTAAAGAAAATACCTAAATCTGATGCGTTTGTTTTAATCACTGTGTCTTTAGTAACTGTTTTTGTAGATCTAGCAGTAGCAGTATTTATTGGTGTAATCATTTCGGCATTAGCTTTTGCTTGGGAAAATGCAAAGCGAATTAGAGCCAGAAAAAGAATGAAAGCCGACGGAACTAAAGTTTACGAAATTTGGGGACCATTATTTTTTGGAAGTATCTCTGCATTTAATGAAAAATTTGACGTCAAAAACGATCCAGAAAAAGTTGAAATTGACTTTGTAGAGTCAAGAATTAGTGACCATTCTGCTTTAGAAGCTATTTTTAATTTAGTTGAAAAGTATGAAGCAGAAGGCAAACAAATTAGATTAAAACACCTTAGTGAAGATTGTAAAATATTGATGTATAAGGCAAGTCCAAAATTTAGAGAAGTTGTAGTCGAAGCTATTGATGATCCAAGATATCATTTAGCAGAAGATCCAGAGAAATTTCCTAAACCTTTATCGGAATATAAATTTTAAATAAAAAAGCTGAAGTTTAAACTTCAGCTTTTTTATTTTACTCGTACACTTTTAGGTACTAGTTTGGTATAATCTCCGTTATTTTTAATGACGTCTCTAACAATAGAAGACGATATAAAACTTGTTCTAGCTGCAGTTAGTAAGAATACTGTTTCTATGGTAGATAATTTACGGTTTGTATGTGCGATAGCTTTTTCAAATTCAAAATCTGCTGGATTACGTAAGCCTCTTAAAATAAAATCAGCTTCAATTTCTTTGCAAAAATCAACTGTAAGTCCTTTATAAGTAACTACTTTTATTTTGGGTTCGTCTTTAAAAGCCTCTTCAATAAATTGCTTTCTTTCTTCTAAAGAAAACATATATTTTTTTGAAGAGTTTACACCAATAGCAACAACTACTTCATCAAATAACTTAATACCACGTTTGATTATATCGTAATGTCCATTAGTAATTGGATCAAAAGATCCAGGAAAAAGTGCGCGTCTCATATTTTAAAGTTAGTTATTTTAAAGCTTCTTCAATAGCATTTGTGAATAATTCTTGTAAACTAATACCTGCAGCAGCAGCTTGTTGAGGTAAAATACTTTCGTTAGTTAATCCAGGTACTGTATTTACTTCTAGTAGATGCGGTTGATTGTTTTTAAATATAAATTCACTTCTAGAAAAACCTTTCATTTTTAAAACCTCATAAACCTTCTTAGCGGTTTTCGTAACAATTTCTTCTTGTTCTTTTGTAATTCTAGCAGGTGTAATTTCTTGAGATTTACCTAAGTATTTAGCTTCGTAATCAAAAAAGTCATTTTCGCTAACAATTTCTGTTATTGGTAAGACTTTGGTGTCTCCTTTATAGGTAATAACACCAACCGATACTTCGGTTCCATCTAAAAAAGATTCGATAATAATTTCGTCATCTTCTTTAAAAGCAACTTCAATTGCGTGCTGTAAATCTTCTTTTTTATGCACTTTGGTAATTCCAAAGCTACTACCTGCTTTGTTAGCCTTTACAAAACAAGGTAAGCCAACTTTACTAATAATTTCGTCTTCATTAATAGTGTCGCCAGTATTTAAAAAATAGCTTTCTGCAGTTAAAATTCCGTAAGGTTTTAAAATACTTAAACAATCACGTTTATTAAAAGTTATCGCAGCTTGGTACATACTGCAACTAGTGTGCTTAATGTCTAGTAAGTTAAAATAACCTTGCATAAAGCCATCTTCTCCGGGACTACCATGTATAGCGTTAAAAACACAATCAAACGTGATTTTTGTATTGTCTTTAGTGAAAGAAAAGTCGTTTTTATCAATTGGGTATTCACTATCGTCTTCGTCTACATAAACCCATTTATCTTTAAAAATATGAATGCGATACGCATTAAACTTTTCTTTATCAAGCGTGTTGTAAACTACGTTTCCGCTTTTTAATGAGATTTGATATTCGCTAGAATATCCGCCCATAATAATGGCTATATTTTTTTTCATTTAGTCTAAATTATATCGAAATACTCTAAGGTTTTCAATAATCCTAAAAAATATTCGTTGTGTAAAAATATCATTTATTTTAATCCGAAGGAAAACCTTTTTGTTTTTATATATTTGTCTACATAAATTTTACTAAATGAGTTTTATTGGTTTTATAAAAAGTAAAGAATTTTTAAAGCAAATTATAATTGCTATTATAGCAGTTGTAGTAATTGTTTTTTTGTTGCTTAAATGGTTAAACGTGACGACAAATCACGGTACATTTGAGACTGTACCTGACTTAACAGGAAAATCTATTGAGGTAGCTAAGATGGAGTTAGAACAAAATAATTTGGTAATGCAAATTCAAGACTCTGCTAATTTTAATCCAAACTACCCGAAATTTGCAGTAATAGAACAAGACCCAAAACCAAATGCTCAAGTTAAAGAAAACCGTAAAATTTACATTACCTTAAATCCTTCTGGGTATCGTAAAGTAGCAGTACCAGATTTAAGACAACGTACATTTAGACAAGCAAAACCAACCTTAGAAGCTTTAGGCTTTAAAGTAGGAAAAAAGACTTACATAGACAATATTGCTAAAGATATGGTTTTAGGTATGCGTTATAAAGGAGACGTTTTAGAACCAGGAACAAAATTGCCAAAAACAGCTTCAATAGATTTAGTTTTAGGTAATGGTAATCGTTCAACAAGTAATTAATTATGGACGACTATACACCAGAATTACCAGAAGAAGATAACGACGATCTTTACGAGCATTATTCATTTACCGCAGATAAAGGACAATCGCCTTTACGTATCGATAAATGGTTAATGAATAAAGTAGAAAACGCTACCCGAAACAAAATACAAGACGCCGCAAAAAACGGAAGCATCTTTGTAAATGGTACACCAGTAAAATCCAATTACAAGGTAAAACCAAATGATCAGGTACGCGTATTATTTCAACATCCGCCACATGAAAACTTATTGGTTGCAGAAGATATTCCATTAGACATCGTTTATGAAGACGATCAATTATTAGTCGTTAACAAACCAGCAGGCATGGTTGTACATCCAGGACATGGTAATTATTCCGGAACATTAATTAACGCACTAATTTTTCATTTTGATAATTTACCAAACAATTCAAGTGAGAGACCAGGATTAGTTCATCGTATAGATAAAGATACATCAGGATTGTTGGTGGTTGCAAAAACCGAACACGCTATGGCGCATCTTACTGCTCAATTTAAAGCCAAAACTAGCGAGCGTGAGTATGTTGCAATAGTTTGGGGAAACATAGAAGAAGACCAAGGTACAATAGAAGGTAACATAGGAAGACATCCAAAAAACCGATTACAAAATACCGTATTCTTGGACGATGAAGCCGATAAAGGAAAACCAGCAGTAACGCACTACAAAGTTATAGAGCGTTTAGGTTATGTTACACTAGTAAGCTGCAAATTAGAAACCGGACGTACGCACCAAATACGCGTACACATGAAGCATATAGGACATACCTTATTTAATGATGAGCGTTACGGCGGAAATCTAATCTTAAAAGGTACAACCTTTACCAAATACAAACAATTTGTAGAGAACTGTTTTAAAGTATTGCCACGTCAAGCCTTACATGCCAAAACCTTAGGATTTATGCATCCAACAAAAAACGAATTTATGAGTTTTGACACGCCAATACCACAAGACATGCAAGATTGTATAGAAAAATGGAAAGGTTACTCCAAACACATAGATAATAATTAGGGCGTTACCACAAGGGTCGCGCTATTCACTATATCTTTTTTTGCAAATGTTTAAAGCTTAACCTTAAAGTATAAGCAGCAAAAAAAGGATGTCGTTACTATCGCTAACGCGCTTACTCAAACCCAATAATAAAACCGAATAGTTCTATTGTAAATTACTATATATTCAGCTTTTATAACGCAATAACAATTTGTAATTTAGTATCAGAAAAAGATAGATTTATGAAACTAGTATTATCACCAGCAAAGTCATTAGATTTTGAAACCCAATTGCCAACAAATAAAACCACTCAGCCACAATTTTTAGAGCAATCTTTAAAGTTAAATAAAGCACTAAAATCAAAAAGCCCAAAGTCTTTATCAAAGCTAATGAGTATAAGTGATAAGTTAGCAGATTTAAATTACCAACGTAATCAAGAGTTTACAGTACCATTTACAGACGATAACGCTAGACCAGCAATGTATGCTTTTAATGGAGATGTATATAAAGGGTTAGATGCTTACACTATACCTAAAGATAAACTTGAACTTGCACAAGATACGGTTAGAATTTTATCCGGACTTTACGGTGTTTTAAAACCATTAGATTTAATACAACCTTACCGTTTAGAAATGGGAACAAAGTTAAAGGTAGGCACAAAAGATAATTTATATCAATTCTGGAAAAAAGATATCGTAAATTCTTTAAATGAAGAGTTAGAAGACGACGAGTTGTTTGTTAACCTTGCGTCTAACGAGTATTTTAAAGCAATAGATAAAAAAGCATTAAAAGTACCTGTAATAGACATTACGTTTAAAGAATTTAAAAACGGTAAGCTTAAAATCATTTCATTTTATGCCAAAGAAGCACGTGGTTTAATGGCAAGATATATCATCGATACAAATGCAAAAACTATAGATGATTTAAAGAAGTTTAATTACGACAACTATCAGTTTGATGGAAAACTCTCAGAAGAAAATCACTTGGTCTTTACAAGATAATAAGCGAACAGAACAAGAACGCAATATTTTTAAACCAACAGGTAAACCTGCAAAAAGTAAAAATATAACTTATTTGTTTTGGGCAGTAATTATAGTACTTGCAATAAGTTATTTATTACCATTTTTATATGAAGATAGAGTAGAAGTTTGCTTTACAGAAACATACTGTTTTAACTCTCAAGACAATATATTTTTATATGGTTTATATGTCTTTCTTAATATTACAATATTACTGCTAGCAGTATTTGGTGCATATGTAGTAGGAAAAAAAATAGGGCAAAAGTTTAAAATTTAAGCTTTTGCCTTTTTATCTACATTAATTTTAGTTTCTGGTCTTACACGTTTTTTTATTTTTGGTCGTCTAACACCAAAAGTTCCTCTGTGTATTTTACCATGTTTAGATTTTTTATCTCCTTTTCCCATATTTTAATTGTATTTTTCTACACTTAACATACAAAAAATATAAACCAAATCCAAGACTATATTGTGTTTAAACATCATCATCCATATCCGCCATTCATAAAAAAAGATACTAAAAAACTGATTGTAGGGACATTACCACCACCAAGATTCAGTACAGGCGATTTGTTGGAAAAAGATGTAGATTTTTGTTATGGTAGTTATTACAATTCACTTTGGTTGTATATTGATAAAATACATAATCTAAACTTAAGATTTGATAATTCTCAAGAAGCTATAGACCAGCGAAAAGATTTTTTAATCAAACACAAAATAGGCGTTTGTGATATTGTAGATAGTTGCGAACGAGAAAAAATAGACGCTTCAGATTTAGGAATGTTTAATGTTAAATTAAGAGATGTTATAGATTACATTAAACGATTTTCTAATATTGAAACCATACTTTTTACAGGAGGAAACAGTAGAAATGGACCAGAGTATTTCTTTAGAAAACATATAAAAGATTACAATATAAAATTAGAATTAGTCTCTAATGAAATACCAAGAATTCATCAATTTGAATTACCAAATACTAATTCAGAAAATAGAGTTATTAAAACAGTATCTCTAACCTCATCTTCAGGTAGCGCTAATCGAGCAATAGGTAGCAATCCGCTTTATAAACAACTTAAAGCTAAAAATTCAAAATTCAACACATTTGATTTTAGAGTGTTACAGTATCAAGAATTTTTTTAGTACTATCTAAATAAAAGTACTACTTTAGAAGTCTATCCAAACCAATTTTTTATGAAAAAATCTATTCTTCTACTGTTATTAAGTGTTTTATTGACTAATTTTTCTTTGCAAGCACAAACAGATTCTAATGTTTCTGATGCAGAAAAATTTGGTAATTTAATGTGTGATTGTATAAATACTTTAATGGACGATATGCATCCAGAAATTAAACGTATGATGAGAAACATAGAAGCATTAGGAAGTGAAGAGGCTCAAAAACGATTTACAACATACATTGAAGAACATCCAGAAGAATCTGAAGAGATAATGAGTGATGCTAAAATACTCCAAAATTTTGATCAATCTATTGCTGATATTGATGTTTGTGTAGAACTTGAAAAGTTTACAAAAAAAGACAGCTTCAAAGAAAATGAAGCAGAATTGGAAAAAGAAGTTGCAGATTTTTTAGAAAATAAATCTAAATGTGTTTATGCTTATATCTTTTATTCAATTGGAGCAAAAAATAATTAAGTCAAAAATGATTTATAATATAAACAGCAGCGATAAAACTAAAAAACCATTAATTAGCCGTACATTCGCAGCTAATTAAAGAGGTAACCTAAAAAAATAGTGTTTATCTCACAAACATTATTTATGTCATTTCAATCTTTAGGTTTATCTCAACCTTTACTAAAAGCAATTAGTAAAAAAGGATACACAACACCAAGTCCAATACAATTAAAAGCGATACCACCAGTTTTAGATGGTAATGATGTATTGGCTTCTGCACAAACAGGAACAGGTAAAACTGCAGGTTTTACATTACCATTACTGCACATTTTATCAGAAAACCCTAAAAAGAAGTTTAGACCTATTCGTGCGTTAATTTTAACGCCAACTAGAGAGCTTGCAGCTCAAGTCTATACCAATGTAAAGGAATATAGCGAGTTTTTAAATTTGCGTAGCGCAGTAATTTTTGGTGGAGTCAACCAAAAACCACAAATAGCCACAATTAGAAAAGGTGTAGACGTTTTGGTCGCTACACCAGGACGATTACTAGATCTAATTAATCAAAATGAATTGTCTATAAAACGTGTAGAAATTTTTGTTCTAGATGAAGCGGACCGAATGTTAGATATGGGTTTTTTAAGAGATATTGAACGTGTCATGAAATTTATGCCAGACAAACGTCAAAACCTGATGTTTTCGGCAACATTTTCTAAAGACATTAAAAAACTGGCTAACGGAATTTTAAACAATCCTATTCAAGTTGAAGCAACTCCAGAAAATACAACTGTAGAGGCTATTTCGCAAAAAGTATATCGTGTTGCAAAAGGTAAAAAAACAGGCTTGGTTATCAAACTAATTAAAGATGGAAACTGGAAGCAAGTTTTAGTATTTACAAGAACCAAACATGGCGCCAATAAATTGTGTAAAAAAATGGATCAAGTTGGTATAAAAGCAGCAGCAATCCACGGAAATAAAAGTCAAGGCGCGCGTACCAAAGCTTTAGAAGGCTTTAAAAGCGGAAGTATTAATGTGCTTGTTGCAACAGATATTGCTGCGCGTGGTTTAGATATACCGTTATTACCTCATGTAATAAATTTTGAAATCCCTAATATTTCAGAAGATTACGTACACCGTATTGGTCGTACAGGTAGAGCAGGAGCAGATGGGCAAGCTATTAGCCTAGTAAGTGCAGACGAAACTACATTTTTAAAAGATATTGAAAAATTAATAGGCGAAAAGTTACCAGTCGAGATTTTAGAAGGTTTTGAGCCAGATCCAAATGCGTCTACTGCTCCGATTAGACCAGGACAAAATAGAAGATCAAAAAGCAATAATTCTAATAAGCCTAAAGGCGAAAGAAAAAGCACAACTTCAAACTCAGGAAGAAGACAAAGAAATCGTAATAAAAACAGAAATTCTAATAGAAAAAATAACAACTAAATGACGCCTGTTTTAAAAGAAAAGATTATTAAAGTTTGTGACCAGAAAATTAAAACAAAAGGTGAAAATGTTGGTGTTTCATTTTATGCGTTTTTTAAAAATAAAAATGATAATCCAGAATTGTTGATGGAAGCAGCTACTTGGTGGATTAAAACTCATAAATTAGATCATTTTGAAAAGGCTATTAAAATAAAAGAATTAGTAGAAAATATCTAATGGAAAGTCAACCAAATAACCCATTACACGGTATAAAACTAGAAAAAATTGTAACCGACTTACAAGCACATTATGGTTGGGAATACATGGGACATGTTATTAAGATCAATTGCTTTATTAGCAATCCTTCAATTAAATCTAGTTTAAAGTTTTTGCGTCGTACACCTTGGGCAAGAGCAAAAGTAGAAGCGATGTATTTAAATTATTTAAAGCATAATAATCCTAAATAAATACAAGCAAGAAATTGGTAATTATAAAATAGCTGTAGTAAAACGTTATTTACTAAAGCACTTAGAAAAAATTATTTTTAGTTAAGTTTTTGTCTAGCTTTTTGCTTTTTTTAGCTAAATAACGACGTAAGACTCCACCTTTTACATTGTTTACATCAAACTCTACAATAAACGCTTCTTTATCAATACTAGTAACTATTCGATACATTTTTTTTATATCAATACGGTTTATAATGGTGTGTATAATATCAAAATCTTCAGTTTTACCTTTACTGCCAAACCCTTTTTGACCCTTATAAATAGTCATTCCTGCTCCTAGTTCATTAATGATGGCAACTTTTATTTTCTCATAATGGGTTGATACAATGGTAATACCAATAAAATCTTCAAAACCTTCAATAACCAAATCTGTAACTTTTGCAGTGACAATGTAGGTTAGAATAGAGTACATCGCAATTTCTTTAGAAATTACAAAAGCAGTAATAGAAAATAAGATAATATTAAAAACAAGAATAACTTTTCCTATACTAATGCCAAACCTATCATTAATAAATATGCCTAAAATCTCTGATCCATCAAGTACAGCACCATTTCTAATCGCAATACCAATACCTGCGCCAAGAAACAAACCGCCAAATATGGAAATTAAAAATTTATCTTCTGTGATAATTTCAAAGTTTTCAAAGTGAATAAAAAGAGCTAACCCAATAATACTAATAATAGATTTTAAAATAATTCTTTTAGATACAGTAAAATACCCCATAATTAAAAACGGAATACTAAAAACAATCAATAATATAGAGATATTAATGTTTATTAGTTTATTAATTAATAAAGCTATACCAGTTACGCCTCCATCCATAAACCCGTTTGGTAATAAAAATGCTTTTAAGCCAATACTAGCAAGAACAATACCTAATAGGATTTGAAAATATTCTGAAAAAAAATTAAAAACATTAGAGGTTTTAGGTGTCATATTTTAATGGTTTAACTGTCTTAATCCTTCATAAATTACAATACTAACTGCATTAGCAATATTTAGACTTCTAATATGTTGGCTATGAAGAGGTATTTTATATAAATTATTAGCTTCTTTTTCTATTAAAGATTTAGGTAAACCAACAGATTCTTTTCCGAAGACCAAAAACAAATCCTCTTCAAATGGGATATCCCAATGGGTTTTCTTTCCGTGTGCAGATAAAAAAGCCATGTTTTTGTTTTTGTTTTTAGAGAAAAAATCATCTATGTTATCATAATAAATAACATCTAAGTGCTGCCAATAATCTAAACCAGCTCTTTTTAAACGTTTGTCTGTAAGTTCAAAACCAAAGGGTTTGACCAAGTGTAATTTACTACCAGATCCTAACGCTAATCTACCAATGTTTCCTGTGTTATTTGGTATTTCAGGTTCTATTAAAACAATATTAAGCGACATTCTTTTTATTGATTTTTAAGATGAAAATTCTAATTAAAAGTACCCAAGGAAATCCATGTAAAACAACATCAAACCAATCCACAGGTTGCATGCCATTTGCACCACCAGCAATCCATTTTAGTTTTCCCCAAAGATGAGGTTCGGGAAAAAAAGGAGCTAAACCAAGCGTTAAGCAGAGTAGTATTATTAAACGAAAATCATTAAGTAATTTCATAAAAAAAAGCCTATTCTACCTTTTAAGAATAGGCTTTAAATATAAATATTTACAGATTAACTGTTTGTTTTATTTTGCTGATTTTTGATTGTTTTTTCGTCAATATCAAAATCGTTTGTTTCCAACTTTGTGTTTCCTGTCGGATTAGTTGGATTGGTTTGTTCTTTTGTTCGTTTTAATTTTCTGTCGGCTATAATTCCCATAATTTTTCTTTTTTTGTTCAAATATAATTTAAGAAAAACAATGAGAAATTTTCATAAATCGTTGTTAAACAATTCTTTTAAGATGTTAATAAAAAAGCCTGCATAACTTATGCAGGCTTTTTTATGGTTTAGAAATATTTTAGTCATTTACTTGACCAATCTCATTAATTTCTTCAGAGTTTGGTGCTTTAGGATCTGGACCATATTGATTAGGACCTTTATCTCCTTCTGTAACAAAAAGAATTAATAACCAAATCCCACCAATTAATGGTATTAAACTAATTAGATAAAACCATCCGCTTTTTCCAACATCATGTAATCGTCTTACAGCTACAGCTAAACTAGGAATAAACACTGCTAAAACATAGATAAGGTATAAAAACATAAAACCAGGAGCTTCTAATAGACCTGATAGTATACCAGAAACTAAAGCAATAGCTACTATAAATAAAAAATTAAATAAGACAAACATCCAATACTCTTGACGTCTTGCTCTTCCTTCAAAATTTGCGTAATTATCTCTTACGACTTTTAAATACCATTCCATAATGAAATATTTTAATTGGTTAGTGATTAATAACCAAATATATGTTTTATTTTCTTACAGAGCTGATGAAGTCTTCTATTTTGTTAACACCGTTATTTGATAAATGTTTTATAAACGCGCTTCCAATAATAGCTCCTTTAGCATAAGTTGTGGCTTGAGTAAAAGTATCGTTGTTATTTATTCCAAAACCAACGATTTGCGGATTGTTAAGTTGCATATCTGCAATGCGCTTAAAATAATTAGTTTGCGTATCACCAAAACCTTTACTGCTTCCTGTAACACTTGCACTGCTTACCATATAAATAAAGCCATTTGATATAGAGTCTATAAATTTAATACGCTCTATTGAGGTTTGAGGTGTAATTAAAAATACATTTATTAATCCGTACTTTTCAAAAGTACTTTTGTATTGTTCGTTATACACATCTACTGGCAAATCAGGAATTATTAATCCATTTATGCCAATTTCTTGACATTTTTTACAAAAAGCTTCAACACCATATTGCAACATCGGATTAAAATATCCCATAATAATTAATGGAATAGAAACGGTTTTTCTTACATCTTTTAATTGCTTAAAAAGCACTTCTGTAGTCATTCCATTTTTTAGAGCTTCTGTAGAGCTTGCCTGTATGGTTGGTCCATCTGCTAAAGGATCACTAAAAGGTAACCCAATCTCTATCATATCTACACCGCTTTTTTCTAGATTTTCTATTATTGTAAGGGTATCATTTAAGTTTGGATAACCTGCTGTAAAGTATATAGACAAAAGTTTTTTGTCTTCGTTTAGTTTTTGGTTTATTCTGTTCATTTTATATGTTATTCCTATTTAAGTAGGAATCTATTTTTAGGTTTTTATTTGGATTCCGCATTAAGTGCGGAATGACAAGTTTTAAATTTTAAAATAGTCTATATAGTTTTGTAAATCCTTATCACCACGACCAGATAAACTTACTACAACAATATCGTTAGGTTTAAACGTTTTTTGTTCGAAAACACCTAATGCATGAGATGTTTCTATAGCAGGAATAATACCTTCTAATTTGCACAATTCTAAACCAGCTTGCATGGCTTGATCATCTGTAATCGAAATAAACTCGGCACGACCAGTTTTGTATAAATGCGCATGCATTGGTCCAACGCCAGGATAATCTAATCCTGCTGAAATAGAATAAGGCTCGGTAATTTGACCATCGTTAGTTTGCATTAATAAAGTTTTACTTCCGTGAATGATGCCTTCTTTTCCTAATACAGATGTTGCAGCACTTTCACCAGAATCTACGCCTAAACCAGCAGCTTCTACAGCGATAAGTTTTACGTTTTCATTATTTAAATAATGGTAATATGCGCCAGCAGCATTACTACCGCCACCAACACAAGCAATAACGTAGTCTGGATTTTCGGTACCTTCTTTGTCTTTTAGTTGAAATTTAATTTCTTCTGAAACTACTGCTTGAAACTTTGCTACCATATCAGGATAAGGATGCGGACCAACAACACTTCCAATAATATAATGTGTGTCTACAGGATTATTAATCCAATCTCTAATAGCTTCGTTTGTAGCGTCTTTTAAGGTTTTGCTTCCAGAGGTTGCAGGTATTACTGTTGCGCCAAGCATTTTCATACGTGCTACATTTGGTGCTTGACGTGCGATATCAATTTCACCCATGTAAACAATACATTCTATACCCATAAGTGCACAAACTGTTGCTGTTGCTACACCATGTTGTCCAGCACCAGTTTCGGCAATAATACGGTTTTTGCCTAGTCGTTTTGCCATTAAAATTTGACCAATGGTATTGTTAATTTTATGTGCACCAGTATGATTTAAATCTTCGCGCTTTAAATAGATTTTAGTGTTATATTTTTCTGAAAGACGTTTGGCAAAATAGAGTGGAGAAGGACGACCAACATAATCTTTTAATAATTGGTCAAACTCTGCTTTAAAAGAAGGTTCTGCCATGATGTTTAAGTAATTTTGACGTAATTCTTCTACGTTTGGATATAGCATTTCTGGTATAAATGCACCACCAAAATCTCCGTAATATCCTTTTTCGTTAATGTTGTAGTTCATAGTATTTTATTTTATCGTCAGGTCAATTAATTCCGATTTATCAGAATTGTATCAAGACCTTTTGCTTCTCGTTACAATTTTTTCGTTTCTCAAAAATCACTCGAAGTGACCAATTTGTTTTTTTGTGTCATTCCTACGTAGTTAGGAATCTTTTTAATTTTACATTTCTTTTATTCAGTTTGAAATAGATTCCGCATCAAGTGCGGAATGACATGCTGCTCTTAAATTTTTCTAATGCTTCAATATCTTTTAAACCAGGTGTAATTTCAAATTTGCTATTCACGTCAATAGCGTAACAATATTTGGATTCCTTTTTTTGTAGGAATGATAAAATAGTGTCTACTTCACCTAATCCAATTCCGCCACTTAAAAAATAAGGTGTTGTTGATGGATAGTTTTTTAAAACGTCCCAATTAAATGTGTGTCCATTTCCGCCAGGTAATTTTCCTTTTGTATCGAATAAAAAATAGTCACAGATGTTTTCAAAAGGTTGTAATACTGAAAAATCAAAATGGTCTTTTATTGAAAAGACTTTGATGATTTTTATAGATTCTTCGCTGTGCTCTGAATGACAATGTGTTTTTAATTCTTTACAAAACTCAGGTGTTTCTTGTCCATGTAATTGGATAACGTTTAATTGATGTGTTTCAATTTTATTCAAAATAAACTCTAAACTAGCATTTACAAATACACCAACTTTTTTTATTGTTTTTGGTAACTTAGGAATAACACCTTCAAAAAAGCGACTTGATTTTTCGTAAAAAATGAAACCCAAATAATCAGGTTGCAAAGCAGCAACTTGATTAATGTTGTCTTGGTATTTCATTCCGCAAACTTTTAGTTTCATATTCTTGTCATTCCTGCGTAGACAGGAATCTATTATTTAATTACTATTTCTGGTCATTTCGACGTGAGCAAAGCGATTGAGAAATTACATCATGATGAGATGTCTCACATGCGTTCGACATGACAATTATCTATTTAATTCTTCAATAAACACTTTTGAATTTTCTCCTGGATTGTCTGTTTTCATAAAGTTTTCACCAATTAAAAAACCTTTGTAGCCATATTGCTTTAAATCTTTAATGGCTTCAACAGTGCTTATTCCGCTTTCAGATACTTTTATAAAATCATTAGGAATAATTTCGCTTAACAGTTTACTAGTTTCAAGAGAGACTTCAAAAGTTTTTAAATTTCTGTTGTTTACGCCTAACATATCAATACTTGGCATGATGGATTTGTGTAATTCTTCTTCATTATGAACTTCTAATAAAACATCTAAATTTAATTGTTTAGCAAGTGTTGAAAACTGCTTAATTTCTTCTTTAGAAAGTATTGCAGCAATTAGTAAAATGACATCTGCACCATAAGCTTTTGCTTCGATAATTTGATATTGGTCAATTATAAATTCTTTTCTAAGTAGTGGTAAATTAATACTTGCTCTTGCAATAATTAAATCGTCTAAACTACCGCCAAAATATTTACCGTCGGTTAGTACAGACATACCACAAACACCAGCGTTTTCGTAACCTTTTGCAACATCTTGAACGTTTAAATCTTGATTTATAGTTGCTTTAGAAGGTGAGCGGCGTTTATGTTCTGCAATTATTCCTGAAGTGCTATTTTTTAATCGCTCTGTTAATGAAATGGTTTGTCTTTCGAATAGAAACGATTCTTCTAATTGTTTGGCTGAAATAAGTGATTTTTTTAAATCGACTTCTTTACGTTTATCTGCTGTAATTTTATCTAAGATGTTCATTTTTCATTACAATTTTATTGGTCTTATAAAGTGCTTGAAATGATGGTTTTTTATTTACTTAATTCTATTAATTTTTGTAAGCTGCGTTTTGCTTCACCTGTACCAAGACTTTCTTTGGCAAGTTTAAATCCTTCCTGATGAGAAATTTGCTTAACTGTAGCAATAGCAAGACCTGCATTAGCACAAACAACATCGTTTTGCGCTTTTGTACCTTTTCCTGAAATTACTTTTTTGAAAATTCTAGCAGCATCTTCAACAGTATTACCACCAAAAATTTCTGAAGCTTCAATTTGTTCTATATTTAAGTCGCTTGGGTCTAAAATAACTTCAGATTGGTTAGTAATGATTTTTGTTTTTCCTGTCAGTGAGATTTCATCATAACCATCTATTGCATGAACTATGCTGTAGTTTTTATCGGTTTGTTGGTATAGGTAACCATATAGGCGTTGTAATTCTAAATTAAATACACCAACCATTTGATTTTTAGGAAACGCTGGATTTACCATTGGACCAAGCATGTTAAAGAACGTTTTTACGCCTAACTCTTTTCTTATTGGGCCTACGTTTTTCATTGCTGGATGAAATAAAGGAGCGTGCATAACGCAAATACCAGCTTGGTCAATACAGCGTTTTAAAACATCTTCATTGTTGGTAAAATGCACTCCTAGTTTTTCTAAAACATTGGAAGATCCTGAAGCTGAAGATACGCCATAGTTACCGTGCTTTGCAACTTTAACTCCTGCTCCTGCTGTAATAAAAGAAGATAATGTAGATATGTTAAATGTGTTTTTTCCATCACCACCAGTACCGCATAAATCTATAGCGTTAAAATCTGATAAATCTACAGGTATACACAACTCTAAAAGCGCATCACGAAAACCTTGCAGCTCTTCTAAAGTAATGCTTCTCATCATGTAAACAGTTAAAAAAGAAGCTATTTGACTTTTGTTGTAAAGACCTTCTGATATATTTACTAATACCTGTTTGGCTTCTTCGCTAGATATGCTTTCGTGGTTTATTAATCGGTTTAATATGTGTTTCATAATTATTTTAACGTGACAATTTTTTTTTAAAATCTTTTTTGATTCCCTATCTCTTGAAGGAATGACGGATTTATTCTTTTAACCAGTTTTCTAAAATTTTTTTTCCGTAAGGTGTTAATACACTTTCTGGATGATACTGTACACCTTTTACATCATATATTTTATGGCGTAAAGACATGATTTGTCCGTTTTCGTCTACCGAAGTAGCTTCTAAACTTTCAGGTAAATTAGGGTCTACAACCCAAGAGTGATATCGTCCTACTTCAATATTTTTTTCTAATCCGTTAAACAATGATTCGTCATCTACAGTAATTGTTACTTTTGTAGATACACCATGATACACATCGTTTAGATTAATTAATTGTCCCCCGAAAACTTCAGCAATTGCTTGTTGGCCTAAGCAAACACCAAAAATACTTTTTGTTGGCGCATAAGTTTTTATGATTTCTTTTAATAAACCAGCCTCTTCAGGAATACCTGGACCAGGCGACAATACTATTTTATCAAATTGCTCTACAAAATCTATAGTAAGTTTGTCGTTTCTTTTTACGGTAACATTGCAGTTAAGGTCTTCTAAATAATGTACTAAGTTGTACGTAAAACTGTCGTAATTATCTATAACTAATACTTTTTTCATGTTTATTTAGATTTAGGATTAATTAATTTGTTCTGCTAAATCAATTGCTTTTGTTAAGGCTCCTAGTTTGTTGTAAACTTCTTGTAATTCGTTTTCTGGAATGGATTTAGATACAATTCCTGCGCCAGCTTGCCAATGTAGGTTATGGTCTTTGCTTATAAATGTACGTATCATGATGGCGTGATTGTAGTTACCTTTAAAATCCATAAAACCAATTGCACCTCCATAAAATGCACGACTTGTTTTTTCGTATTTTTCTATAAGTTGTAACGCTTTATGTTTTGGAGCGCCGCTTAACGTGCCCGCAGGGAAAGTATCTGCAACAACTTGCATTGTCGCTGTGTTTTTATGAACTTTACCTGTAACTTTACTTACTAAATGTATAACGTGCGAAAAGAATTGCGCTTCTCTGTAAGTTTCTACTTTTACTTCGCTTCCGTGTCTGCTTAAATCGTTTCTTGCTAAATCAACTAGCATGACATGTTCTGCATTTTCTTTTGCGTCTTCTGCTAATTTTTTAGCTAGCTTTTGGTCTTCTTCATCATTACCTGTTCTTTTAAATGTGCCCGCAATTGGATGTATTTCGGCTTGACCGTTATTAACTACTAGTTGTGCTTCTGGAGAGCTTCCGAAGATTTTAAAATTTCCGTAGTCAAAATAAAACAAATACGGAGAAGGATTAATGCTTCTTAATGCACGATAGACATTAAACTCGTCTCCTTTAAAGCTTTGAGAGAATTTTTTAGATAACACTAACTGAAACACATCACCTCTTGCACAATGTTTTTTTGCTAATTCTACGTGATTTTTATAATCCTCATCTGTTAGGTTAGACTTTATTTCAGATTCTGTGTTAAATTTATATGTAGCATAATTTTTAGAGCTTATTAATTGTAAAACTTCGTCTATATTATTATCTGTCTCAAAACAATGGGCAAAAATATATGCTTCATTTTTAAAATGATTTATAGCTATGATGTTTTGGTAAACTGCATAGTAAATATCAGGTATATCTAAAGAATTTGGTTTTTTACTAATAGTAACATCTTCAAAATGTTTTACAGCATCATAGGCAGTGTAACCAAAAATACCATTGTTGATAAACTTAAAATCTGTTTCAGAATTGACTTTAAATCGTTTAGTAAACTTATGTATCATTTGAGTTACATTTCTTACTCTGTTACTCATAACACTTCCGTCAGGAAAAGTTTGTGTAATCGCTTTGTCATCTACTTTAATAGAGGCTATTGGATTAAAACAGATGTAGGAAAAACTGTTATCGTTAGCGTGGTAATCGCTACTTTCTAATAGGATACTATTTGGATATTTATCACGAATTTTTAAATAGATACTAACGGGTGTTATCGTATCTGCTAATATTTTTTTGTAATGAGTGTATAAGCTAAATGTTTTCATAATGATAAAAAAAAAGGCTTGTCGTGAATGACAAGCCTTTTAAAATATTTTTAAATTAAATATACTAAGGGTTTACTTCACGAAGATTGAAATCTTGAAGTTCCACCACCAAGTATGATTTAAAATTGTGTTCATGTGTTTTATTTACGGTGTAAATATAAAAATGAAATTTTAGTTTTCAAATATAATCAGCAATTAATTATTTGTTAAAACTTAAAAATAACACATAGGTGATTATTATTTTTATTCTAAAATTTAGATTTAATGAGATACATATTACCAATTTTAGTGGTTTTATTAATGGTTTCTTGTAAAGAAGAAAGTAAAGAAATAACATTTACAGAAGTAGATTATAACGGTTTAGAAAAAGTGCTAAACAAGCAGGATAATAAGACTTATGTTGTTAATTTTTGGGCAACTTGGTGTGCGCCATGCGTTAAAGAATTACCTTATTTTGAAAGGATCAATAAACAATATAAAGATAAAAATGTAGAGGTTGTTTTGGTCAGTTTAGACTTTCCTAAACATTTTGATACAAAACTTAAAAACTTTATAAACGAAAAACAATTACAGGCAGAACTTTATGCTTTAAATGATATGGATTCTAATTATTGGATTCCAAAAGTAAATAAAGATTGGTCTGGTGCTATACCAGCAACTTTAATTTATAATTCTAATAAACGAGAATTTTTTGAACAAGCTTTTGAGTATGAAGAATTAGAAAAAGCACTAAATAAATTTTTAAAATAACTCTCATGAAAACAACACAGAAATTATTAACATTATTTGTACTAGTGCTAACAATTAGTGCTTTTACAATTAAACCTAAAGAAGGTTATAAAATAGGTGATATTGCTACCGATTTTAAATTAGAAAATATAGACGGATCTATGGTGTCACTTTCAGATTTTAATGAAGCAAAAGGATTTATAGTGACTTTTACATGCAATACATGTCCATATGCAGTAGCTTATGAAGACAGAATTGAAGCTTTAAATAAAAAGTATGCAAGTAAAGGTTACCCTGTTATTGCAATTATGCCAAATAATACAGATGTAAAACCAGGAGATAACATGGAAGCAATGCAGAAAAGAGCCAAAGAAAAAGGTTTTACATTTCCGTATCTAATTGATAAAGGCCAAAAGATTTATCCACAATATGGAGCCACTAAAACACCACATGTGTATGTTTTACAAAAAACTAAAAAAGGAAATATTGTTAAATATATTGGCGCAATAGATGATAATTTTCAAGATGCAAATGCAGTAAAAACTAGATATGTAGAAGATGCTGTTAACGCATTGCTATCAGGAAATGAAATTAAGGTTAAGGAAACAAAAGCTATTGGTTGTACTATAAAAGTATAAAAGTTTATAATTTTATTTAAAGTTAAGACCCGAAATGTAACATTCCGGGTTTTTTTACGTCTATATAACTTAGAAATCTTAATTTTGAAAAAAAATATTTAAAAGATGGCAAATTTATCTCAAAAAGATTGGACAGAGCAGCTTAATGCAGATGATAATGCAGTAATATTAGATGTAAGAACAGAAGCTGAAGTTGCAGAAAAGAAAATACCAAATTCAATTAATATAGATATTTATAAAGGGCAAGGGTTTGTTTATCAACTTGAAGAACTTGATAAATCAAAAAACTACTATGTGTATTGTAGATCAGGAGCACGTAGTGAAAAAGCCTGTAATATTATGAATCAATTAGGTTTTGATAATGCTTATAATTTATTAGGTGGTATATTAGAATGGACAGGAGACGTAGAATAAATAAACTTTTTAGTATGAAAAAACCTTTAATTTTATTCTTATTATTAGCAGTTATTGTAAGCTGTAAAACAGTAACCGAAGGAGAAATAGAAGTTGTATCACAAGAAGAGATGCAAACATATCTTAATATGGAAGATGTGCAACTAATAGATGTAAGGACTCCAGAAGAGTATGATGCAGGACATATTGCAACAGCACAAAACATAAATTTTTTATCACCAACTTTTGAAAATGATATACAACAGTTAGATAAAAACAAACCAGTATTGGTGTATTGTCACATGGGAGGTAGAAGTGCTAAATGTGCAGAAAAAATGAAGTCCCTAGGATTTGTTAAAATTTATGACTTTAAAGGCGGATACAGTAAATGGTTAAGCCAAGAAGAGAAATAAAAATAAAAAGCCTTACATTTCTGTAAGGCTTTTTTGTTGAGATTTAATAAATTTAATAAAATGATTAATAGCCAAAAAATAAATTTAACTCAACAATTAGCTAACTTAAGATAATGGCTTCTCCCAAAACATTATCTATGGTGTAAAGCTAACTTAATAGTTTAAAATAGTTTTACGGTAAACCGTAAGTTGAATAAATTAAATTAGACCAGTATCTTTTGTTATTGATACTAAGTGTATTGCGTTTTGAGCATTAAAGTATAATTTAAGTTTATTTATTTTTTTTTCTATTGAACTTAAACTGTTAGGCGATATATTTTTCTGTTTAAAATTACTGCTAATTTCATCTTGAGATAATCCTATAGATAATAGTTTTAATAACTCGATGTCATAGTCTGTTATTTCTAAATGATTTTTAGATTTTAAACGATCAGAAATTGAAGGTGATAGATATGTTTTGTTTTCATAAACATCAATTATGGCATTTTTTAATTCTTTTAAACCATTTCTTCCTTTACATACGTAAGCATTTACTTTATTATTAGAATAAAGTTGTTTTACATTTTCTAGTCTATCTTCAATACTATAAACTATAATTTTTAAATCAGGATGTTCTTGGGTTAATGTGTTAATTAAATCTTTACCAGAATTAAATTTTTGTTCACGATGATCTGCAATAAAAGATAAGTCTGTAATAAATAATTCGTATGGATTTTTGTCTAGATATCCTTTTTTTAATTTTAAATACGCATCATCACAATAAAGTGTTTTATCTATATTGCTAATATTTAAACTTTCAAGTGTGCTTAAAACACCTTGACTAATACTATCTAAATCATCAGAAATTAAAACTTTTTTGAACATTTTAAATTATAATTTGTGCTTTAAAACCATTATTTGGTTTAGTATCAAAAGTAATAGTTCCTTTTAAGGTATTTATACGGTTTTCCGTATTCTTCAAACCATTTTTAAAATTTAGATTAGTACCAATACCATTATCTGTATATTGAAGTTCTAGTTTTTTACGATTCGTATTAATTTTAATTACCACTAAATTAGCTTGACTATGTTTTTTTGTGTTAGTTAAAAGCTCTTGTAATACGCGGTAAATAGTTATTTTTTTATGTTTGTTTATTTTGTTCCATTCAATATCAGAAACACCATTACTTACAACTTTACATTGGTTGTTAGAATAGCTAGAAAAGAGATCTTTTAATTCGTCTTTAAAATTAGATTTTTCATTTATTACATTAATTTCTTTAGAAATATCTCTAGTCTTGTAGTATATATCTTCTATGGTATCTAATTGTAGCTGTTTATCTAATTTGTTTTCATTTAAAACAATCATATATTTATAAATGTCGTTTGCTACTTCATCATGTATTCTTTTAGAGATGTTGGTTTCAGTTTGGTAGATTTGTTCTAATTTTTGTTTTTTGTGTCTTATGTTTAATAAATACAAGAATAATACAACTAGTATTATTGTAAAGATTAAGCTAAACTTATAGATAGTTTTTTGGCTTTTTTGTTTTTCAGTTTCTAGTAAACTTTTATTTACATTATACTTTAAAAGAGAGTATTGATTTTTATTGATGTTTCTTACTTTTTCTAAACTGTCTGTAAGTTTTAAAAACTCATTAATGTTGTAATTATTATTGGTTTTAAGTTTTAATTTAATAGCATCTATTTGATAAGAAGGACTATTAATTAGTTTGGATATATTGTAAGCTAGATCACTATATTTTTTTGCAGAGTCGATATTATTCTTGCTAAAGTAATAATTGAAATGGCTTTTATAACTTGGGTATAATTGCGAATAATCTTTAAGTTTCTGGCGTATTTTTAGTGATTTTTTTAGATAAGTATAAGCTTCTGGATCTTGTAAAATAGTCTTTACGGCTCCAAGATTGTCAAGTATTCTAGCTACCTCGGTTTGATCATTAATTTTATGTAATAACTCTTTAGCTTTTAGTAGGATGTTGTTAGCCTTTTTAAAATCTTTATTAGCCTTATATGTTGTAGCAATATTATTGTAAATGACAACACTATCTTTAGTAGTACTAGCAATTTTAAGCGATTTGTTGTAAAAATTTAGCGCTTGATCATTAAAGTTTAATGCTTTATAAATTTTACCTAATAATGTGTAAAGACTTTTTTTATAGCTTGTTTTAAAGTCAGAGTCGGCAATTTTATCAATAATTTTTAAAGCTTGCACAGCATTATATTCACTATCATGGTAAAAACCTAAAGTGTAATCAATTTTAGAAAGGTTGTAGTAAATATAAGTTTTGTCTAAATCAGATCTTTTTTCTTTCTCTTTAGACAAGTAGTTATAAGCATCAAAAAGATCTTTGTTAGAGTTTATCGAGGTTATTTTTTCAATAAAAAACTGTAGACTATCTATTTCAGTTTTACTAAAAGCTATTTTAATACTCATAAAATAGCAAGCAAAAAAAGAAAATAATATTAATAGTGATTTATTATTCATAAATCAAAAATATAACAATACGTATAAAGCAGGAATATTATTTTAAGAAATTTCTTTCAGAATAAATTTTTAAAAAATAAATAAAACCCTGTAAAATAAACACTTTACAGGGCTTTCTGTGGAGTCGGAGAGTATTGAACTTTATATATCTTATTATTGTTAGTTAATGTTCAAACATTAATATATCCAGTATTTCAAGGGTTTTTTATCATTATATATGTTTTTAATTTATATTTGATTATAATAAAATTATCGACTGTATTATCGACCATATTATCGACTGTATTATCGACCATATTATCAATCAATTAATAGGCTAAAGACTATGAATCATTCTTTCTTTCTAAAAAAACCCCAAAAAAGAGTAGGTAATGAACCAACCTTAATTATGTTTACTTGTTATTTTAAAAAAGAAAAAAAGCAATTTCTTTATTCTACAGGAGAAAAGATTCGCCCTATTCATTGGAATTTTGAACAAAAATTACCAAAACTAAAAGGATCAAAAAAAGATTCTCACTCAAATGCAATAAAAAACCAGTTAACTAGATATTCTCAAAAATTTGAAGAAATACAAGCTTTACACATAAAAATCAATGAAGAATTCAATTCTAAAACTTTAAAAGAAGCTTTTGATCAAGAGTTTAAAAAAGTAGCAAAAAGTAAACTGTCATTTTTTAGTGCATATGATGATTTTATGATTGAAAAACAAAAACGTAAAGAATGGAAACCTTCAACAATAAAAAGATATGCGAATATTAAAAATCACTTATTAAGTTTTGAAGCAAGAAAAAAATACAAGCTTACTTTTAGTACAATAAATAATAATTTTGATACAGAATTTAAAGATTTTTGTTACAGAATTTTAGATCATAGTACTAATACATTTGCTAGAAATCTCGGACTTTTTAAAACATTTATGTTTTGGGCATTAAAAAATAAATACACTTATAACAATGCTTTTATAGATTTCAAAAAACCTGAAAGAGTTATTACTAAAGAAATAGCTTTAAATTTACATCAAGTAAACGAAATTTACACACACCAACCCAAGTCTCTAGCTTTAGAGAGAGTAAGAGATGTTTTTGTTTTTCAATGTTTAACTGGTTTAAGGTATGGAGAATTGAAATTTATAAATAATCGAACAGTAACGAATAATTCAATTTTAATAAAAGAAGAAAAGGATTTGACTAAAGATGCTCGAGTAATACCTCTGTTTGATATTTCAAAAAGAATACTTGATAAGTACAACAATAAATTACCACTATTAAGTAATCAAAAACAAAATAAATATATAAAAGAGGTATTTAAGAACGCAAACTTTACATTTGAAGTCGAATATAGCCGAACAAAAAACCGTGAACATAAAATATTGTCAAAACCATTTTATGAAAGAGTGTCAACACATACAGCTAGACGTAGTTTTGTAACAATTTTGAAAAATAATGGTGTTGCTGATAAAACTATAATGGAAATGTCAGGGCATAGAGATTTAAAGACTTTTAATACTTATTATAAAGTAGATAATATAGCAAAGCATGATGCAATTAATAAAGCGTTTGGAAGCTTGGAGTTAGCATCATCTGAAAAGAATTAATAATGATAAACAGAGATTTTTTAAAGAATGATTTAAAAATAAGTTATTGGGGTGTTTTTAAAAACAATAACATAGATATTTTAAATAGTTCAGTAATTCAATTGCTAATAGAAAAAAAAGTGATAATTCTTAGAGAGAATGTAACTCGATGGGGAGGAAATAGTAAGGATTTAAAAATACCGATTTTGTATAAAAACAGTTTGTATGAGTTACATCCAAAATTCAAAAATGAACTTATCTTATTATTTAAGCTAAAGGTGAAAAATGATGTAAATCTTTTATATTCTTTCGGAAAAATAAACAATACGTTAAATGCTTTTTTTGATAATCAAGATAAATTAAAATATTTAAAAACAGAATATGCAAGAATTTATCAAAGTATAAGTTATGATGAGCATTTGCTTTTATTAGGAAAAGGTTTTAGAGAATTATCTTATGATAAATATTACCATTTATTAGAAGAAGGCTATAGAGAATTAACTTATGATAAATATTTAGTTTCTGCTTTAGGTACAGCACCTTCATTTATTAAATTATTTTTGACAGATTCCATAAATTACAAAAAGCTTACCGAAGACCATGATAATAACATGAGTAAAAACTTGCTTATGTATGATTTATTTTCATGTCTGCTTTCAGGGAATACAGAGGTTATAGAACAATTAGTATTTGATTTAATTGAAGAATTCAAGTGTTTATATAAGAAAACATCGCTGTTAGGTTTTATAAAAGATAAAATAAAAAATCTAGATACAAATCATGTAAATCCTGATTTAAACTTAAATAACATCCTCAAGGATAGTATGTATAATTGGTTGATGAATAAGCTAATAGAAGAAAGTTTAATTGATAGCAATTTTAAAATATTACCTCAAAAATTAAAAGGCTTTAGAGAATTAAAATTTGCTTCAGCTATAGGTTTTTTAATAGATAAAAATAAAAGTGTATATGTAAAGAGTGATTATGAATCATTTTTAACAGACTCTTTTATTTGTAAAGTAATTACTTCTACCTTTAAATTTAGCCACAAATATAAAAAAGGACTTAGTGCAGCTTCTTATTCTGGTCATAAATTAAGAACTTTCAATTTATACCCAGATGACCTACATTTAGATTTATTACATTTTATAGATAAGCCACATAAATAGCATTTTTTTTATTTGATTTTTTGATTTTCAAATTTTCAAAATCACTAATTATAACTAATAACAATATTTGGTCCATAATTAAAATTAAAATATATAAATATGGAAGGTATTGTATTGCAAAATGTTTCACGCTCAGATTTTCAAAATCTTTACAAAGAAGTTAAAGAAATGAGTAAGAGCTTAAAATCATTAATTGACAAAAAACAACAAGAAAAAGTAACCCCAGAAGAAGCAGCTGAAGAATTAGGTGTAACTACTCAAACTATTTATGCTTATATTAAATCTGGTAGAGTTAAAGCGTCAAAATTAGGTCGAAAAATTGTAATAAAAAGAATCGATTTAGAAGACTCATTATCTGAAGTAAAATCTTTAAAATACAGAAGATAATGAGAAAGCTTTATAAAACAGAAGAATTTCCTGTGTGTGAAATTCAAAAATTGGTAAATGATGTTAATTCTCATATAAACCACATAAAAAACAATTATAGTTACGATGCTAAATCATCTGAGTTGTTAAATTGGATTTCAGAAAAACTAAATTCTATTTCCAAAATAGCGAGAAGAGAGGTTAGGTTTGATTATTTGTTTATTCAATCAGAGATAGACAAGCTTTATAAAAAAGATAACACTTTAACTGGTGTTGTTTTGATACTTAATTTTAAAAAACTTAAAAGTCATAATAGAGGTTTTTTAGAATTTAATTTAACTAAAAATTAATAACTATGAATTATCTAAGAATAGGGGTAGATTATTTTAAAATCACTGAAAAGCCCCTACATAGCGGAGATACAATAACAACTTTGGTTAAATGGAGTAAAAGTGAAATAAGTACAGATCACGGTAAGGCATTTTTAAAAGAAATACCTAAGTATGACGGCTTTGTTACTATCCCAAGTCATGTTGATTATAAAGAAGAAATTAAAGGGTTTTATAATGAATACCACCAACTTAAACATGATTTAAAAAAAGGAGAATTCGATAAAACTAAAATGTTTTTAAAACATATTTTTAATCACCAATATACAATAGGGTTAGATTATCTAACAATCCTGTGGCATTACCCAACGCAAATTTTACCCATATTATGTCTAGTAAGTAATGAAAGAAGTACAGGTAAAACTACTTTTTTAAATTGGTTAAAATTGATTTTTGAAAAGAATATGACTATAAATAAAAATGAAGATTTTAGAAGTCAATTTAATGCTGATTGGGCAACAAAACTTATCGTGGCTATAGATGAAGTTTTGCTAGACAGAAGAGAGGATAGTGAAAGGATTAAAAATCTTTCTACAGCTAGAACTTACAAGATAGAGCATAAAGGAAAGGATAAAATAGAAACTCCTTTTTTTGGTAAATTTATCTTATGTTCTAATAATGAGGATAACTTTATTTTAATCGATGATAAAGAAATTAGGTATTGGGTTCTTAAAGTTCCATCAATTAATCAGGGAATGGAAGTGTCAGATTTATTAGAGGATTTAGAGTCCGAAATTCCGTATTTCTTAAATTACATTAACCAAAGAAAACCAAATGTAACCAAAAAAACCAGAATGTGGTTTACTAAGGATCAGATAAAAACTGACGCCTTGATTAAATTAGTTAGAGGAAATAAAACCAATTTAGAAAATGAAATAATTGAACTTTTAAAGGATGATTTTATCAAGTTTGAAAAATCAGCTTTATGTTACAGCGCATCAGATTTGGTTGACAAATTAAAAGCTAATAATGTAAGAACAACACCAACAAAGATTTCTAAAATTCTGAAAGATAAGTTTGGTTTAGAACAGAAAAACTCTTCTTATACTCGTTATAATTTGTCTAGTTACCCTAGTGTTGAGGATTCTAAGCATTATGTAGAGAGTACAATATGTAAAGGAAGGTATTTTAAAATTGAAAAGGAATTTGTTTTTAAAAGTGTTGATTGTTGACGATGCAGCATAAATGTAGTGATATACTATTGTGTAAAATCAACTTTGTTTCAACAACAGTTCAACAAGGAAAAATTAATTGTTGAACTGTTGTTGTTTTTGTGTTGAAGTAAAAACCATTGTAAAATATAGTGTTTAGGGGTTTCTTCAACAAAACAACAATTTTAGTGTAGGTTTTACGGTTGCATAAATAATTTAGTTTTGGTTAAGGTTGGTTAACTGTGGTTTTGTGTTGATTGATTTAGGTTAAGTTTAGTTTTATACAGTTTTTTGGGAGTGTTTTACTTTTTATTGCAGGTATTTCATCTTTTTTGTGAAGGTGTTTCACTTTTTTTGTGAAGGTGTTTCACTTTTTTGTGAAGGTGTTTCACTTTTTTTGTGAAGGTATTTCACTTTTTTTGTGAAGGTATTTCACTTTTTTGTGAAGGTATTTCACTTTTTTGTGAAGGTGTTTCACTTTTTTGTGAAGGTGTTTCACTTTTTTGTGGAACTGTATCATTTTTTGGTTAGTTACTTTTTTAAGTTTAAGTTTGGTTTTAGTTTGTTTAGTACCAGTGTTACTAATTTTTATTTTGATGTTTGTATTATTGAGAGGATTTAAGGGGGTAATTATTGTATGTATAAATTAGTGTGATTTTTTAAAAGAAATTAAAATAAATAAAAAATACCTCTAAAGAATAATTGCGGAAAACCTTATTATTAAGTCAGATTAATATTATATTTTTAACCTTTAGATTAAGATAAAAACTTTAAGTTACTACCATTGTAATAAAACAGCATAAAAACAAATGACAAGCATAGACCAAAGAACACAATTACAAAATCAAATATGGAAAATAGCCAACGATGTCCGTGGCTCTGTTGATGGATGGGATTTTAAACACTTCGTTTTAGGTACATTATTCTATCGTTTTATAAGTGAAAATTTCACGGATTACATTGAAGCAGGTGACGATAGTATTGATTATGCAAGTTTACCAGATAAAGTAATAACACCTGAAATAAAAGAAGATGCCATTAAAACCAAAGGCTACTTTATTTACCCAAGTCAGTTATTTTTAAATGTAGTTAAAAACGCAGATGACAACGAAAACCTAAATACTGATTTAGCTAAAATATTTACAGAAATAGAAAGTTCTGCAAACGGTTATCCGTCTGAACAAGATATTAAAGGCTTATTTGCCGATTTTGATACTACAAGCAATCGATTAGGTAATACCGTAGCAAATAAAAACAGCCGATTAGCTGATGTTTTAAAAGGTGTTGCAGGGTTAAATTTGGGTAATTTTCAAGACAATAAAATTGATTTGTTTGGTGATGCTTACGAGTTTCTAATTCATAAATATGCAGCCAATGCTGGTAAGTCTGGAGGTGAGTTTTTTACACCTACCAACGTATCGCAACTTATTGCACAATTGGCAATGCATAAACAAGAAAAAATCAATAAAATATACGACCCAGCTGCAGGTTCTGGTTCATTACTTTTACAAGCTAAAAAACATTTTGATAATCATTTAATTGAAGAAGGTTTCTTTGGTCAAGAAATAAACCACACTACCTATAACTTGGCACGTATGAACATGTTTTTACACAATGTAAACTACGATAAATTTCATATTGTGTTGGGTAATACCTTAATGAATCCACAATTAGCAGACGATAAACCGTTTGATGCCATTGTATCTAATCCACCGTATTCTATAAAATGGAAAGGTAGCGACGACCCTACGTTAATTAATGACGACCGTTTTGCACCTGCAGGAGTATTAGCACCAAAATCTAAAGCAGATTTTGCGTTTGTACTACATTCATTAAGCTATTTGTCAAGTAAAGGTAGAGCAGCATTGGTATGTTTCCCTGGTATTTTTTATCGTGGTGGAGCAGAACAAAAAATTAGAAAGTATTTGGTAGATAACAACTATGTAGAAACCATTATCAATTTAGCACCTAATTTATTCTATGGTACTACCATAGCAGTAACGTTATTGGTGCTTTCTAAAAGTAAAACCGATACCAAAACACAGTTTATTGATGCTAGTGGTGAAGACTTCTTTAAAAAAGAGACCAATAACAATGTGTTGTATGACGACCACATTGAAAAAGTAATGCAACTTTTTGATAGCAAAGAAGACGTAAAACACATAGCAAAATCTGTAGACAATAGCATAATTGCCAAAAACGATTATAACCTTTCTGTGAGTTCTTATGTAGAAGCTAAAGACACACGTGAAAAAATAGATATAGAAGTACTAAATAAAGAGGTTGCTAATACAGTTAAAAAAATTGATAAACTACGTGCCGATATTGATAACATTGTAAACGAAATTGAAGCATGAGTAAGTTAGAAAAGCTTTTAGAAGGTATAGAAGTTGAATGGAAAGATTTTGGTGATATAGCTAAAATTCAAAGAGGTGCTTCACCAAGACCAATTGCTAAATTTATTACAGATGATAAAAATGGTGTTCCTTGGATAAAAATAGGAGATACCGAACCTAATTCAAAATATGTTAAGAAAACAAAACAAAAAATAACCACTGAAGGTGCTAAAAAATCGAGGTTATTAAAACGAGGTGATTTAATTATGTCTAATTCAATGAGTTTTGGTAGACCTTATATTCTTGATATTAATGGAGCTATTCATGATGGTTGGGCTTCAATTAGTGATTTTGAAAATTTGCTTAATACAGATTTCTTATATCATTATCTCGCTTCTGATATTGTACAATATTACTGGTTAAATAAGATTAATAGTAGTTCAGTTAGCAATTTAAACGCAGATATTATTAAATCATTAAAAATCCCAATCCCATGTCCAGATAATCCAGATAAATCACTCAAAATCCAAAAAGAAATAGTTCGTATTTTAGATACTTTTACAGAACTTACTACAGAACTTACTACAGAACTTACTGCACGTAAAAAACAATACGAATACTACCGTGAACAATTACTAACTTTTGAAGAGAGTGAAGTGGAATGGAAGACTTTGGGGGAGGTTGCAAATGTATACGATTCATTGCATAAAACTCCTAAATATGCTGATAATGGATTAAGTATGATTAGAGTTACGGATATAAAAGGAGGGTATGTGGATTTAAATAAAACTTTAAGGGTAAATGAAGAAATATTTTCAGTGTTCACAAAGAAGTATCTTCCTAAAAAGGATGATTTAGTTATGTCTAGAGTAGGTTCGTATGGAAATGTTGGTATTATCCCTGTTGATGATGCAGCTTGTATGGGACAAAATACTGTTATTATAAATCCTCAAATAAATTTTAAATTTCTGTTTTATATTTTAGTTTCAAGTATAGGACAAAATTTTATTGAAAAAAATGTTAGTGGCGGTAACCAAAAAACTCTTAGTCTAAAATCGATAAAGACAATTCCAATCCCAATTCCGTCACTAGAAGAACAACAACGCATCGTAAACATCCTCGATAAATTTGATGTATTAACTACATCTATAAGTGAAGGTTTACCAAAAGAAATAGAGTTACGACAAAAACAATACGAGTATTATAGAAACAAGCTATTAACATTTCCTAAAGTTACTGTAGAAGTATAATATGAGTAAGACTTTAAAAAAAATTGCGGAAGAGTTAAGGGATGCCAATAAAAAAGTACAATTAATCTACGCTTTTAATGGTACAGGTAAAACACGATTATCACGTAAGTTTAGGTTATTAGTAGCCCCAAAAGTTTCTAGCGAAGAACAGGAAGAAGAGCAAGAAGCATCAGGTATTAAAGTAATGTATTACAATGCTTTTACAGAAGATTTGTTTTATTGGGATAATGATTTAGATACTGATACCAATCGTAAGTTGTTAATTCGTCCTAACAATTTCACCGAATTTGCATTAAATTTTTTGAAGGAACAAGGATTGGATAATAACATCATATCAAATTTTCAGCACTATACTAACGATTCAATTACACCACGTTTTAATGAAGAATATATAACTCAAGATGAAGAAGGTAATAATGCTATTGTAAAAGCATATTCTGAGGTAACGTTTTCAATTGCAAGTGGAGATGATCAAGGTGACCCAAATATTAAGATTTCTAAAGCTGAAGAAAGTAATTTTATTTGGTGTGTCTATTATAGTTTATTGGAAGAAGCTGTTGAAACATTAAATGAAAAGGATGAAACTAATCGATCAACAGATAAGTTTAATGATTTAGAATATGTTTTTATAGATGACCCAGTTAGTTCGTTAGACGACAACCATTTAATAGAACTAGCTGTTAATATTTCAAAATTGGTTAAAAATAGTAGGTCAGACCTTAAATTTATAATAACAACTCATAATCCTTTATTTTATAATGTTATTTCAAATGAGCTTAATAACAATATACCAAATCCTGATTATGTTAGTAAAGTTGATACTCCAGATGTTGAAAAATTTATTTATAACTCTGACTGGTCTAAAAAGTATCGGTTTGTTAAATTAGAAGACGGTAATTATAACCTTGAACCACTTGGTAGAAAAACTCCTTTTTCATACCATTTACAGATACTTAGAGAAATTCAAAAAGCTAAAAATAATCCTAATCAAATAAAAAAGTATCACTTTAATTTCATTAGAAATATTTTAGAAAAAACTACAACTTTTTTAGGATATACCAATTGGAAACAATTACTACCAAAAATAAACGGACAACCAGACCCTTTTGCACAAAGAATATTGGATCTTTCAAGCCATTCTGCTCATGGAGGTGAAGAAACCGCAGAAGTTCAAGAAAACGATAGAAACAAGTTAATTGAATTAGTAAATCATCTCGAAAATAATTATAAGTTCTCGCAACTAATAGAGCAAAATGAAACAGTATAAAACCATAGCAGAATCAAACAATTTCATTGTTTTAGATAACTACAAAAAGTTTTCAGAAGTCAATGAAACACCTTCTGGGTATCAAACAGAAGCAGATTTAGAAAAAGAATTAGTAAAAGATTTAATAAATCAAGGCTATGAGTATGTAAAACACCTAACCACACCAACAGCAATGTTGGCAAATGTGCGTGTACAATTGCAAAATCTAAATGATATGCAATTTACAGATAAAGAATGGGCACGTTTTGTAGAAGAATATTTAGACAAACCAAGTGATAACCTTGTTGATAAAACACGTAAACTACACGATAACTATATTTACGATTTTGTGTTTGATGATGGACATATTCAAAACATCTATTTAGTAGATAAAAACAATATTTCACGTAATAAGGTTCAGGTTATTTCTCAGTTCGAGCAGAAAGGCACACATGCAAATCGATACGATGTTACCATTTTAGTAAACGGTTTACCTCTAGTACAAGTAGAACTAAAAAAGCGAGGTGTTGCTATTCGTGAAGCTTTTAATCAAGTACATCGTTATACAAAAGAGAGTTTTAATACAGAAAACTCTTTGTTCAAGTACCTGCAAATTTTTGTGATTTCTAACGGTACAGACAGTCGTTATTTTGCCAATACGGTAAAGCGCAATAAAAACAGCTTCGACTTTACCATGAATTGGGCAGATGTAAAAAACAAGTCAATCAAAGACTTAAAAGATTTTACAGTAACATTTTTTCAAAAACAAACACTATTAAATGTATTATTAACGTATTCTGTTTTTGATAGTAACAATACGTTATTAGTAATGCGTCCGTATCAGATTGCAGCAACAGAACGAATTATATGGAAAATTACAAGTTCATATAATGCTAAAAAATGGGCAACAACAGAAGGTGGCGGTTATATATGGCATACTACAGGTTCTGGTAAAACATTAACCAGTTTTAAAGCAGCACGATTAGCAGCGACAAAATTAGAGTTTATAGATAAAGTGTTTTTTGTAGTAGACCGTAAAGATTTGGATTTTCAAACCATGAAAGAATACCAACGCTTTTCACCAGATAGCGTAAACGGTTCTATAAATACAGCAGCTTTAAAAAGAAATTTAGAAAAAGCCGACAATAAAATTGTGGTTACCACCATTCAAAAGTTAAATAACTTAATGAAAGGTGAAAAAGATTTAGATATTTATCAAAAACAAGTGGTCTTTATTTTTGATGAAGCACACCGTTCTCAATTTGGTGAAGCTCAAAAGAATTTAAAAAAGAAGTTTAAAAAATACTATCAGTTTGGTTTTACAGGAACACCTATTTTTCCTGAAAATGCTTTAGGTTCAGAAACTACACAAAGCGTATTTGGTACAGAATTACATTCTTATGTAATAACAGATGCTATTAGAGATGAAAAAGTATTAAAATTTAAGGTAGATTATAATGACGTTCGTCCCAAGTTTAAAGGGATTGAGTCAGAACAAGATTTAAAGAAATTATCCGCAGCAGAAAACAAAAAAGCCTTATTACATCCTGTTCGTATCAAAGAAATTTCAGAATATATTTTAAAACATTACAGGCAAAAAACACACCGTACAAAAGGTAGTAATAGCGGTTTTAATGCCATGTTTGCAGTAAGTAGTGTAGATGCAGCAAAATGTTATTATGAAGAATTAAACAAGCTTCAAAAAGACAGCGATAAACCTTTAAGAATAGCAACTATTTTTTCTTTTGCAGCAAATGAAGCACAAGGAGCAATTGGTGAAATACAAGACGAAACCTTTGAGCCTACAGCTATGGATGTAAGTGCCAAAGAGTTTTTAACAAAAGCTATTGATGATTATAATGCAGCATTTAAAATGAATTATAGTATCGATAGTAAAGGCTTTCAAGATTATTACCGTGACCTTGCCAAACGTGTAAAAAACAAAGAAGTAGATTTATTAATTGTAGTAGGTATGTTTTTAACAGGTTTTGATGCACCAACTTTAAATACCTTGTTTGTAGATAAAAATTTACGCTATCACGGTTTAATGCAAGCCTTTTCACGCACCAACCGTATTTACGATGCTACAAAAACCTTTGGTAATATTGTTACGTTTAGAAATTTAGAACAAGCAACAATAGATGCAATTACCTTATTTGGTGATAGCAGTACTAAAAATGTAGTATTAGAAAAAAGCTATAAAGAATATTTAGAAGGCTTCACAGATATTGCTACAGGTAACGCACGTAGAGGTTATGTTGAAGTGGTAGCAGAATTAAAAGAAAAATTTCCCAATCCTGATGAGATAGAAACAGAAAAGGACAAAAAAGAATTTTCTAAACTCTTTGGAGAATATTTACGCGTAGAAAACATATTGCAAAATTATGATGAGTTTAATCATCTGAAAGAACTGCAAAGTATTGACACTACAGATGAAGAGGCTATAGAAGCATTTAAAGAAGAAAACTTCTTAACAGACGATGATATTGTAAGTATGCAAGCTATTGAAGTGCCTGCAGAAAGAACAATACAAGATTACCGCTCTACCTATAATGACATTCGTGATTGGTTAAGAAGAGAAAAACAAGGTAATGAAGCAGAAGAATCAGATATAGATTGGGATGATGTAGTTTTTGAAGTAGATTTATTAAAATCTCAAGAAATAAACTTAGACTATATTTTAGAATTAATTTTTGATAGTAATAAGAAAACCAAGAATAAAGCAGATTTAGTAGAAGAAATAAGACGTGTAATTCGTGCAAGTGTAGGCAATAGAGCAAAAGAAAGTTTAGTAGTAGATTTTATAAATGAAACCAATTTAGATGATATAAAAGAGAAAGCAACTATTATTGATGATTTCTATGCGTATGCCAAGGAAAAACAGAAAAAAGAAGCAGCAGAATTAATTGAAGAAGAGAGTTTAAACGAAGAAGCAGCAAAACGTTATATTTTGGCATCTTTAAAACGTGAATATGCAAGCGAAAACGGTACGGAGTTAAATTCTATTTTACCCAAAATGAGTCCTTTAAACCCTCAATACCTGACAAAAAAGCAAAATGTATTTCAAAAGATTGTTTCATTTGTAGAAAAGTTCAAAAGAATTAGTAATGAACTATAATTCTTTTCAAAACTAATAAGTATAATTTATGCATTTATATAATTTAAAGTCAAAAGATGCTATTAGCATTTTAAAAGAAAAACCTTTTAAATTAGAAAAAGAAATACAATCACTTTTTGAAAACAATTTAAAGGAGTTAATGGATTTGCAATTAGTAAAATCAGAGTTCTCAATTAAAAACAAACGCATAGATACATTAGCTTACGATACGCAATCAAATGCATTCATTATTATTGAATATAAGAGAAGTAAAAATATAAGTGTAGTAGACCAAGGCTTCACATATTTAAGTTTAATGCTCGAAAACAAAGCGGATTTTATAGTAGAGTATAACGAAACTCTAAAGCAAAATTTAAAACGTACTGATGTAGATTGGAGTCAAACAAGAGTAGTATTTGTATCTACAAGTTTTACCGAAAATCAAAAAACAGCCACAAATTTTAAAGATATAGCTATTGAGTTATGGGAAGTTAAGCGCTATGAAAATAATTTAATTAGTGTTAACCAAATAAAGAAAAGTAAATCGGCAGAAAGTATCAAACCAATTACATCAAGTAATACACAATTAGAAGCAGTTACAAAAGAGATAAAAGTATATACAGAAGAATTTCATTTAGATAGTTATCCAGATAAAGTAAAAGAGCTTTACGAAACCTATAAAGAAGCTATTTTAAATTTAGCAGATGATATTGAGTTAGAACCTAAAAAACTATATATAGCATTTAAAAAAGATAAAAATATAGCAGATATTGTAACACTCAAGAAAGGAATAAAACTATTTATAAATCTGCCAAAAGGGAAGCTAGAAGACCCTAAAAATCTAATGCGTGATGTATCAAATACGGGACATTGGGGTAATGGAGATTATGAATTAGTAATAACAAATAATGATAATTTAGAGTATATTTTATACTTGATTAAACAGGCAATATAACAATAAGAGTCTTAAATGTTTGCAGCGTAAAATATTAATCAATCTAAAGGATAAAAAGAACAGTATAAATAATGCAAGAAATAGCAGAACAAATATTTGAGATAATTAAAGATTATCAATGTGATTATGCAGAAAGAAAGTTTGAAATAACAGTAGAGCATATTATCGCTTGGGCAAATCAATTTGGTGATGATGCTGAATTTGTTTTAAAAGAGTTATTGCATTTTTTACCAGAGATATACATATCTAAAGAAAAGGCTAAAGATTTACTACGCACAAGGTTATTAGATATTCAAAACTTTTATGGTTATAAAACAATGAATGAAATGGTGTTAAATACTCATTTCTTTAATCTTCAAAAAGGATACAAAAGTCAGTCAGAAATTTTATCAATTGTAGATGATATTTTACAATCTGAGTTTATGGTAGATTATAAAGATTATATAGACGTGCCTAAAACAAATTTTATTTATTTTGATGATGTTTTGGCTACAGGTGGTACAGTATATAAAGACTTAGCAACTTGGCTAGAGACTAAAGAAGATGGTCAGAATGAAAATTACAAGGCTATTATTAATAAATCAAAAACTTTAGCAGTTAGTTTGTTTTGCTATCACTCATTTGGATTTAGTAATATGGAATGGCGTTTAATGAAGCAATTTGATGATAAAATTAAAAAAGTACTTCTTGTTGGTACAGATTATATTGTAGAAAATCATATAAAAACAAAGTGGATAGCTGAGAAACAAAAATTAAACTGTGTTTATCCTATAGAAGGCCAATCCAAATCAACAATGGATTATTTATCTGGTTTAGTAGCTGAAAACGATAGTGTTCCTGCTTTTAGACCATCTAATTTACCTAAAAAGGAAACATTTTTTAGTAGTCCAGAAAATAGAATTAAATTAGAAAATATCTTTTTGGAAAAAGGTGTTGAATTACTTGGTAAGGTTCAAACAGCAAATCCCGACCAAAGAAAAAGACCTTTAGGCGATACAGTACGCTCACATAAAACATTTGGTACAGGTACTTTGTTTTTTACTTGGCGTAATATTTCTAATACCTGCCCGTTAGTATTTTGGTGGGATGTCACAGGACACGATTGGTTACCGCTTTTTTGTGTTAAAAATAGAGGCATATAGTTAAATTTATTTATATTGTAAAAAATATGAAGATTACAGAACGAACATATAGAAAAAACGAAGTAGTTGTTTTTAAAAGCACTAAATCCAAATTTGGTGGTTTATCAAATATGGCTGGAGGTTATTCAATAAGAGTGAATGATATTATAATACCTTCTGCTGAAGCATTATATCAAGCTTGTCGTTATCCTTTATTTCCATCTTACCAACAAGAAATTATAGAGCAAAACAGTCCTATGACTGCAAAAATGATTAGTCGTAAATATTTAAAATACACAAGACAAGATTGGGAAGAGGTAAAATATTCAATAATGTATTGGGTTTTAAAAGTAAAGTTATCACAGAATTTAGTTGAATTTTCAAAAGTGTTAGAGATGACACAAAATAAAGCTATTGTGGAGTTGTCTAATAAAGATAAAGATTGGGCAGCAGTGGAAATTGATAAAAACACATTAGTTGGTAAAAATGCTCTAGGTCGTCTACTAATGCAGTTAAGACAAGAGTATGTTTTTAATAAGAAATCAATAGAATGCGTTCAACCTTTAGATGTTTTTGGTTTTTTATTATACGGTTCTGAAATTGAAACGGTTTGTAATCCAATAGTTGAATTTGAAAACAATTATCTTTTCGATTTGGATTTTGCATAATTAATCTACATAAAATAAAACCCAGTTTATTGCTTACGCAATAATTCTATATTTTTTATTTTATTCCGCGCGCCACCAAATAGTTGGTTTTATGTAACAATAGTTTTAGCCAACGCTATAATAGAACATTGCTTGTTTTATTTAAAAAATCTATTATAATAAATTAGTACAATAAAAAAGCAAAAAGCTATTACCTACGATCAAAATAACCATTCCTCCACAAAACCAACCCAAAGCTAAGTTGCATAATACATGTTATGTAACAAAATTGCATAAGCGCAACAATTTTGTCACAAAACTCAACTATGCAAAATAGCCGACATCCTCCCATGCTCAAATAGTTAATAAATTATCATTAAACATGTGATTTAAACATATTACTTAATTAATTTTGTAATATGAAAATAAAATACCTAAATAATACAAAGTCTATACGATTTTTTAAAACAGATGTTTCATCATATTTAAAACTTCCTTTTGTTGCAAATGGTATAAGTGCAGGGTTTCCATCACCAGCAGACGATTTTTTAGATATAAACATAGATTTAAATAAATACCTAATAAAAAATCCAACAACTACTTTTTATGGTCGTGTAAGTGGTAATTCAATGATAGATGCAGGTATTAATGATGGTGATTTATTAATTATAGATAAAAGCTTAGAGCCTAAAAGCAACAAAATAGCTGTTTGTTTTATTGATGGCGATTTTACTGTAAAACGCATTCAAATAGAAAAAGACGTAATTTGGTTAATAGCAGAAAATAAAGAATATAAACCTATAAAAGTAACAAAAGACAATGATTTTGTAATTTGGGGTATCGTAACTAATGTAATAAAACAATTTTAAAATGTATTCTTTTCAATGGTGGCACATACCAATACTCATTTTTCTTTGGGTTGTGGGTGCGTATATAACAGATTATATAAGACGTAATATGTATAAATAAATGTTTGCATTAGTAGACTGTAATAACTTTTATGCTTCATGTGAGCGTGTATTTAATCCTGTATTAAATAACAAGCCAATTGTTGTTTTATCAAACAACGATGGTTGTGTTATAGCACGTTCTAACGAGGCTAAAGCTTTAGGCATACCAATGGGTGCACCTGCTTTTGAGTATAAAAAAATATTTGTTCAAAAAAACGTAACCGTTTTTTCTTCAAACTATGCTTTATATGGCGATATGAGTAGTCGTGTAATGAATTTACTTTCAGAATTTACACCAGAGATTGAAATATATAGTATCGACGAAGCCTTTTTAAAGTTTGATGGTTTTAAGCTTTTTAATCTTCAGCAAATAGGTTTAACAATGCGTCATCGTGTAACAAAAGGCACAGGTATTCCTATAAGTATTGGTTTTGCACCTACTAAAGCATTATCCAAGGTAGCTAATAAAATAGCAAAAAAATTTCCAGAACGCACAGATAGCGTTTATGTCATAGATAGTGAAGATAAGCGTATAAAAGCATTAAAATGGTTACCAATAGAAGATGTTTGGGGGATTGGTCGTAAACACTCACAAAGACTTAAAAACCTAAACATTCATAATGCTTATCAGTTTTCTCAATTATCAGATGATTGGGTGCGTAAAAATATGTCAGTCGTAGGTTTACGTTTAAAACACGATTTAGAGGGTAAACCAACCTTAGATTTAGAAACAATTGCAAATAAAAAAATGATTGCAACAACACGTTCATTCGAACACATGATTACATCCTATCAAGATGTAAAAGAGCGGGTTTCTACTTTTGCAGTGTCTTGTGCAGAAAAACTACGTAAGCAACAATCACAATGTAACATGATAATGGTGTTTTTGCACACAAATGGTTTCCGTAAAGATTTACCTCAATACGGTAGGAACATTGTCGTAAAAACAGAATATCCAACTAATTCAAGTATAGACTTAGTTAAGTATGCTCAAACAGGTTTAAAATCTATATTTAAAAAAAATTACCATTATAAAAAAGCAGGTGTAATAGTTATGGGTTTAACACCAGATAGTCAAAAACAATATACACTGTTTACAAAAGAAAACCCAAAACATATACCTATTATGAATGTTGTAGATAGATTAAATACTGCTTACGGTAATAATAAAATTAAATTTGCTAGTCAGTCTTTAGGTCGTCAATGGAAGATGAAGCAAGAGCGTCTATCTCCAAGATATTCAACCAACATTAATGAAATTATAAGTATAAAGGTTTAATTATTATATTTAATAACCTAAATAAAACTACATGTGTTTTCATACATCTCAAACTAAAAAAACAATAGAATTAGAAAACAGGTTTAATGTAAATCTTGCTGATGATTCAATGCGAGAATATTTTGATGTGCCACGTTATCATATGAACGGATTTTCTCATCCGAATATGTTGGTTATACCTCAAGAGAAATCCAATGTTTTAGCACCTGGAGTTTGGGGTATCGTTCCAAGTAATAGATCTAAAGAAGAAATTAAACCTTATTTTAAAGAAGCTGTTAAGTATGGAGGAGGATTAAATGCACGCTCTGAGAAAGTATTTCAGCATTTTATTTATAGAAGCTCTATTATGGAGAATAGATGTATTATTCCTTTATCAGGCTTTTTTGAGCCACACGATCATAAAGGCAAAAAATATCCTTTTCATTTCAAGGATAAAGAAAATCAATCTTTAGCGTTAGCAGGTCTGTATACTGTTATCGATACATTTATAACATTCACTATTTTAACAAAGGATGCGTCACCATTATTTGCTAAAATTCACAACAAAAAAAACAGGCAACCAGTAATTCTTGACAATGAAAGCACTCATAATTGGCTATCAACCGATTTAAATGAAAATGATATTAAAGACATTCTAAATTTTAATTACCCAGAAGAGTCTTTGAATGCATATTCTGTTAGTAAAGATTTATTTAGTCCAAAAGTAAATTCAGATATTGAAACAATTTTGGAAGAGGTAAAATATGAAGAGATTAGTATTTGATATTATCGACCAAATTATCGACTAAAAAACAAAACCCTGTAAAATCAATGCTTTACAGGGTTTTTTGTGGAGTCGGAGAGAATCGAACTCTCGTCCAAACAAGTAACCAAATAGCTTTCTACACGTTTAGTCTTTTCTTGTGTTTTCATCAGCAACCTGGTTAAAGACAACCTAGTTACTGCCTATCTTCTTAAAGTTTCGATTTAGCATCAAAGCGCTACCAAATCTATATTGACATTTACGATGCCTCAAAAAGGAACGCCGCCAATCAAGGCTTTCCAGAGACATTTAGCTTGCTTACCTTGTAAGCCTAGGCGTAATCTTACTATAATTCAGATTAGGCAGCTAAAGCGTAGTTATTCTCGCCGTTTAAAAAGTTGACCTAGCGTTTTACGTGTCTCATAGTCGTTACACGACGTGCTTACCATTTAATTAATCTCGCTGTCAAAACCAGTCGACCCCAATTTTATGGCGTTACCCACTTTTGCTTTTAATGGCAAAAGTGCGTCAGGCTTTCGGTAGTCGCAATCATAGATGTGCTCCAACAATACCTCAATCCTTAACGCGGTCCTAAACCAAAAGTTAGTTTTAAATACCTTTTAAAGTAAAGGACTGCGAATTTACTAAAAATAATGTATCAAAAAATATACCAACACACATTTATAAAAAACTTAAGAAAAAATGACACAAAAATAATTACATTAAAATAAAAAAATGATACGACAAGGAAGCAAGGTAAAATGGAAATGGGGAAGCGGGACAGCAATAGGAAAAGTGCAAGAAACTTACACAAAACAAATAACAAAAACCATTAAAGGAACAGATGTAACAAGAGATGGAACTACAAATAATAAAGCGCTATACATTAAACAAGATGAAGGAGATTATGTCTTAAAACTAGAAAATGAAGTTGAAAAAGTAGAATAAAATTTCATTTGCTAAAGCTTAATAATAAAGGTATTTTAGCAGGATTAAAATGTAATACATGAAATTCGCAATAATAAAAGAACGTAAAAATCCACCAGATAGACGCGTTGTATTTTCACCAAAAGATTTAAAAACACTAAAAGATAATTTTCCAGAAGCAAACGTAGTAGTAGAGGCTTCAGATATTAGGGTTTTTCCAGATAAAGACTATTCAGATTTAGGATTTACAGTAACTCAAGATGTCTCAGAAGCAGACGTTATGTTAGGTGTAAAAGAAGTGCCAATAGACGCTTTAATTCCTAATAAAAAATATTTTTTCTTCAGTCATACTATAAAAAAGCAACCTTATAACCGTAAGTTGTTAAAAGCTATTTTAGAAAAAAATATCGAATTATACGATCACGAAACCATCGTTAAAGAAAGCGGAGCACGATTAATAGGTTTTGGTCGCTACGCAGGATTAGTTGGTGCTTATAATGGGTTTAGGGCTTTAGGATTACGTGACGGTTTGTTTGAACTACCAAAAGTAGAACACTTAAAAGATTTAGATGAGGTAAAAGCAGAGCTTGATAAAATAAAATTACCAAACATAAAGATTGTGCTTTCCGGAACAGGTAAAGTAGCAAAAGGCGCTAAAGAAATTTTGGACCATTTAAAAATTAAAGAAGTAAGTGATGCGTTATACTTAACGTCAGATTTTACAGAGCCTGTTTATTGTATGATAGATGTTATGGAATATAACAAACGCAAAGATGGTAAAGTAGGAAGTAGACCAGAGTTTTATAAAGATCCAAGCGATTACGAAAGCAATTTTATGCCTTACGCTAAGGTAACCGATTTTTTTATCGCTGGTCATTTTTATGGTGATGGCGCACCTTATATATTTACAAGAGAAGATGCAAAACATCCAGATTTTAAAATTAATTTAGTAGCAGATGTGTCTTGTGATATTGACGGACCAGTTGCTAGTACAATAAGACCTTCAACAATTGCAGATCCATTTTATGGTTACGATCCTAAGACAGAAAATGAAGTACCATACAATGCAAAAGGAGCAATTACCGTTATGGCTGTAGATAATTTACCTTGTGAATTACCAAAAGACGCAAGTGAAGGTTTTGGTGAGATGTTTTTAAAATCGGTGATACCTGCATTTTTTAATGGTGATAAAAATGGTGTTTTAAAACGAGCAAAAATGACAGAAAACGGAAAGTTAACCAAACGTTATGCGTATCTACAAGATTATGTAGAAGGAAAAGAATAAGGTTAATTCTCTTTTGTAATTATTTTAATTTACCTTTAGTTTAGTATTCAATGTTTTAAGTATGAAGTTTTCAAAACTAATTTACACTTTAGTATTCCTTTTTTTAGTAGTTTCTTGTGAAAAGGATAATAATATACCTATCAACCAACAACAAGAAGATGGGTTATCTGATAATCCTTTCTTTTCTAATTTTGGATCACAAATTTCAGCAGACTTTATAGGTCGAGTTGTAGATGAAAATAATGAGCCAATTATAGGTGCAAACATTACTTTAGGTAGCGGATTTGCAATAACAGACGTTAATGGTGTTTTTGCAGTTAACGATGTTTCTGTCTACGAAAGCTTTGCGTACATAAGAGCATCAAAACAAGGTTACATTTCTGGATCTAGAGCATTAGTGCCAACACAAGGTGTTAATCAAGTTAAAATAATGTTGTTAGATGCTACACCAAATGCAACAATAGTTTCTGGTCAAGCTATAACAATTGATTTGCCAAACGGAACCAAAGTTGATTTTGATGGTAATTTTGAAACTTCAACAGGATTTGCATATCAAGGTAATGTAGATGTCGTGTTAAGACATTTAAATCCAGATGAAGAAGATATGAATCTACAAATGCCAGGTATGTTAATAGCTCAAGATGCGGCTGGAGATTTAAGAGCTTTAGAAACTTACGGCATGATTGCTGTAGAACTAATTGGAGAAAATGGTGAAGATTTAAATATTGCATCTGGCAGTACAGCAACCATAACTGTTCCCGTGCCAACTAATGCTACAAATCCGCCAACAACAATACCATTATGGTATTTTGATGAGCAAAATGGATATTGGGTAGAAGAAGGTGAAGCTACATTAATTGGTAGTGAATATGTAGGTGAAGTATCACATTTTAGTTTCTGGAATTGTGATGCGCCTTTTGATGTTGTTCAAACTTGTATAATATTACAAGATATAAATGGTAATCCACTACCAAGTCTCAATGCGCAATTAACGTTGCAAACAACTACATGGAATTCAACTTCAGGAGGATATACAAATAGTAACGGAGAAGTTTGTGGTTTAGTAGCAGCAAACGAAGCATTAACTTTAACCGTTTCTAATTATGGTTGTGATGTGTTTACAACAACAGTAGGACCATTTTCTGCAGATGATACAGTTACGGTTACAGTAACAAACTCAACAGAGCAATTAACTACACTTACCGGAATGTTTAATGATTGCGAAGGAAACCCAATTACTAACGGTTACATGCAATTAGTTAATGGTAACAATGCGCAAATTATACCTATTACTGATGGAACCGTAAACGAAAGTATTAGTTATTGTGCTTCAGATAGCTCATATATAATAAATGTAGTAGATGTGGCTGGAGGACAAGAAACTGATGTTTTAACTGGGAATTTCACAGCAAATACAGATTTAGGAACAACATCAACCTGTATCACTTTAGGAGATTTTGACAATGATGGTGTTTATGATATAGATGAAGATATTAATGGAAACGGAAATTTATTAGATGATGATACTGACCAAGATGGTATACCAGATTATCAAGACCAAGATGATGATGGTGATGGAATAAATACTGCAGATGAGGTTTACGGAAGTAATACAAATCCAATGGATCAAGATAGCGACGGAGACAATGTTCCTGATTATTTAGATCCTCAAGATGTAGCTGTTTATAGCGCAGAATGGTTCTCAGAAGATTGCGATGGATTGACTTATGATCTAGAACAGTTTAATGACAATTACATAAACTCAAACATAACTTTTCATGAAACTCAAGCAGATGCAGATGCTAACGTTAATCCTATTGCAACTCCATTTTCAAATTCTAGCGGACTAACAGTTTTATATGTAAGAGTTGAAAATACAGTATCAAATCAAGTATCAACAAACGGAATGTTTTACTTGTTAGGTCCGCCAACATTTATAGATTCTGATAATGATGGCTTATTTGATTGTGAAGAACTAACCGGTATCGATAACGGTCAATCTACAGCTAATCCTAACGGAAATATCACAGATCCAAATAATCCAGATACCGATGGAGATGGTGTTAATGATGGTGATGAAGCAATAAATGGAACCGATCCAAACGATGCTACAGATTTTTAAATTTGAAAATAAAAATTAGTGTCTAATTTACTTTTTTATTAAATTTAATTCTAACTAAAAATCAAAAAATTATGCTTGGGTTATTATTAATTATAGCAAATATTACTGGAGGAATTTTGCTTGGTCTGTCAACATTAGATAAATGGGATGGAGAAAGTAACTTTTTTAACAAAATCGCAGGTGTTTTAGCCCCTTTTCAAACTATAATTGGTGGCGCATTAGTTGTAATACCGTTGTTAAGACTTTTTGGAGGTCATTTTAGTCTGTATGGTATTATAAGTATTCTTGGAGGTATTTTACTACTTACACACGTATTTGGTAAAGCGCCTGCGTTTGAAAATTCATTAAGAAAATTATCAGACAAGTTAATGCCTTTTAAAGCGATTATCGGAATTGTTTTATTAGTGATTGGTATTTTAGCCATATTCTAAAATGAATCCTGCAGAACAATATATATTAAATCAGCCCGAACCTTTTCGGGCTATTTTATTGCATTTACAAATTTTAGTAGAACATACTTTACCTGAAGTTGAATTAAAGTTTAAATATAAAATTCCATTTTACTACTTAAAAGGAAAGCCTTTTTGTTACTTCAATGCTAGTCATAAAAAACAATTTGTAGATGTTGGTTTTGTAAAAGGACCAGAAATAAAAGTACATCAAGAATATCAAATTATCGAAAATCGTAAAAAAATGATGTCACTTAGATATACGTCTTTAGATGCTATAAATGACAATGTTTTTATAGATGTGTTGAAGGCAGCTAGTGAGTTGTATTGAAAAACAAATAGCTCTATCATCAAAGGTAATATTCATTATCGTCACTTCGAGTGATTTTACGAAGAGTAACGAAGTAAAATTGTATCGAGAAGTATAAACTTAAAGTTCTCGATACATTTTATTCCATTTAAAATTACATAAAAAACACTCGAACAGATGTAGTTTTATAAACAACTATATTAGAAATATAATTAGAGATAATTTGTGTAATTGGTGTCACTAATTAAAAACTCTGCACCAACTTTCTAATGGCCACCAAATTAGTTAATAAACCTTCTAAGTTATCTAAGTGTAACATGTTCGCACCATCGCTTTTTGCATTAGCTGGATCAAAATGTGTTTCGATAAATAAACCATCTACATTATTTACAACACCAGCACGCGCAATAGTTTCGATCATATCTGGTCGTCCACCAGTAACACCAGCACTTTGGTTAGGTTGCTGTAAAGAATGAGTGACGTCTAAAACTACAGGTGCATAGTGTTTCATTGTAGGAATACCTCTAAAATCTACAATCATATCTTGGTAACCAAACATAGTACCACGATCGGTGATCCAAGCTTTGTCACTACCGGCATCCTTTACTTTTTGTACAGCGTGTTTCATCGCTTCAGGACTCATAAATTGTCCTTTTTTAAGGTTGACTACTTTTCCTGTTTTTGCAGCAGCAACAACCAAATCGGTTTGACGTACTAAAAACGCTGGTATTTGTAATACATCTACGTAGTGTGCTGCTTTTGCAGCATCGCTAACTTCATGTATATCTGTAATGGTAGGGACATCAAATTTTTCAGACACTTTAGCAAGAATTTCTAATGCGTTTTCATCGCCAATACCTGTAAAACTATCAATACGACTACGATTTGCTTTTTTAAAACTACCTTTAAATACGTAAGGTATATTTAGCTTATCGGTAATGCTAACTACTTTTTCGGCAATGCGGTAAGCCATGTCTTCGCCTTCAATAGCGCATGGACCACAAAGTAAAAAGAAGTTATTACTGTCTGTATGTTTGATTTTAGGTATATCTTGAAGTGTCATCATTATAGTTTTAGATGCTACAAAGATACTATTAATGACCGAAATAAATAGGCTTTTATTTTTAGGTGAAAGAAATAATCTTAGCAAACACTTGCATTAGCGATTGAAGAATTGTTGGAGCACATCTTTGATTGCGACTTCTGAAAGCGCGACCCTTTGTAACTTGTTAATAGTCTTTATTTTAGTCTAGAAACATGCGTTGTTACAAAGGGTAATGCCCAATTAAAAAATAAAGTGTTGAATATATATAATTTATACCTACCTTTGCACGCTTAAAATAAGGCACTATTTATGGCTAAGATTAAAAACATTGCAATTATTGCGCACGTAGACCACGGTAAAACAACGCTGGTTGATAAAATTATGTATCACTGTCAGTTATTTAGAGAAAACGAAAATACTGGTGATTTAATTTTGGATAATAACGATTTAGAGCGTGAACGTGGAATTACGATTACTTCTAAAAACGTATCGGTTACTTATAAAGACACTAAAATTAATATTATTGATACACCAGGTCACGCCGATTTTGGTGGAGAAGTAGAGCGTGTTTTAAACATGGCAGATGGTGTACTTTTATTAGTTGATGCTTTTGAAGGACCAATGCCTCAAACGCGTTTTGTACTTCAAAAAGCTATTGATTTAGGGTTAAAACCTTGCGTAGTTGTAAACAAAGTTGACAAAGAAAACTGTACACCGGATGAGGTACACGAAAAAGTGTTTGACTTAATGTTTGAACTTGGTGCAGAAGAGTGGCAATTAGACTTCCCAACAGTTTATGGTTCTGCAAAGAACAACTGGATGAGTGAAGATTGGAAGCAACAAACAGAAAACATCGAACCATTATTAGATATGGTTATCGAGCATATTCCTGAACCAAAAATTGAAGAAGGAACTACACAAATGTTAATCACGTCTTTAGACTACTCTAGTTTTACAGGTCGTATTGCTATTGGACGTTTAACACGTGGCGACTTAAAAGTTAACCAACAAATTACGTTAGTAAAACGTGATGGTTCTAAGGTGAAAAGTAGAATTAAAGAATTACACGTCTTTGAAGGTTTAGGTCGTATAAAAGTAGATCAAGTACAAACTGGAGACATCTGTGCTATTGTTGGTCTTGATGGTTTTGAAATTGGTGATACTGTTGCCGATTTTGAAAATCCTGAAGGATTAAAAACTATTGCAATTGATGAGCCAACAATGAGTATGTTATTTACTATTAACGATTCGCCTTTCTTTGGAAAAGACGGAAAGTTTGTAACGTCAAGACATATTAAAGATCGTTTAACAAAAGAGTTAGAAAAAAACTTAGCCTTACGTGTACAAGAGACTGATAGTGCCGATAAATTTATGGTCTTTGGTCGTGGTGTATTACACTTATCGGTTTTAATCGAAACGATGCGTCGTGAAGGTTATGAGTTACAAATTGGTCAGCCACAAGTAATCATTAAAGAAATTGATGGTGTAAAATGTGAGCCAGTTGAAGAAATGACTATCGATTTACCAGAAACAGTATCAGGTAAAGCTGTAGAGCTTGTAACGATGCGTAAAGGTGAAATGATGAGTATGGAAGCTAAAGGAGACCGTATGGTTTGCGAGTTTATCATTCCGTCAAGAGGTATCATTGGTTTGCGTAACCAATTATTAACAGCAACTGCAGGAGAAGCTATTATGGCTCACCGTTTTAAAGAATATCAACCAGTAAAAGGCGGTATTCCTGAAAGACAAAATGGATCTTTAGTATCTATGGAAAACGGTCAAGCTATTCCTTATTCTATTGATAAATTACAAGATAGAGGTAAGTTTTTTGTAGATCCAGGTGAAGATATTTACGAAGGTCAAGTTATTGGAGAAAACTCTCGTCAAGATGATATGACTGTAAACGTTACAAAAACTAAAAAGTTAAGTAACGTACGTAGTGCTGGAGCAGATGATAAAGCTAAGATTGTACCTGCAATTAAGTTTTCTTTAGAAGAAGCTTTAGAATACATACAAAAAGATGAGTATGTAGAGGTAACACCAAACCACTTACGATTACGTAAAATTTTACTAAAAGAAGTTGAGCGTAAGCGTAATAAAGCTTTGTAAAAAGTGACCGATACTACCATATCAAATCCTATGCTTAGACGCATTGTACACTCTAAATATATAGATGTACTTGGAGTAGTTTTGGTAGTTAGTATTACACTTTACAGAAACTTTCATGAAACTATATATTATGAAGGAGGTATCCGTTTTGGGATACCTTTTTCTAGTTTATGGAGCTATATAGAAAAAGGCGCTTTCCCGATAGGTATTTTATCTATTTTAGGAGCTGTTTTTTCTTTATTAGCTACACGTTTTTTAGTTAGACAAAGTAATATAGGTAACGTAATTTGGATTTTTACGACTATAAATTCTGGAGTTATAGATTATTTATTTGGCAATCATTCAGCTATAATAACTTATCCTTTAACCTTTGGATTAGCGTTATTGTCTACAAAGAAATGGTATGAAGGCGAACGTATTAAAAATGCAGATTTTAGGTATTGGATATTATTTATTGTCGCGTTTATAATTTCTTATAGTCTTGTATATTTAGGATTTTATTGGTTTGGTACAACAATAACCAATCCCATTTTTAAACATACAATTGCAATTATTTTTGGAATTTCTATTATAGGAAATGTAGGTATTGTATTTAAATACAAACAGTCCTTTTTAGTCTGGACATTTTATAATTTTGCGCAAATAGTAAAGAATTTTATACAAGGTAATTTAGCTAATGTTATCAAATACATTTTTTATTTATGCAATGCTATTTTAACCTATTTCGATTGGCATCTTAATGGAGATGTTCAAAACATTAAAGAAAAATAAATGGAATTATTCGGGATTACTTTAACAGAATACATAGGCTATTTTGCCTCTTTTTTTGTCTTACTTTCATTTACAATGAAAAATGTAAAAAGACTAAGAATTGTTAACATGATTGGTTGTACATTATTTATAATTTATGGTTTTATGATGCCAACCGTTAGAGTTGGTTTACCTATAATTATAGCAAACGCAGCTATTTTTTGTGTTAACTTTTATTATGCGTTTTTAAAGAAAAATTAGTACTTTCAAAGCTGAAAAAACAGTTACTCTATTTATTCAGTACTTAAATATTCAGCATCACATCTTAAGCTTTGGAATGACTTTATAAGTCAGTCCCAAAATGGTACTTTTCTATTTAATCGTTATTTTATGGATTACCATAAAGACCGATTTGAGGACTATTCTTTAATGGTATTTAAAGAAGAAAAGTTAGTCGCAGTTTTACCAGCAAATAGAGTAGAAGATAAGCTGTTTTCTCATCAGGGATTAACTTATGGAGGATTTGTGTTTTGCGAAAATATTAAAGACTTCACTAGTTTAGTAGATATTATAAGTCAGGTCCGTGTATTTTTAAAAAAGCAAAATTTTAAGTCTTTAAAGATTAAATTAATTCCTGAATTTTATTACAAACAAAAATATCTCTATAATGAAATTATTACTTGTTTTAACGAACAGGTAGAAGAGACTAAAATGGTTTTTGCAGTAGATTTAACTAAAAAGTTAACGATACATAAAAATAAATTAAAAAAGTACAGGAATAATAAGCATCATTTTATAATAGATAAATCAAATCAATTTGACCGGTTTTGGAATGATGTTTTAATTCCTAGATTAAGAGAAAAACACCAAGCAAAACCAGTTCATTCACTTTCTGAAATTAAATATTTATCTAATCTATTTCCTGATAATATAAAACAATTTAATATTTATTTGGATAATATTTTATTAGCCGGTATAACTATTTTTGAAAAAGACCATGTTGTAAAATCACAATATGGAGCAACTACAACTCTAGGAGAAAAATATCGAGCATTGGATTATCTTTTTATACACTTAATCAATTTGTATCAAAAAGAAGGTAAGCAAAGTTTTTCTATGGGTACAGCGTTTGCAAAAACACCTTTAGGGTATAATCCTGGCTTAAAGAAGCAGAAGGAGGAATTAGGTTGTACGATATTTGAACAGTCAATAATTAATTTAGAGTTTGATGATTAATTTTCTAGACTTACATAAAATAAACGCACGTTTTGAAACCGAATTTAAAACAAAGTTTGAGGCTTTTTTAAAAAGCGGTTGGTACATTCTTGGTGAAGGAGTAAAACAGTTTGAAACCGAATTTGCTACCTATTGCGGCACACAATATTGTATAGGAACAGGTAACGGTTTAGATGCTTTAGAATTGATTTTTAAAGGCTATTTAAAATTAGGGCTTTTACAGCCAAAAGATGAGGTAATTGTTCCTGCAAATACTTATATAGCAAGTATTATATCTATAATTAATGCTGGTTTAACTCCAGTTTTAGTAGAGCCAGACGCAAAAACTTTTAATATTGATGTATTAGAAATTGAAAAGCATATTTCAACTAAAACAAAAGCAATTTTAGTCGTTCATTTATATGGACAGTTGTGCGATATGAATTCTATAAATAAACTGGCTAATGATAAAAATTTATTAATTGTTGAAGATGCAGCACAAGCGCATGGCGCAACAGCAGATTCAAAAAAAGCAGGCAATTTAGCAGATGCTGCAGCATTTAGTTTTTACCCTTCAAAAAATCTTGGCGCATTAGGAGATGCTGGTGCTGTTACTACAAATAATGAAGAATTGGCGAAGGTGATTTTCAAGTTAAGAAATTATGGATCTTCAGCTAAATATGTTAACGAATTAGTAGGAAGTAACAGTCGTTTGGATGAAATACAGGCATTGTTTCTTTCAACTAAATTAAAACAATTAGATGCAGATAATTTAAGACGTCAAGAGATAGCAAAGCGTTACTTATCCGAAATCAATAACCCTAAAGTCAAATTACCGTTTTATGATTACTCTTCAAACCACGTGTTTCATTTATTTGTTGTTTTAGTAAATAATCGTCAGGATTTTGTTAATTATTTAAAAGCTAACAAAATAGAGTCGGCTATACATTATCCTACAGCTCCTCACCAACAAAAAGCGCTTTATCGATTAAATAGTTTAAAATTTCCGATAACAGAAAAAATTCACGAAACTTGTGTTAGTCTACCTATTAGTCCTGTGATGACTCAAAAAGAAGTAGATCAAGTTATTAGAACCCTTAATGATTACTAATTGAAAAAAGTATTAAACTATATTAATAATAATGTTTTATTAAAAGTAGCTTCACTTAATTCAGTATCTGTGATTGTTAAAATTATAGCTGGATTTTTAACGTCAAAGTTTATGGCTATTTTTATTGGTGCCGAAGGTATGGCACTAGTGGGTAACCTTCGTAATTTTGTTGGTTCTGTACAGTCTGTATCTATTTTAGGTCTATACAAAGGTGTTGTTAAATATATAGCACAACATAAGCATGACAGGACAAAACTTTCTAAGATACTATCTACAGTTTTTTATTTAGGGTTTATCTCTACTCTTTTACTAAGTTTTTTAATTTATTATAATGCAGAGTACATAAACGACTTCATTTTTAAAGCCTATAATAACTACACATACATAATAAAAATTTTAGCATTAGCACTACCTTTTTATGCATTAAACATGTTGGCTTTTGCTATAATGAATGGTTTTTCTAAATATAAATATTTAATCATATTCAACATTTTTGGTCAGATTTTAGGAGCCATTATTACTATTCTTTTAATTTGGAAAGACCGAATAGATGGAGCCTTAACAGCTGTTGCTATTGCAGAGTCTATAATCTTTTTAATTACGCTTGTAGGGATTATTAATAGACAAAACTTGGCACCATTAATTAAAGCTAGTAAGTTTAGTTTTAAGTTAACTAAAAAGCTAAGTTCATATTCCGGAATGGCTTTGTTTTCTGCCATTATTTTACCTTTAGTAGCATTATTTATAAGAAATTATATTATAGATAATGTAGGAGTAGAAAGTGCTGGACATTGGGAAGCAATGAACAGAATATCTAACTACTATTTAATGTTTGTTAGCACACTTTTGTCTCTATATATTTTACCTCGTTTTTCTGAAATAGACACTATTAAAGACTTTAGAAAAGAAGTGTTTAGCTTTTATAAGACTATAATTCCGATTTTTGGATTAGGTCTTATTATTATTTACTTTTTGAGACATTTTATTGTTTTAATTGTTTTAACTGAAGAATTTCAACCTGTAGAAGACCTATTTTTTTGGCAGCTTTTAGGAGATTTTATTAAAGTACTATCTGTAGTTATAGCGTATCAGTTTTTAGCAAAACGAATGTTTTGGCATTATATAATTACAGAAGCTTTTTCTGTGACAACCTTATACTTTACAAGTCAATATTTGATTGATGAGTTTGGAGTTGTTGGTGCAAATATGGCTCACTTTGTAACTTATGTGCTGTATTATGGAATTATCTTGATGATTTTTTATTCTTCTTTATTTGGTATAATCCCAGAGAAACAGGAAGAAGATTAATTATTATGCCAAGTTGCTAAGTATTGTTTTGCAACTTCTTTATAATCATGATGTGTTTCAATAAACTGTCTAGCATTTTTTGAAATCTTATTAATTTGCTCAGGATTTTCTATTAACCATTCTAATTTTTTAACTAAATAATTTACATCAGGTAAAGCATTTATGGCAACAGTATCTTCTTCTAAATCATAATGATCTAGCCATTCTTGTTCAGCGCCTGTAAAAACTACTTTGCCTTTTGCCATAGCTTCTAAAGCATTGTAACCTTGGTCGTAGCCGTAAACTTGATCCAGTAAAATATGACAAGAGTCATATAATTTTATGTAATCTTTATAAGGGATATTTTCAGTTCTAAAGACTTCAACTTTATCTGGATATTTATCTTTTAAAATAGATATAGCATCGTCAAAAAATAAGTTACCTTTTTTGTGATAAGCAAATTTATTAACACCATGAAAAATTTTTATTTTTTTTTCAATACTAATTGGAATGTAATGTATTTTATCAGAATTAACAGCATTAGGAATTAATCCTAGATATTTTTCTTTTTTTAGAAAGGGAATATGATAGTCTATGTCACTAGATATAATGCCGTTACATTTTGTGAGTATAAAATCGTGTAAGCGCTTGTAAGGTTTGCTTAAGTACATTAATTGAAAACGATAACGATTTTTTAATGATTTATCGTTTAGATATGGTGTCATAATACTGTACTTGAAACCACCATTAATCATATACTTCATACATGTGTAATCAATACCACAGGATAATAAATAAATTTTTTTAGTTTGTTTAGAAAGAGAGTTAATAAGCTTAATTTCGTATTTAGTTGTTATTTTTAATGGCGATTCATTTATAAGTTGTACAACATCAAAGTTGCCTAGGGTTTTTAGGTTAGATTTAGCTTTAATATACATTTGAAAAGCCCCTAAATCTATTTTAGTGAGTTTGTAAATTAAAACTTTAAGCTTTTTTAAAAAGAAATTATTAAAAGAATGGTTTATTTTAATATCTACAGGATAATTTTTAAAACCATCACCAGAAGCCATTATTGTAACATCATGCCCTAATTCAGTCAATCCTTCTTTTAAAGAGTTGTGAAGTCTGCTATACTCTCCAACTAATAATATCTTCATATTTTGTACTTTTACCATTCAAAGATAATTATAAAAAATATTGCAGGTAACTAAGAGTAATAAAAAGAAAATATGCATTATTGTGTCTTCTCTAGGTGCTGGAGGAGCAGAACGATCGTCTGCTTTGTTATCTAAAATGTTAGACTATTTAGGTTATGAGGTTTATCTCATTATTATGTTAAATAGAATAGATTATAAATATCATGGTAAACTATTAAATTTAGGATTGATAAAAGATAGTAACCCTAGTTTTTTAGGGTTAATTAAACGGTATCGATTATTAAAAGAAACACTTGCAAAAGAAAAATTTGATTTGATAATAGATAATCGAACAAGACCTATTTTTTTTAAAGAATTACTTTTAAGTAATTTATTTTATAAAAATCAAAAATTACTTTACGTAATACGAAGTAGGAAATTAAGTGTGTACTTATCAAAAAAAACAATATTTACTTCTCTAGTTTATAATAATGATCATTTCTATGTAGGTGTTTCTAAAGAAATTGAAGACAAAGTAAAGCAGATATATGGATTTGAAAATGTATTTTCTATATATAATCCTTTAGATTTTAAAGAATTAGAAAGTCTTGCTAATACGTCAATTAAATTTTCAGGAAAGTATATCCTATTTTATGGTAGTTTAAAAGACAAAACTAAGAATATATCAATGCTTATAGATGCCTATAAAAAGTCTGTTTTACCGTCTAAAAAAATACGTCTTTTGATTTTAGGAGATGGTGATGATTTGCAAAAATTAAAGCAAAAAGCCAATACAAATTTAATAGTGTTTAAACCCTTTACAAAAAACCCATTCCCTTATGTGAAAAATGCACTTTTTACCTGTTTAACAAGTAGGTATGAGGGTTTTCCAAGAGTTGTAATAGAGTCTTTGGCTTTAGGTACTCCAGTAGTGTCTGTAAATTGTTCTGGCTCAAGAGAGATTATAAAACACGCCTATAATGGGTTAATTGTAAATAATGATACAGAGTTATATAAACAAGCATTAAACATGTTTATTCTAGAGCAAAACAAATATTTAGCTTGTAAAAAAAATGCAAAAAGTAGTGTAAAGCACCTAAGAATGAGTGCTATTGCAAAACAATGGGAACAAATAGTAAAAAACATTACATAATATGTTTAAAGAGTTAAAAATAATAAACATACCCGTAGTAAAGGATTTAAGAGGTAATTTAGGAGTCGTAGAAAAAGATACCATTCCTTTTGATATAAAACGCGTATATTACTTATATGATGTGCCAAGTGACGCCTATCGTGGTGGGCATGCACATAAAGAACAGTTAGAGTTACTTATAGCATTAAGCGGAAGCTTTGAGGTAACTCTTGATGATGGTAAAAGTAAACGCTCAATAATATTAAATAAACCAAATAAAGGCTTATTAATACCTAAAGGAATTTGGAGAGAGTTGCAAGATTTTTCATCTGGATCTGTGTGTTTGGTACTAGCTTCAGATGTGTTTGATGAAGAAGATTATATTAGAGATTACAATGATTTTTTGTCTTTTAAAAACTTTATTTAGAAGTATTGAAATATTGATAACTCATAAAACTTATTCTGTATAGTTGTAAGATTTTAATATTAGGATTTTTACCTAATAAATTAGATTTGATTATAACACCAAAATGCTTGTAGATTAACGAAAACAAAAATAGCAAATGTGTTTTTTTTAAAGTTTCAAAAAATGCAAGTAAAGTATTTTCATGAGCTTTAATTTTATTTGACTGGTAAATGCATAATAAGCTTTTTGCGGCAATTTCTTTTTTTTGTAAGTAGTCTGCATTTTTTTCTATTCCTAAGTGATAAACTTCATTGTCTATATGATGTACATTAATTTTATGTTTTTTCAGTAAAGCACCAAAGTAGTTATCCTGACCATAAGAAGAATCTTTTATCATTGAGTTAATCATTAAGAAAACTCTTTTTTTTATCATAAAATTAGCAGAAATTATAACCTTAAAAGGTTTTTTGTTTCTCTTTAAAGCTGGTATCTCTTCATTATTTACCCCATATTTCCAACGTAATGTTTGCTTTGGTCCTGGCGGAGATTTATGATAAGCAAAACCGCCATAAATAGCATCAAAAATAAAGTTGTTTTTGTTAATATATCTAGAAATAAAATTTTTAGATTTTGGCATAACATCAGCATCTAAAAATAGAAGCCAGTCGTATTTTGCTTTCTTGGCAAGATGTTGTCTTGTGGCACTTCTTCCATGGTTTTTTTTAGATTTGTAGTAATGTGTATGCTCTAGCTTGGTAATTGAGGCATTTTTAGAAGAGTAAACTGTACTACAGTCATCTACACAAATGATTTCAAAATCAACTTTGCATAATATTAGTTGCTCATAAATTTCAGAAACTAAACTTGTTATATCGTAGTTATAAACAGGAATTAATATTGAAATCATTAAATGAAGGATTAGACTGTAAAAGTAATTATTTTAAATTAGTTTTAGCTTAAAATACTTATATTGCATTTTACAAAATATCAATGTATGACTGATATAGAAACTTCAGAAATAGCCAATTTAATTTTTAATAAAATTCATTCCTCTAAAGAAGAGTTAAAACGACTTTATGATGGATCAAAAGATGAGATAGGCTTTTTTTTTATTGATGATCTTTTACCTGAAGATTTGGCGTTAAAATTAAATGATATTTTTCCAAAAGAAGAAGATATGAGATGTTTAAAAAGTTTGAGAGAATATAAATTTATTTCAGCTCAAATGAATAAGCATACCAGTCTTTTAGAGAAAGTTTTATACGCGTTTCAGGATGAAAGAATAATTTCTGAGATATCAAAAATTACAGATATTAAGAACTTATATGCAGATCCTTGTTTATACGCAGGAGGATTATCGATGATGAGAAAAGATAATTTTTTAAAACCGCATTTAGATAATTCACATGATGCTAATAGAGCAAGGTGGCGAGTTTTAAATTTACTATATTACGTCTCTCCAGATTGGAAACTAGAAAACGGAGGAAATTTAGAGATTTGGCCAAATGGAACAGGTGGTAAGCAAATAACTATTGAAAGTAAGTTTAATAGATTAGCAGTAATGGCTACACATGATCATTCTTGGCATTCGGTAAGTAAAGTTGTTGTTAATAAAAGTAGAAAATGCATATCAAATTATTATTTTAGTGATTATCCTTTAAAGGATAACGATAAGTTTCATGTCACTACCTTTAGAGGTCGACCTAATGAGTTTATTACTAATCTAATTCTTAAATCAGATAGTAAATTAAGAATGTTAGTTAGAAGAATTTTCAAAAATGGGATTAGAAAAAACCCGCATATTTATAAAAAAGATAATTAACTTTTACGTTGTACCACTTCAAACACTTTGTTGTCATCACATTTTAAAGTCTTGCTTGGGTATTTTAAAAGTAAAGCATAGTCATGGGTCGCCATTAAAATGGTGTTTCCGTTTTTGTTAATGTCTTGCAGCACTTCCATTACCTCAATACTTGTTTGTGGATCTAAATTACCTGTTGGCTCATCTGCTAGGATTAATTCTGGCTCGTTTAATAATGCTCTTGCAATTGCAATACGTTGTTGTTCTCCTCCAGATAATTCATGCGGAAATTTAAAACCTTTAGTTTTCATACCTACTTTGTCCAAAACGGTTTCAATGCGTTCTTTCATTTTATCTTTGTCTTTCCAGCCTGTTGCTTTTAAAACAAAGGTTAAATTGTCATTTATGGTTCTGTCAGTTAGTAATTTAAAATCTTGAAAAACAATACCAAGCTTTCGTCTTAAAAAAGGAATTTCTTTTTCTTTAAGTGTGCGTAAATTAAAATCTACAATATGACCTTCACCTTGAGTTAGTTTTAAATCACCATAAAGCGTTTTCATAAAACTACTTTTTCCAGATCCAGTTTTTCCTATTAAATAAACAAAATCACCTTTGTTGACTTGTAAATTAACATTAGATAATACTAAACTTTCTCCTTGAAAAATACTAGCATCTTTTAATTCTAAAACGGTTTGACTCATATTCGATTTTAATTATTTATAACAAAGTAAACAAAATTTTATGTCACAGCCTATTAAAAGGTTTTTATATTAATCTTAAAGCATTACCTTAGTCCTTTTTACAAAAAATGATAAAATTACTGCCAACCAAATACCGTATAATTTATCTTATAATTTTTGTTTTAGGACTTTTAAAGGTCTTAAATACTGGTACTATTTTTTATCCTGATAGTTATGCGTTTTTAGATATGCAAATTAACAGATCACCGGTTTACAGTCTGTTCTTAAAACTGACAACGACTGTTTTTGGAGATTATTATGAGGTACCAGTTTTAGTCTTACAGTATTTATTTTTTGCATTTGCGATTAATTATTTATTAAAGTCAATCAAATCAAAAATCAATCTATCAGCAGTAGGAATTTTATTAATCCAGTTTTCAATTTTAATAAATGGGTTGTACTTTTATTTATCGGTAAATAGAGTGCTTTCTGAAGCTATAGTGTTTCCTTTAATTTTAATTTTTATTGCTGAAGTTTTTAAACTATTATCCAATAAAACACTTAAGAATTCTTATAAACTAATTGTTGTTTTTTTTGTTCTACTATTTACAAGAGGTCAATTTTTAGCTTTTTTACCATTATTAATTTTAGCGCTTGTTTATGTTGTTTATCAATCTAAAAATTATAAAAAAGGATTCATTGTTTTATGCTTAACATTAGCAACACCTTTTTTAAGTAGTCTTTTAGAAAAGACGTATAATAAAATAGTTATAGGTGAATTTAAAGGTTATGCTATGACCTATGTGCATTTTATAACAAATCCTTTTTATATCGCTAATGCGGAAGATGAAAAGCTGTTTTCTAATCCTGAAGAAAAAGCTTTTTTTAATAGGACATATAATTTAATGTTAGATAAAAAAATAACAAGAAACCAAGCTATACAAACCAAATATGTAGATGATTATCTTTTTTTTGAGAACAACTTTTCAAAAATTTGTAACGCTTCAATTCATCAGGCTAACATGGATTATTATGGCACGCAAGGGTATAATTATTTAGAACAGCAATACAAGGTAGACCAAATGACATCTAGTATGTTTTTGCCTTTATTAAAGGCAAACTTTAAAACATGGGTAAGAATGGTTGTAAAAAGCTTTATTAAAGGATTTGGCGGAATACAAATGTGTCTTGCTTTAGGATTGTTACTCTTATATTGCATCATGTTTTTTAAAGATAATACGATGTTGTTTTTAGGAATAGCAATAACTTTAAAGGTTTTAAACGGAATTATCATCGCAATGGTCGTACATTCAATTTATAGGTATACTTTTTATTTTGATTGGGTTTTATTAGTAGCATTTATTTTAATATTAGATTCTAAAATTAAAAAAGCATAAGATGTCTGTAGAGTTGTCCATAGTAATGCCATGTTTAAATGAAGCTGAAACCATAGAAAGCTGTATAACAAAAGCACTAAATTTTTTAAAAGAAAACAATATTTCTGGAGAAGTTGTTATTGGTGATAACGGAAGCACAGATGGTTCTCAAAATTTAGCATTGACTTTAGGTGCTAGAGTAGTAGATGTAAAAGAAAAAGGTTATGGTAGCGCGTCAAGAGGCGCAATTGAAGCAGCGAAAGGCAAATATGTAATTACTGCAGATACAGACGATAGTCATGATTTAGAAAACCTAATGCCTTTTGTAAAAAAACTGCGCGAAGGTTATGACTTGGTAATGGGTAATCGCTTTAAAGGCGAAAAAATTGAAAACTCAATGCCTTTTTTACATCGGTATTTAGGTAATCCAGTACTGAGTTTTATAGGGAATTTATTTTTTAAAACTAAAATAAACGACTTTCATTGTGGTTTACGAGGTATTAATAAAAAAGCATACCAAACACTAGATTTAAAATCTACAGGAATGGAGTTTGCTTCCGAAATTGTTGTAAAAGCCTCAATGTTAAATCTTAAAATAACCGAAGTTCCAACTACAGTTTTTCCAGCGGGAAGAACACGTAAGGCTCATCTAAGAACCTTTCCAGATGGTTGGCGTCACCTTCGTTTTTTATTGCTGTACAGTCCAAAATGGTTGTTTCTTTTTCCTGGGTTGTTATTATTATTAATAGCCTTAATTGCTACAGTTTATTTAGTGGTTAAGCCAGAAGATAACTTAATAAAATGGTTGCCGGTTTCGTCTTCATTAATACTAATCGGATTTCAATTTATATTGTTTTATGCGCTAACAAAGATTTATGCAACAAATCAAAACCTAATTCCAAGAGGAAAAAACTATAATAACCTATTTAAATATTTCACTTTAGAAAAAGGTTTGTTAGTTGGATTTTTAATGATTCTTGGCGGAAGCGCAAGTTTACTCTATTGCTTTTTAGCAGAAACTTCTTCTTTTGAAGTGTTAAAACTCTTAATTCCTTCAGCAATTTTTACAGCGCTTGGTGTACAACTAATTTTGTTTAGTTTTTTCTTTAGTATACTTGGTTTAGTAGATAAAAAAGAATAACTAAAGTCTACATTTAATAACTCCGTTTATAATTATTAGTTAAATCTAACGTTAAGCTATTAGATTAATTTATCTTTGATTTACAATTTAAAAAACGTGTCAATGTTAGTAAAAAAACAGCTCACCTTTTTAGTGGTTTTTCTATTTTCGGTAGTGATGATGGCGCAACAAACCGCCATTTATACAAGTCCTTTAACCGATTATCAAAAAGCACTTCAACTATTTAATAATCAACAATATTTAGCAGCACAAACCTTGTTTAGCCAGGTTAAAAAGCAAACCGATAATCCAAATATCGAAAGCGATTGTGCTTTCTATATTGCCAATTCGGCAATTAGATTAAACCAGCAAGGCGCAGATACGATGATGGAAAATTTTGTTGAAAATTATCCAACAAGCACTAAAAAAAATACAGCCTTTTTAGATGTTGCCGATTATTATTTTGAAAACGGAAAATACGCCTACGCACAAAAGTGGTATGATAAAGTAGATGAAGCGTCTATGAGTCGAGCAGACCGAGAAAAATTCAATTTTAATAATGGTTACGCTTCTTTTGTAACCAAAAATTATAACGATGCTAAAAAGTATTTAACGCGTGTAGAGACTTCACAAAAATATGGCTCTCAAGCAAAATACTATCTTGGTTTCATGTCTTATCAAGGTGATGATTATGATAGCGCCAATAAGTATTTTGATCAAGTTAGTGATGAAGAAAAATACAAAGAAAAGCTAAGCTATTATCAAGCCGATTTAAACTTTAAACTAGGTAAGTTTGAAAAAGCGATAGAATTAGCTAAAGAAAAATTACCGACTAGTGATAGAAATGAAATTTCTGAACTTAATAAAATTATAGGCGAAAGCTATTTCAACTTAGAAAAATACAGCGATGCCATTCCGTATTTAAAAGAATACCGAGGTAGAAAAGGTAAGTGGAGCAATACCGATTATTACCAATTAGGTTACGCCTATTACAAACAGAAAGATTATGACAGTGCTATTTCAGAATTTAATAAAATTGTAAGCGCAAATAATAGCGTTGCCCAAAATGCTTACTATCATTTAGGCGAAAGTTACGTACATGTCGGTAAAAAACAAGAAGCATTAAACGCTTTTAGAAATGCATCTCAGATGGATTATGATTTAAAAATTCAAGAAGATGCTTGGTTAAATTATGCTAAAATTAGTTACGAGATTGGTAACGCTTATCAATCGGTTCCACAAGTGCTAACAGGTTATTTAGAAAAATATCCTGATACGCAATATAAAGATGAAGTAGAAACACTTTTAATAGACTCTTACATTACATCTAAAAACTATAAAGAAGCGTTAGAATTACTAAAAAATAAAAAGAGTTTTGAAAGTAAAGTAGCATACCAAAAAGTAGCGTTTTATCGTGGTTTAGAATTATATAATGAAGGAAATTACCAAGACGCAAAAGACCTTTTTGAAAAATCTTTAAGCGAGCAACAAGACCAAACCTTTACAGCGCGTGCAACATTTTGGAATGCCGAAACGGATTACAATTTAAGTGATTACAACGAAGCTTTAATTGGTTTTAAACAGTTTGAACAGCAATCTGAAGCGCCTTCAACTAAAGAATATACTAACTTAGATTACAATATTGCTTACACCTATTTTAAACAAAAAAAGTATAGCGAAGCGACGCAGTATTTCAACAGTTTTATCTCAAAACACAAAGAAGACAAAGTAAGATTAAATGATGCTTACTTACGTTTAGCCGATGGTTATTTTGTGTCAAGTCGTTATACTGATGCTATTTCGGCTTATGAAAAAGCAATTGCTGTTGGACAATTAGAAAACGATTATGCGTTCTTTCAAAAGGCGATGAGTTATGGTTACATAAGCCAAGATGCTAAAAAAAGAAGCGAGTTAGAACAATTTATTTCAACTTATAAAAGCTCAAAACTACGTGATGATGCGATGTACGCGTTAGGAGATTCTTATGTAAAATCTGGCGACGATGCTAAAGCAATTCAAACCTTTGATCGCTTAATTTCAGAGTACAAAACAAGTCCGTTTAACAGCAAAGCACAGTTGCGTCAAGGATTAGTGTTTTACAATAAAAATGATAACCAACACGCATTGACTAAGTTAAAAGCTGTGGCAGAGAATTATCCAAACTCACCAGAAGCCAATCAAGCGGTCTCTACTGCAAGATTAATCTACATAGATTTAGGTCAAGTAGACGCTTATGCTGCTTGGGTTAATACTTTGGATTATGTAGAAGTTACCGATGCCGATTTAGATAATGACACTTACGAAGCTGCCGAAAAACAGTTTTTAGACAACAATACCAATGCAGCGATTAAACAGTTTAACAACTATTTAAACCAATTTCCTAATGGGTTGCATGCCAATTCTGCACATTTCTATTTGGCACAATTGTACTTTAAAAAGGACTTAGCTGAGAATGCAAAACCACATTTTGAATATGTTGTAAACCAATCGCAAAGCGAATTTACAGAAGAAGCATTGCTACGTTTATCTCAAATTCAGTTAGATCAAAAAGATTGGAATGCAGCAATACCAACGTTAAAGCGTTTGGAAGCCGAATCTAATTTTCCTCAAAATACACGTTTTGCTCAGTCTAATTTAATGCAAGCTAATTATCAGTTAGAGCAATATAGTCAAGCAGTCGCTTACGCGGAAAAAGTACTTGCTAACACCAATTTAGATAATAAAATTAAAAGCGATGCTTACGTCATCATTGCACGTTCTGCAATTAAAACAAATGATGAAGCTAAAGCTAAAACAGCATATCAAAAAGTTGAAGCAACCGCAACAGGTGAGACTGCTGCAGAAGCTTTGTACTATAGCGCTTATTTTAAAAACAAAGAAGGAAACTATGAAGCGTCTAATGCAGTAGCACAGCGATTAGCTAAAGATTATTCGGGTTATAAATATTACGGAGCAAAAGGGTTAATCGTTATGGCAAAGAATTTTTATGCTTTAGGCGATGCGTTTCAAGCGACTTACATTTTAGAAAGTGTGATTAAAAACTTCAGCAATTTTGAAGATGTAAAGACAGAAGCCGAAACCGAATTAGCAACTATAAAAGCAGAAGAAGCTAAAACAAATTCTTCTGTAATTACTGAAGATTAAGATACAATCATAATTCAATAAAACTAAATTATGTTTAATAACAAAAAGCAAATCATATTACTGTTTTTATCTTTGATAACAACCGTAATGTTATTTTCTCAAGAAAGAGATCAAGACACTATAAATACAGATGTTATAGATGTTATAAAGCCATATACACCAACCGTTTCGGATGCATTTAAAGTAAAAGAAACACCAACGTTAGATGATACCGAAACTGGTGCAAAAAAAGAAGTGCAATACAATATTTTTTCGTTTCCTGTAGCATCTACATTTACACCAGCAAAAGGTAAAGCAGCAGTTGTTGACAAAGCAAAAAAAGTGAAATTATACGATAACTATGCTAGTTTAGGTGTTGGGACTTACACAACTATTGTTGGAGAAGTGTTTTTAAATCATGCAATTGGTCGTGATCAGTCTGTAAGTGCTCATATTGCACATCAATCGTCTCAAGGCGATGTGGAAGATGTGTTGACAGATAGTGGTTTTTCAGATTCTAAATTAAATTTAAGCTATACTAATAGAAATAGAGATTTTACTTGGACAGCTTTAGGTGGATTTCAATATCAAACTTACAATTGGTACGGTTTACAACAACCAATTTTTGATCAAACAACAGCAGATGGATTGGACGTTGGTCATTCTTTTTACACTGCGCATGTTGGTGGCGATATTAATTTTGAAGATGCAATTGTTAATGATGGAAGTGTGTTGTTTAGACGATTTGGAGACGATTATAGTTCTGGAGAAAATAGATTTAAAGCCGATGTAAACGGAACAGTGACCATTCAAGATTTAGATATAAATACAGGAGTTTTTATAGATTATTTAAGCGGAAGTTTTGACCGTGATTACTACTCGCCAACCGAATTAAACTATGGTAATTTTCAAGTGGGAATCAATCCAAAATTACAACTCAAACAAGACGATTTAACAGTGGATTTAGGTTTAAAAGCGGTTTATTTTAATAATACAGAAGCTAGTGATAGTAAGTTTTTTGTCTATCCAGATATTGCAGCAAGTTATAAATTAGTAGATGAAATTTTAATCGTTTTTGCAGGAGTAAAAGGAGGGTTAATACAAAATAACTATCATGATTTTGCACAAGAGAATCCGTTTGTGTCACCAAATTTATTTATTGTTCCTACAGATCAACAATACAATGCATTTGGAGGATTAAGAGGAAAATTATCTAGCAATACAAGTTATACGATTAGCGGAAGATACCAAGCCGAAAAAAACAAAGCTTTATTTATAAATAATGATGTGTTGGCAACAGAACAACCATATACTTACGGAAATTCTTTTGGTGTAACTTATGATAATGTAAACACGTTTAGTGTTGCAGGTGAAGTAAATGTAGACGTAAATAGAAACTTTACCTTAGGATTAAAAGCCGAATATTTTACGTATGATGTTAAAAATGAAGAAGAAGCATGGAATCTGCCAGATATTGAAGCGTCTTTATTTTTAGATTATCAAATAGACGAACATTGGTTTGCAGGCGCTAACTTATTTTATGTTGGAGAGCGTAAAGATTTATTATTTGTGCCAAGTCTATTAGCTCCACCAACAAATCAAGTAGTAACTTTAGATAGTTATTTTGATGCTAATGCACATGTGGGTTATCACATTACCGATAGATGGTCTGCATTTTTAAAGGCAAATAATATTGCTTCTCAAAACTACAATAAGTGGCAAAACACGCCAGTACAAGGTATTCAGATCTTAGCTGGTGCGACTTATAAGTTTGATTTTAATTAGCATTGGCATAATAATTGTTAAATTTGAAATAACAATAAACCTTTAAAATGAAAAATATAATCACTCTTATTTGCTTTTTAGTAGTAGCAAATTTAGGTTTTGCACAAGTTGATGCCTATAGCGAAGACGTAAAAAAATGCATAAAAAGTAATGGTACCATTGCTTATTATGAAAATGTAGTAGATCAAATGTTTTCAATGTTAGAAGAGCAGTTTGAATCTCAAAACGTACCAGCAAAAGTTTGGACAGAAGTAAAAGCAGAAAAAACAGATGCAATGGATGAGTTAGCTCAAATGATAGTGTCTGCTTATCGCGCACATTTTACGCATGAAGATGTAAAAAATATGAATGCATTATATGCAACCAAGGCAGGACAAAACATGTTTAAACCAGAAGAGTTGTCTGAAGGCGATAAAGTAGTTTTAAAAGAATTTTATGCAAGCGAAACAGGACAGAAAATTGTAAACTCACAGGATTCTATGAATGCGTCCATGAGTAATATATCTGAGATGTGGAGTAAAGATTTATACCAAGGTGTAATTTCTAAATTATCAGAAAAAGGTTATAATCTTTAAGTGATTTTATGAAAGTTAATACTTTAACAATAGGGCTATTCCTTTTTTCAGTGGTTAGCTATGCTTGTAGTTGTAGTTACGGAACATTAAGTACTAAACTTAATAGTTTTGATAATATTTTTACAGCTAAAGTAGTTAAGGTGTTAGAGTATCATAGTAATTCTAAACAAGCAAAAAAGATAGAGGTTGAATTTTTAGAAAAAATAAATTTTAAGTACAATTCAAATATAATTTATTTCTCAGAACCAAGTGGGATTTGTCCAATACCAAACCCAAAAAAAGATTCAGAATGGCTTTTTTATATTAATATATCTGAAGAAAATAAATTAATTATCAGTGAATGTAATCCTTCAGTTAATTTAAAAAACAGGAGAGCTAAAGATGATTTAAGTAAATTGAAAATCTTAAACAATCTACGAAAGGAAAATTTAGAGTCTTTAAGTTTTTATGAAAGTAATCTGTCTTTTTTTCAGTCAGATTTTAGTCGATCAAAATATTATGAGTTTGATAATGATTATGGTCTATATGAAGTTGTTTTTGACAATAATCTTTCAAGTGTAAACAAGATAACAGTAAAAAAAGGACTAGGCGATAAATTTGATGAAAAAATAATGAGTTATTTTAAAAATAGGTTTAATTTAAAATTAAGAAGTAATGTGAAGTCTTTAGTTGATGATAATTTTAAATTAAGAGTTTTAGTATGGAAGACTAAATAAAAATTTTAGCCAAATAATCATAATGCTCGCCTTCAGCGAGCATTTCGCATTTTAAACCAACAGCTTTGCATGCGGTATCTAATAAATTAAAGTCTAGGTAAAGCCACTTCATTGGTGTTTCTTTTTCACCTTTATAAGAAATGTAATAATCTAATTCGCCATAATAATTAGCATTCATATCGTGCCAAAATCCGCCATCTTCATCTAAGTACATATATTTTATATCACTAGAATCAATTAAAATTTGTCCGTTTTTATTTAAAATAGATTTTAAGTGTAATAGGTATTTTGACACTTGATTTAAGGTTTGAAAAATACCAGTGCCATTCATAAGTAAAAGAATAGTATCAAAAGTTTCGGTTTCATCTAAAATAGATTTGTGTTCAATATTTAAAACGCCTCTTTGTTTTGCGACTTTTACAGCGCTTTCAGAGATATCTATTGCTTTAACTTCAATATCTTTTTGTTGTAAATACAAACTATGGCTACCTGCGCCACAACCAACATCAAGCGTTTTACCTTTTGCTAATTTTAGTGCTTTTTGCTCTAGTTTAGGCATGTCTTTAAAACCTCTGAATAAATAAGGAAGTGGTAACTCATCTTCATCAGAAATGTTTGTTGAGGTTATAATGTCTTCGGTGTAGTTACCGTTATAATAATCTAATAAAGCTTTTCCAAAAAGGTCTTTCATTTAGTTTTAATTTTCATTTCCGCGAAAGCGAAAACATAGTGGTAAAATAGTATTTTTGCAGCATGCAAGAGTTTATAAATAACCTTCCAAAGCTTGCCAAAGATAAGCATAAGGAAAACAAAACCTTTTTTACAAAGTTAAAAAAGAAGCCACCAAAACAATTAGATTATATCATGCAAGAGTTGCATGAAGAAGAATTTGAACGTACAGATTGTTTAGAATGTGCTAATTGTTGTAAAACAACAGGTCCATTATTTACCAATAAGGATGTAGAGCGTATTGCTAAGTATTTTAAAATGAAACCACAACAATTTATCGACACGTATTTGCGTATTGATGAAGATAATGATTACGTCTTACAAAGTGTACCATGTACATTTTTAGGTGCCGATAATTATTGTTCTATTTATGATGTTAGACCCAAAGCTTGTGCCGAGTTTCCGCATACGGATAGAAAAAAGTTTCAGCAAATATCAAATTTAACAATGAAAAATGTAGCCATTTGTCCTGCAGCTTATAATATAGTTGAAGCTATGAAAAAACGTATTAATCTATAACATTTGGTTTGGTTTTTGTGCATTAATGGTCTAAATTTAATTCTATGAAAAAAAGTGTATTTGCTTTACTATTATGTGTTTTTGTAACTAGTTTTTCTTGGTCGCAAGAATGGTTAACCTCTTTTAAATTTGCTAAAAGATTGGCTTTAATGGAAGATAAGATGATTTTGGCAGTTTGGGAAAACTCTGCAAGTTATGCTTATCCTGTTTTGATAGAAGACAATAAAGGTATTAAGTACGAGGTCAAGCTATTTGAAGATGAAAACGCAAACAAATTAGTTTGGGAATATTTTGTGCCAGTCATAATTAGTGAGAGTAATTATGATCAATTAGCAGAAGATTACTTAAAGGATAAAAGTTACCAATATAAAGAACGTTTTAATGATGACTTTTTAAAAGTCATGGATCCAAATGGAAATATAATTAATACTAAAGCTTTAGACGAATACGGTATTTTAAACCTTACTAGACTGATTAGAAGCTATGCGTTAAACTTATCATTTTTAAAATCTGAAATGACAGGTTATTTTGAAAACAAGTCATTTTCGTCTGCATTTAGACTCGCAGTTAAATATTTAGATTTTGCAACTTATGCTAAAGACGACGTTAAAAAAGAGATTGTTAATTTATCTGATATTTATATGAATGAAGCTAAGACATTGTTAGAAAAAAGTAATTTTGATAATAAATCTGCTTTAACTCAAAAAATAGAATTATTAGATTTAAATAAAGATTTAATCTTAGGTAGACATCGTAAAGTTTACCGTGCTTTAAAAAAGACAAATGAGACTAGTATAGATAAAATTAATAAATCACTATATGCCTTTTTACAATATGCTTCATTAAAAGGGATAGGTAAAATAGAAGAATCCTTAAAATGGCAAGGTCAAGTCACTCAAAATGATTTGAATAAAATAAAGTTTATTACAAAATAAACTTTATTTCATATCTTGTAGTTGGTTATGGAAACTATTTTAAGCTACTTTGAGGCAATACCGTCAACACACAGAAGTGCGTTGTTAATTGGAGGTATTACGCTATTTTGGATATTAGAAGGTATGTTGCCACTTTTTAATTTTAAATACAAAAAATGGAAGCATGCATTGCCTAACCTATTCTTTACACTTACTACTGTAATTATTAATTTTACACTAGCTGGTTTGTTAATTTTTACTTCCTTTTGGGTGAAAGAAAATAACTTTGGGATTATTAATTGGCTACCAGAAATGCCTTTATGGTTATATGCGCTATTAGGAGTTTTATTTTTAGACTTTTTTGGAGCTTACTTAGCACATTATGTAGAGCATAAAGTAAAACCACTTTGGATGGTACACCTTGTACATCATTCTGATCATAATGTAGATACAACTACAGCAAATAGACATCATCCAATAGAAAGTATTATAAGATTTGCATTTACACTTGCAGGTGTGTTTATAGTTGGTACGCCAATAGCAATTGTGTTTTTGTATCAGTCAATGTCACTTGTTGCTACGCAGTTTACACATGCTAATATCAAAATGTCTAAGCGTGTAGATAAATTAATTAGTTACGTGTTTATTTCACCAGATATGCACAAAATTCACCATCATTATAAATTACCATATACAGATTCTAACTACGGTAATATTTTTTCTATTTGGGATAGACTTTTTGGTACTTATATGTACATGAACAGAGAAGATATTGTTTATGGTGTAGATACTTTTCCTAATGAAAAAGAAAATGGTAGTCTAATTCATCTTTTAAAACAACCTTTTCATAAATATAGAAAGCCAACAACAGATTAGTTTTGTATAAATTTCAATCATTTTATTGTTTTGTTGATTTTATCCTAATAAATTAAATAAAACATTACATTTTTATTCGTTTTGTATTAAGTTTAATACATAAATTATTGATTATCAGTTAAATTGGTTATTGGTCGAGTATTTTATGCTTTTTGGCTAATTTCTCATAAATTTAATATTGATACCAACTTAGTAAGTTTTTTTCGATATACATTTGACTTCCCTTAGAAATTGATTTTTAGCATTACGTTAAAAATATAAAGATGAAATACCTACAAAAAACATTACTATTCGCAGCTTTATTTGCGCTGACTTTTTCTGTAACTGCGCAAGAAAAATTTACGCTTATTCATAAAAATAAAAATAGCTCTGCTTTAGGTTTAAAACATGATTTAAACAAAGTAGGAGATACTATTTTGATGACAAGTGATAAATCAATTCTAAGAGTAAGCTTTTTAAGTCATGCTCAAAAAGAGACCGTTATGGTAGATTTAGATAATAAAAGCGCTATAATACCATTGCACCACTTAGCAAAAGGAAGGTATACTATTGCTGTGTATAGAGAAGACATGATTATTGCTTTTGATATTGTAAGGCAAAAAGAAATTTTAGCTGTAGACAATTCTGTTACAGATTTAGAAGAAAGTATCTTACGATCTAGCTTATCTCAAGAAGAACAAGAAAAAAGATTCATAAAGCCTTTATCAAAAAACACTAATAAAGATACGCGTTTAGCAAGTAGTAATAATATAAATACTAAAAATCAGCTATCAGATAAAGAAATTTCTGAACGTGATAGAATAAAAAAAGAAAGAGAAGCGCTTTTAGAAAAAGAAAGAGCAATAGCTAAAGCAAATCTTATAAAATTACAAGAAGAAAGAGCTGCAAAACAAAAGAAAGAAGAAGTAGCAATAGCAGAAGCTAAAAAGGAAGAAGAATTAGCAAAGCAAATAGCTTTAAAACATCAAGAAGAATTAAAGCTAGCTGAAGAGAACCGAAAAAAGCTAAAAGAAGAAGCTGAAAAGAAAAGAATTGCAGAAGCAAGACAAAAAGAAGAAGAAGCAAAAAGAGCAGAAATAGAAGCGTCTAAAAGAGTAATGTTAGCTCAGTTAGAAAAAAATAAAAAAGATAAAGCTAATTCTGAAAAAGAATTAGCTAGTAATACAGTAAAATCAAAAAAAGTAAAATATAATTTGACTCTTGTTAATGATAAATCTGTAGATGTTCAAACTAGAGAAGAGTATCGTAAAGAAAACTTAAGGCCAAACGGTAAACCTTATAACGATTAATTATAAATTAAATATGTTTTTCGTTTTGTCAAATAATCTTCTAAGCCACTTTGCCAAGTGGCTTTTATTTTGTCTTCAGTCCAACCTGCTTTAATTTGTTCTTGTAGTTTGTTAGTTCCTGCTAACTTGTCTATAAAATTATTTTTTAAGAAAAAGCTTTCTTTGTTTGTAGTTGTATTATAAGCGTTTATAATAAAGCTTAAATCTATCTTGTCAAGTCTTTTGAGGCCTCTTAAATCGTAACCGTTACAAACCTTATTTTCATGCTTTGGGTATTTTGCGCCATCATTAGATTTTGGTATAAAAGTAAAGTCTGTTTTAGGTAAATCTGGTGATCCATAAATTTGAAATTGCATATCTGTACCACGACCAGCGCTAACATTAGTACCTTCAAAAAAACACAAACTAGGATAAAGATTAATTGCTTTTGCGTTTGGTAGGTTTGGAGATGGTTTAACAGGTAAATCATACTCTAAATCACGAGCGTAATTATCCATAGGTATAACTGTTAAGTCACATGTAATGTTGTTCTTTAACCAACCTTCTCCGTTTACCATTTTAGCATATTCGCCAATAGTTAATCCGTGTACAATAGGTACAGGATGCATACCAACAAAACTTTTATATTCTGGATCTAAAATAGGACCATCAACATAATGACCATTTGGGTTTGGTCGATCTAAAACAATCACTTTTATGTTGTTTTCAGCGCAAGCCTCCATAACATAGTGTAATGTAGAAATATAAGTGTAAAAACGAGCACCAACATCTTGTATGTCAAAAACAATAATATCAATGTCTTTTAATTGATTTGCGGTTGGCTTTTTGTTATTACCGTATAAAGAAATAATAGGTAAACCAGTTTTGGTATCAATACCGTCCTTAACAACTTCACCAGCATCTGCTTGACCTCTAAAACCATGTTCTGGCGCAAAAACAGTCGTCACATTTACACTCATGTAATCTTTAAGGTAATCAACTAAATGTTGTGTTACTTTTTTGCTTCCCATTGTACTTTCATCTACAACTGCGCGTTGTAAAAAAGTAATTTCAGAAGTTTGATTAGCAACAATTCCAACACGTTTCCCTTTTAATAATGGTAAATATAAATTAGTTTTATTAACTCCAAGTACTAAGGGTTTAGATGTCTCAGTTGTAGTGTCAGCTTTAGTTTTAATAACTGTTTTTTCTGCGTGAGTTAAACTTTTTTTTGTTTGATTACCACAGGCAAATAGTGTTAAAACAAATAATAAAACTGTATTTTTACACCAATTAAAAGAAAATATCATATTGAATCTCGAGTTTTTTATAGCTAAACGCATTATTGATAGTAAGGCGTATAAAAGTAGTATTTCGGCGCCAATTATAAAAATAGGAATTTTAGCCATAATCCTAGGTATGATTGTAATGTTAATTGCTATTGCTACTGGTATTGGCTTACAAAAAAAGATTAGAGAAAAAGTAGTTGCTTTTGAAGGTCATGCTGTTATAGAAAGATATGATAATAATAATTCTCAAGAAAGTCAGAACCCAATATCGACAACGCAAGATTTTTACCCTAAATTTTCTGCAGTTCCAGAGGTAACACATATACAAGCAACAGCAACAAAATCTGGTATAATTAGGTTGGAAGACGATTTTGAGTATGTTGTTTTAAAAGGCGTTGGTAAAGATTACGACTGGCAATATTTTGAAGAGTTTTTAGTAGAAGGAAAGTTGCCAGATTTTCCTAAAGAAAAATGGAATGACCAAATTCTAATTTCAGAATATTTAGCCAATAGATTACAGTTTAAAGTAGGTGATAAATTCAATACCTATTTCTTAAAAGAAGATACCTCAAGACCACCAAATATTGTAACTTTTGAAATTGTTGGTATATACAATTCAGGATTAAAAGAATTTGATCAACTATATGTTGTTGGCGATATTACACATATACAAAGACTCAATAAATGGGACAATAATCAAGTAGGACGTTTTGAGGTGTTTATCAAAGATTTTGACCAATTAGAAACTACCGGAAACGCTATAAGAGAAGAAGTGCCAACCTTACTCAATGCAGTAACCGTAGACCAAATGCATCCTGTAATTTTCGAGTGGATTTCCATTTTTGATAAAAACACATACGCCATTATAGGTATTATGATTTTAGTAGCAGGAATAAATATGATTACCGCATTACTAGTTCTAATTTTAGAGCGTACACAAATGATAGGTATTTTAAAAGCATTAGGAAGTAGTAACTTAAGCATCCGAAAAATATTTTTATACAACGCAACCTATTTAATTATAAAAGGATTATTTTGGGGAAATTTAATAGGTATTAGCCTATTGTTAATTCAAAAATATTTTGGTTTAATTCCGCTTGACCCAAAAACATATTACGTCTCTACTGTTCCAATTTATTTCAATATCGGGTACATTATCGCACTTAACATCGGTACTTTTGTATTATGTTTACTCATGTTAATTATCCCATCTGTAATAGTGTCAAAAATTTCACCGGTAAAAGCTATTCGTTTCGAGTAAATTTCAAATTTTTTTGGGCGTTACCACAAGGGTCGCGCTATCCGTTACTAGTTTTGGCTCGATGCGCGCCTCGCCAAAAGCTAACCACTACTATCGCTAACGCGGGTAAACACTATTGGTCGTTTTTTTAAATCAACGTAATGACTATTCGTTTAATTCTAAAACAATTCCGTACTTTTGCAACCGCAAAAAACATCAAATGAATTACGCAAACAACATATTAGAAACCATAGGTAACACACCGTTAGTAAAAATAAATAAGCTAACCGAAGCGTTACCATGTTTAGTCCTTTCAAAATACGAAACCTTTAATCCAGGCAACTCGGTAAAAGATCGTATGGCGCTAAAAATGATAGAAGATGCAGAAGCAGACGGACGCTTAAAACCAGGTGGAACTATTATAGAAGGTACTTCTGGTAATACAGGTATGGGATTAGCATTAGCTGCAATCGTAAAAGGATACAAATGTATTTTTGTAATGGCAGATAAGCAAAGTAAAGAAAAGGTAGATATCTTAAAAGCTGTAGGAGCAGAAGTTGTAGTTTGTCCAACTGCTGTAGAACCAGATGATCCACGTTCTTACTATTCTGTATCAAAACGATTAAGTACAGAGATAGAAAATAGTTGGTACGTTAACCAATATGATAATCCAAGTAATGCAAAAGCACATTACGAAAGTACAGGTCCAGAAATCTGGCAACAAACCGAAGGTAAAGTAACACACTTTGTTGTTGGTGTTGGTACAGGCGGTACTATTTCTGGAGTTGGAAAATATTTAAAAGAACAAAATCCAAATGTTAAAGTTTGGGGAGTAGATACCTACGGAAGCGTTTTTAAAAAATATCACGAAACAGGTGTTTTTGATGAAAACGAAATTTACCCTTATGTAACAGAAGGTATTGGTGAAGATATTTTACCAGAAAATGTAGATTTTAGCATTATCGATGGATTTACAAAAGTAACCGATAAAGATGCAGCAGTTTATACACAAAGACTAGCCAAAGAAGAAGGTATGTTTTTAGGTAATAGTGCAGGAGCTGCAATAAAAGGTGTATTACAATTAAAAGAACATTTTAAACCAGAAGATGTAGTTGTAGTTTTATTTCATGATCACGGAAGTAGATATGTTGGTAAAATGTTTAATGACGATTGGATGCGCGAAAAAGGTTATATTGAATAAAACCATTCCTGCTAAAGCAGAAATCTCCTTAAATAAAATTATCCAAGGTCATTTCCACTAAAAGGAGAAATTACAATAACATAGTTACGAATTGGATAACTCTCTTTCGTTCGATAAGATAAAAAAACTCACAGCTAACCACTGTGAGTTTTTTTATGAAAATATTTTAAGTATTGACAATTAATTCAATACTTAAAATAAATTCGTATTTTCAAAGCATGCAAGAAGACTTTTTACACTACCTCTGGAAATACAAAAAGTTTGAGTCAACTAATCTTCAAACTACTAATGGTGAAGCAGTATCTATCAAAAGTTTAGGGACACATAACCATAATGCTGGACCAGACTTTTTTAATGCACAAATAACAATAGGTGATCAACTTTGGGCAGGAAATGTAGAAATCCATATAAAATCTAGCGACTGGTTTGTACATAACCACGAGGTAGATTTAAACTATGATAATGTTATTTTACATGTAGTTTGGCAACATGATACAGATGTGTTTAGAAAAGATAATACAGCCATACCTTCTTTAGAGCTTAAAAAGTACGTGCATTTATCTGCATTAAATAATTATCAAAAATTATTTAATAATAAATCTACTTGGATTAATTGCGAAAATGAAATAAATCAAATATCAGATTTTATATTTAACAACTGGTTAGAACGTTTGTTTTTTGAGCGTTTAGAGCAAAAAGCAAAGGTTATAAATGTTGTTTTAGAACAATCTAAAAATAATTGGGAAGCAGTATTATTTAAACTTTTAGCTAAAAATTTTGGTCTAAAAATTAACGGAGAAGCCTTTTTAAGTGTAGCTAATAGTTTTGATTTTTCGGTAGTGATGAAGCAGCAAAACAGTTTTCAAAACTTAGAAGCTTTATTTTTTGGACAAGCAGGTTTGTTAGAAAAAGATGTACAAGACGCTTACTTTTTAAAGTTGAAGAAAGATTATCAGTTTTTATCTCAAAAGTTTGGGTTAAAAAATGCAAATGTTTTACCAATGCAGTTTTTTAGGTTGCGTCCACCTAATTTTCCGACAATTCGTTGGTCGCAATTAGCTAATTTGTATGCACAGCACAAAAATTTATTTTCAAAAATTATAGACTGTAAAACTAAAGAAGATATTTATGATATTTTTAAAGTAAGCACTTCAGAATATTGGGATACGCATTATACATTTGGAAAAGTTTCAAAAAAAGTCAGCAAAAAAATCAGTACTTCTTTTATAGATTTACTTATCATAAATACGATTGTTCCGCTTAAATTTTGCTACGCGAAACAACAAGGAAAAGATATAGATGAAAAGTTGACACAATTATTATCTCAAGTTTCAGCAGAAAAAAATAGTATTATCGATAAATTTGATTCGTTAAATGTAAAAGCAACTTCAGCATTACATAGTCAAGCATTACTTCAGCTTAAAAATGAATATTGTAATAAAAATAAATGTTTACAATGCGCAGTAGGTAATACTTTATTAACCAACTAACTTATATTACAATCATAAGTAATTGTTAAAAATAAATATAGAAACAAAGCTTAAAATTAATTAACTTGCGGTATGCAAATATCTTACAAGCCATTATTATATTTTCAAAAAAGAGGTTATCATGTTTGTCAACGTATCGCAGACCGATTAGGTATTCGCGCTAAGGTAGTACGAACTAGTTTTATGTACTTAGCTTTTGTAACTCTAGGTTTTGGGTTTGCATTGTATTTATTCTTAGCGTTTTGGATGCGCGTAAAAGATCTTATTTATACCAAAAGGACTTCAGTCTTTGACCTATAAAAAATTATGACTAACCCAATTATTCAGCTTTTTAGATCAAAAGTTTATACAGCAGTTTTACTATTAGTAATATTATTAATAGTCGGTGTTTTAGGGTTTAAATTCATGTCAGATTATAGTTGGGTAGATGCAATGTACATGACGGTAATTACTATTACCACCGTAGGTTTTGGAGAAGTACAACCTTTAGATGATGTATCAAAAATATTCACAATGTTTTTAATTTTAACAAGTGTGATTATTGTTGGATATGCTATTACTGTTATTACCGAATATATTTTAAGCCGAAATAATATTGAAGAATTAAAACAAAAGAAAATGCAGAAAAAAATTGATGCACTGTCTAATCATATTATTATTTGTGGTTATGGACGAAACGGAAAACAAGCTGCAACTAAATTGCTAGCTTACAATAAACCTTTTGTTATTATAGAAAAAGATAAAGACATAATAGACAAGTTTCAAGACGAAAATATGTCTTTTATTTTAGGTAATGCTAATGAAGATGAGGTTTTGCATCAAGCAGGTATAGATCGTGCTAGTACGTTAATATCAGCACTGCCAAACGATGCCGATAATTTATTTGTAGTACTATCTGCTAGACAAATAAAAAAAGACTTACATATAATTAGTCGTGCATCTCAAGAGACATCTTATGAAAAATTAAAATTGGCAGGAGCTAACAATGTAATCTTGCCAGACAGAATAGGAGGAGATCATATGGCGTCTTTAGTTGTAGTTCCAGATTTAATAGAGTTTATAGATAATCTTGCTATTGTTGGAGAAACAAACATCAATATAGAAGAAATTAAAGCAGAAAAGCTTTATGATGTATCAAAACAAGCAAGAACAATAAAAGATTTAGACCTGCGTCACAAAACAGGTTGTACAGTAATAGGTTACAAAGGTGAGCATGGAGAGTATATTGTTAACCCAGAAGCAGACCAAAAGTTAATGCCAAACTCAAAAATAATAGTACTAGGAAGACCAGAACAAATCAACAAATTAAACACACTATACAAGCTAGATTAACTACTGATTTAACAGCATATGTTTTAAAAATTCATCATTTTTTTGCATATTGCTAACTTTAACTAAACTTATAACTAACAATTTAAAATAATTATGAAGAAATATCTTCTTTCAATTTTTACTTTGATTATACCAATAATCACATTTGCACAAGATAGTACTGCAGAAAAATTTGACGCTGTATTTAAAAAATATACAGGCTGGTTTGTAGAAGGCATATTTGCAGAAATACCTTTTACAGATGATATTCAAATTCCGTGGGTTTTATTTGTGCTAGTTGGAGGAGCATTATTCTTTACTATATATTTCAAATTTATCAATATTACTGGGTTTAAAACAGCAGTAAAAGTTGTTCAAGGTAAATACGAAGACATCGAAAAACATGGTGTAGATAAACTTTACGGAGATCAAACACCTGGAGGAAATGTTTTTGAAACAATAAAAGATGATGGGGCAGATGGAGAAGTATCTCACTTCCAAGCATTAACAGCAGCATTGTCTGCTACAGTAGGATTAGGTAATATTGCAGGTGTTGCAGTAGCCTTATCTATAGGTGGACCAGGAGCAACGTTTTGGATGATTGTTGCAGGTCTTTTAGGTATGGCTTCAAAATTTGCAGAATGTACATTAGGTGTAAAGTATAGAGACGTAGGAGAAGATGGAACTGTTTACGGTGGACCAATGTATTATTTATCTAAAGGTTTAAAAGAAAAAGGAGCTGGAGGCGTTGGTAAAGTATTAGCAGCAATTTTTGCAATTTTTGTTATCGGTGGATCTTTTGGAGGCGGTAATATGTTTCAAGCCAATCAAGCAGCAGCACAGTTTACAAAATTATTTGGTTTAACAGGTGATAATGCAGGTATGTATTTTGGTATTGTAATGGCAGCGCTAGTAGCGGTTGTTATTATTGGAGGAATTAAACGTATTGCCTCTGTTACAGAAAAAGTTGTTCCTTTTATGGCAGGTATTTACGTGTTAGCAGCATTAATAATTCTATTTGCCAACTTCACTTTAATAGATGATGCTTTTGCTTTAATCTTTGAAGGTGCATTTTCTGGATTAGGAATAGCAGGTGGTTTAATTGGTGTTATGATACAAGGTGTACGTCGTGGTGCATTTTCTAATGAAGCTGGAGTTGGTTCTGCAGCAATTGCACACTCGGCTGTACGTACAAAATATCCTGCAAGTGAAGGTATCGTTGCTTTATTAGAACCTTTTGTGGATACAGTAGTAATTTGTACAATGACAGCTTTAGTAATTATCATTACAAACTTTGGAGGCGATTCTTCTGCTATTAGTGGTACATTTATGCAATATGGTGTAGAGGTAAAAGAAGGTGTAGAGATTACAGCAACAGCATTTGATACGGTAATTCCTCACTTCTCGATTGTACTTACAATTGCGGTAATTTTATTTGCCTTTAGTACGATGATTTCTTGGTCTTATTATGGTATGCAAGGTTGGGCTTATCTTTTTGGAAAAGGAAAAATAACAGATTTAATCTATAAAATCTTATTTTTATTCTTTGTAGTTGTAGGTGCATCTATAAGTTTAGGAGCAGTAATAGACTTTTCTGATGCAATGATTTTTGCAATGGTAGTGCCAAATATTATTGGTGTAGTTATGCTATCACCATTAATTAGAAAAGAACTTAAAAAATACATGAATGCTATCAATAAAAAGGAAGACGCTTTAGAAGATGGAGCAACAGACTTGGTAGACGAAATGTAAAAAAATATATTAAAATGAATATCAAATCCCATTTCACGTTTTCTAATCAACAACGAAATGGGATTTTTTTATTGTTACTTCTTATTATAATTATTCAGTTGTTTATTTATTTTGGTTCTGAATATGTCTTTAAAACTGAAGTTGTTTCTACACAAAACAATAAGGAGTTAATTGCTTTTATCAATCAAATTGACTCATTAAAACAGGTTGAAGTTGAAAACCGTAAACCTAAAATTTATCCTTTTAATCCAAATTTTATAACTGATTATAAAGGTTACACTTTAGGAATGTCTCAAGATGAAATTAATAGGCTTTTAGAGTTTAGGAAACAGGATCAATGGATTAATTCTACAACACAATTTCAAAAAGTAACTAAAGTTTCAGATTCTTTATTAAATCAAATTTCTCCCTATTTTAAATTTCCAGATTGGATCACTAATCCAAAACCAAAAAAATATACGCAAAACTTTTCCGCGAAAGCGAAAGAAAAAACTTCAGAGCAAAAAATAGACATTAACATAGCAACCGCAAGTCAGCTTCAAAAAGTTTATGGTGTTGGAGAAGCACTTTCTGCAAGAATAATAAAGTACAGAACTAAAATAAATGGGTTTTATGACTTAGTAGAACTAACAGAAGTTTATGGTTTGTCACCAGAAGTTATAGACAATATTAAACAACATTTTGATATCAAAACACCAAGATTAGTAAATAAAATATCTCTTAATAAAGCAACACGAGACCAATTGGTAACTATAAAATATATAGACTATGAAGTAGCGTATAGTATAATAGAACAAAGAACACTTCGTGACGGCTTTTCTTCCTTAGAAGATTTGAAAAAAGTTAAAGGTTTTCCGCTTAAAAAATTTGATATAATTAAGTTATCTTTACAGCTCAATTAAAAAACTAACAAGCTATGGAGAGTATGTACTTCACTGAAGAGCATCAATTATTTAGAAACAGTTTACGCGATTTTTTACAAAAAGAAGTCGTGCCACATATCGAAAAATGGGAAAAAACAGGAACCATAGAGCGATTTATCTGGAATAAATTTGGCGAAATGGGCTTTTTAGGGATTAGTTATCCTGAAAAGTACGGCGGATTAGATTTAGATATTTTCTACATGATTATCCTTTTAGAAGAGTTACAACGTATAAACTCAGCAGGATTTGCAGCAGCTATTTGGGCGCACGCTTACCTAGCCATGACACACCTTAACGCAGAAGGAAGCGAAGCTATTAAAGAAAAATATCTATCTGCAAGTATTACAGGAGATATGATTGGTTGTTTATGTATTACAGAACCTTTTGGCGGAAGTGATGTAGCAGGAATGAGAACAACTGCTGTAAAAAAAGGAGATAATTATGTTATTAACGGTTCTAAGACCTTTATAACTAATGGAGTTTACAGCGATTATTTAATTGTTGCAGCAAAAACAAATCCTGAATTAGGCAATAAAGGTATTAGCATATTTTTAATAGACAGAGATACACCAGGTGTATCTGCTACCAAGTTAGATAAATTAGGTTGGAGAGCATCAGATACTGGAGAGATTGCGTTTGATAATGTAACCATTCCTGCATCAAATTTAATGGGTGAAGAAAATAAAGGCTTCCCATACATTATGCAGCACTTTGCTTTAGAGCGTTTAATTATGGGTGTAAATGCACATGCAAGAACACAGTATGCTTTAGAGTATACGTTAGAATACATGTCAAACCGTGAAGCATTTGGTAAGACAATAGATAGATTTCAAGTATTAAGACATAAAATTGCGGATCATTATACAGAATTAGAATTATGTAAGACGTTTAATTACAATATTGCTTTTAGATTAGATAAAGGAGAATATGTAGTTAAAGAAGCAACAATGTCTAAATTAAAATCCACTAAAGTTGCAGACGATGCTATTTATGATTGTTTACAGTTTTTAGGTGGTTATGGTTATATGGAAGAATATCCTTTAGCAAGATTGTTCCGTGATAGTCGTTTAGGACCAATTGGAGGTGGAACGTCTGAAATATTAAGAGAAATAATAGCTAAAATGGTTATAGACGGTAAAGACTATAAACCAGCTACAAAGTAAAAATAGCCTATCATATGAAATTATCTTACTTAAAAAATAGTTTTAAATTATTTTTATTTTTAATAAGTGTTTCAGCTTTTTCTCAGCACGAGCTTAAAAACAAAGTAGTAGACTTTGTAAACTTGTTACCTATAGAAAATGCAAGTGTTTATGTTCAAAATACAACTATTGGTACAGTAACTAATGCAGATGGTAAATTTGTGCTTTTAGTGCCAGAAGAAATGGCTAAAGATACTTTGGTAATCTCTTCAATAGGTTTTAAAAGTTATAAAGTGCCTGTAGAGGAGTTTGATAATTCATTTGAAGTTTTTCTTGAAGAAGATGTCGCAACTTTAGAAGAAGTAGTTTTAAATGCAACACCAAGACCAAAAACAGGTGACAGTATTGTGCTTCGTGCTTTAGAGCGTTTAGATAGAAATTTTCCATCACAAGCTTATCTTCAAAAAGGATTCTTAAGACATAAAGAGCGAAATAAAAAACAATTTAAATGGCTAATCGAAAGTGCGATTACTGTTTATGACGACACAACGTACGTTAATGGTGAAACGGATAATCTTAAAATAAACGTAGACGAAGTAAGAAAAAGCTACGACTTAAGAGATGTAGATAGTCTTTTTGCGTACTCAACATATCTAAAGTATAATGCAAACGTTAATTTAAAACCTAAAAACTTAAAAAGAGACACTATAAAAACATCATCTCTTGTTAAAGCAATTAAATGGAATGACACTAGAGTAAACGGGCTAGAAGGTCTATTTAAAGGTAAGTTGAATTTAGTAAGAAACTCAAAAAGTCCGGACGCCTTGTTTGGAGAAGATGTGCTAGCTACACACAAATTTAGATTGGATACTATTTTAGTTGATAACGAACGTAAGATTTATAAAATTCAAATAGATAAATCCAGAGAATACGTTGGTTTAGATACAGAAGGTATTTTTAACGAAGGGTACAACGCTAAAGGATGGATATACATTTACTGGGATAATTTTGCAATTAAAAAGATAGAATACGATTTAGTAGCAGCATCTCCAGCTCAAAAAACACGAAGTAAAAGATTATTTGATACACAAACCAACCATAAATTAGTGATTAGTTATATGGAGTATCAAGACAAGATGTATCCAAACTACATTTATTACGAAACACCAAAACTGGTTAACGTAGGTTTAAAGAATGATCAAAATTTAACTGAAGAAGAGCAAGAACGCTACAATAAAGAAGAACGTTTTTATTACACAGTGCAAGAAATATTATTTACCGAAATAATTTTAGACGAAGAAAAGCTATCGCAAGTAAATACATCAAATTGGGATCCAGATATTTTTGCAAAAAAACCTTATCATAAATCATTTTGGGATAATTACAATACCCTATTAGAAAGTGAAGAAGATGAGCAGCTTATCAAGGATTTAACTAAAAGATCTTCACTTTATAATAAAAATTAAAAGACAACAATTAAGGCAATTAAAATATTTTTTAATTAAAGTTGAAATATTTAAAATACTTCCTATATTTGCACACCAAAATTTTAAAAGAGAGGAGGTTAAGACACTATGTTAATAATTCCATTAAAAGACGGAGAGAATATAGAAAGAGCGTTAAAACGTTACAAACGTAAGTTTGACAGAACAGGAGCGCGTAAAGCTTTATACGAGCGTAAACAATTCGAAAAGCCTTCAGTTGTTAAAAGAGCACAAGTTCAAAAAGCACAATATATTCAAAGACTAAGAGATCAAGAGTCAATCTAATTTTCTAAGTTAAAAAAATTAAATCCCACTTAAATAAAGTGGGATTTTTTTATGTTCAAAAATTAAAAGTGTATATTTATATTTCATCCTCAAGCGTATGTTATTACAATCATTTCTAGAATATTTACTACTCGAAAAAAACTACTCAGAGCTTACCATAAAAGCTTATGGTAAAGACATACAATCGTTTCTAGATTTTTTAAAAGAAGAATATAAAAATGAAAACCTAAAAGAAGTTAACTACGCTCAAATAAGATCATGGATTATACAAATGGTCAATCAAAATATTTCTAACAGAAGTATTAATCGAAAAATTTCATCCTTAAATAGTTTTTTCAAATTTTTAATAAAAACAGAATACATTAAAACTAATCCATTAGCTAAACACAAATCCTTAAAAACTAGTAAAAAAGTGCAAGTGCCTTTCTCTGAAGAAGAAATAAATTCTGTGTTAAATAAAATAAGTCACGCAGATAGTTTTGAAGGTGTAAGAAACAAACTTATTATCGAACTTTTTTACGCAACAGGAATAAGAAGGATAGAACTTATTAATATCAAGGTAAAAAACATAGACTTAGAGAATAAAACTGTTAAAATACTTGGTAAAAGAAATAAGGAGCGTGTCATTCCGTTATTAAATATGCTTGTAGATAGTATAAAAACGTATTTAGAAAAACGAAAGTCTTTAGAGAAGATAGAAGATGAAGATTACTTACTATTAACAGTTAAAGGTGTTAAATTATACGAAACACTTGTTTATAGAATAATCAATGAGTACTTTAGTCTAGCTTCAAGCAAAGTAAAAAAAAGTCCACATATACTCAGGCATTCATTTGCAACGCACCTTTTAAATCAAGGAGCAGAGCTTAATGCGGTAAAAGAACTTTTAGGGCATTCGTCATTAGCAGCAACACAGGTATATACACATAATAGTATTGCAGAGCTAAAAAAAGTTTACGCAAAAGCACATCCAAGAAGTAAAAAGGACTAATTGTTTAACCAAAAATTAATTCTCATGGAGGTAAACACACAAGCAGTTAACTTTAACGCAAAACCACAATTATTAGAATTTATTCAAAGAAGAATGAATAAGCTAGAACAATTTTATGACAAAGTCATACAGACAGATGTCTATTTAAAAGTTGAAAACACAAATAATAAATCAAATAAAATATTTGAAGCCAAAATAAATATACCAGGAGATAGTTTAGTGGTAAAAAAAAAATGTAAAACATTTGAAGAAGGAGTAGATACAGCAATTTCTTCATTAAAAAGACAACTTCAAAAGCGAAAAGAAAAATTAAGAGCACATTTTTAAAATATTTCTCAAAAAATGTTTTGAATAAAAAAATAAATATATACATTTGCAGTCCGTTAGAAATAGCGGGCTTTTTTTGTAGTGTAAAAAAAGTTAAAAAGCCGATGTAGCTCAGCTGGCTAGAGCAGCTGATTTGTAATCAGCAGGTCGTGGGTTCGAGTCCCTCCATCGGCTCGTTTAGATAGAAAGCTTAATAAAAGTTTTTACGTTCATATAAAGAGTGAAAAGTTTAAATTGGGGAGATACTCAAGCGGCCAACGAGGGCAGACTGTAAATCTGCTGACTATGTCTTCGCAGGTTCGAATCCTGCTCTCCCCACTTTTTTAAACTTGATTAAGGATTTTAAATAATTGCGGGAGTAGCTCAGTTGGTAGAGCGTCAGCCTTCCAAGCTGAATGTCGCCGGTTCGAACCCGGTCTCCCGCTCTAATATTTAAGCCGGTGTAGCTCAGGGGTAGAGCGTTTCCTTGGTAAGGAAGAGGTCACGGGTTCAAATCCCGTCATTGGCTCTATATTTAAACAGAAAATTAGAATACACTAATATTATTATATAACTAAGATTAAATTATTAAAACATGGCAAAGGCAACTTTTGATCGTTCAAAACCACACTTAAATATTGGTACTATTGGACACGTAGATCACGGTAAAACAACTTTAACTGCTGCTATTACTAAAGTATTAGCTGATGCAGGTTTATCAGAATCAAGAGATTTCGATACTATCGATAACGCTCCAGAAGAAAAAGAAAGAGGTATTACAATTAATACTTCTCACGTAGAATATCAAACAGAAAAGCGTCACTACGCACACGTTGACTGTCCAGGTCACGCCGATTACGTAAAAAACATGGTAACTGGTGCTGCTCAAATGGATGGTGCTATCTTAGTGGTTGCTGCAACAGATGGTCCTATGCCACAAACTCGTGAGCATATCTTATTAGGTCGTCAGGTTGGTATTCCTCGTATCGTTGTTTTCTTAAACAAAGTAGATATGGTGGATGATGCTGAGCTTTTAGAGTTAGTTGATATGGAAGTTAGAGAGTTATTATCTTTCTATGAGTATGATGGAGATAATGGACCTGTAATTTCTGGTTCTGCTTTAGGTGCACTTAATGGTGAGCAAAAGTGGGTTGATACTGTAATGGAATTAATGAATGCAGTAGATGAGTGGATTGAAGAGCCTGTTCGTGATATGGATAAGCCTTTCTTAATGCCAATCGAGGATGTATTCTCTATTACGGGTCGTGGTACAGTAGCAACTGGTCGTATTGAGACAGGTGTTGCTCAAACAGGAGATCCTGTAGAAATTATTGGTATGGGTGCTGAAAAATTAACTTCTACTATTACAGGTATCGAAATGTTCCGTCAAATATTAGATAGAGGTGAAGCTGGTGATAATGCAGGTATCTTATTAAGAGGTATTGAAAAAACACAAATCTCTAGAGGTATGGTAATCACTAAACCTGGATCTGTAACACCACACGCTAAATTTAAAGCTGAGGTTTATATCCTTAAGAAAGAAGAAGGTGGACGTCACACTCCATTCCATAATAACTATCGTCCTCAATTCTATGTACGTACAACTGACGTAACAGGAACAATTTCTCTTCCTGATGGAGTAGAGATGGTAATGCCAGGAGATAACTTAACTATCACTGTTGAGTTAATTCAGCCAATTGCAATGAACGTAGGTTTACGTTTCGCTATCCGTGAAGGAGGTAGAACAGTTGGTGCTGGTCAGGTAACTGAAATTTTAGACTAAGTTTTAGTCAGCTAAAATAAAATTAAGGTGCTTCGTTTTTCGAAGCGCCTTGATTTATATTAACGGGTTTAGCTCAGTTGGTAGAGCACTGGTCTCCAAAACCAGGTGTCGGGAGTTCGAGTCTCTCAACCCGTGCAAAATAAATAGAATCTTTTAAGGTTTTATTTGAGCTTAAAAATTAAAATGTCTACTCTTTTAAGAAGAGACATAAATAAATAAAATTATGGCTGGAGTGGTAAATTACATAAAAGAATCATTTACAGAACTAAAGAATAATGTCAGTTGGACACCATGGGCAGAAGCTCAAAGTTTAACTATTCTAGTGGCTGTTTTTTCAATCATCTTTTCACTAGCTATTTGGGGAGTAGATACGGTTTTTAGTAAAGTAATAAGTTTATACTTTAATCTAATAAACGGATAAGATATAATGGCTGAAGTTGGAGAAAAAAAATGGTATGTTGTAAGAGCAGTTAGTGGACAAGAAAATAAGGTTAAAACTTATATTGAAAACGAAATTGCAAGACTAGGACTACAAGATTATGTTGAACAAGTATTAGTGCCTACAGAAAAGGTAGTTCAGATACGTAACGGAAAAAAAATAAATAAAGAAAAAGTTTATTTCAGCGGTTACATTATGATTAAAGCTAATCTTTCTGGTGAAGTACCTCATATTATTAAATCCGTTACAAATGTAATTGGTTTTTTAGGAGCTACTAAAGGAGGTGATCCATTACCATTAAGGCAATCTGAAGTAAACCGAATGTTAGGTAAAGTTGATGAATTAACTGTTGATACAGATGTTAATGTAGCTATACCTTATGTAGTAGGAGAGACAGTAAAAGTAATTGATGGACCATTTAATGGTTTTGATGGTACTATAGAAAAAATTAACGAAGAAAAGCGTAAGCTTGAAGTAATGGTGAAAATATTTGGAAGAAAAACACCATTAGAGTTAAGCTACATGCAAGTTGAAAAAATATAATAATTGTTACACTAAGGAAAGTACTCATTGCTTCCAAAAAGTGAGTATGAAACTAAATTATTCAAAATGGCAAAAGAATTAGGAAAAGTAGTTAAACTACAAGTAAGGGGAGGCGCAGCGAACCCATCGCCGCCGGTTGGACCCGCTTTAGGTGCTGCTGGAGTTAATATCATGGAGTTCTGTAAGCAGTTTAATGCTAGAACCCAAGATAAAGCTGGTAAAGTATTACCAGTGGTGATTTCCGTTTACAAAGACAAGTCTTTTGACTTTGTAATCAAAACACCACCTGCAGCAGTTCAATTATTAGAAGCGGCCAAAGTAAAAAAAGGTTCAGGAGAACCTCATGTAAGAAAAGTAGCAAAAGTTTCTTGGGATCAAATCAGAACTATTGCAGAAGATAAAATGCAAGATTTAAATGCGTTTACATTAGATTCTGCAATGAAAATGATTGCTGGTACTGCAAGATCTATGGGTATAACTGTTAAAGGTGGAGATGCACCAAATTAACCTAAAAAGATTTTAAGAAAATGGCAAGATTAACAAGAAAACAAAAAGAAGCTCAAGCAAAAATAGAAAAGGATAGATTATATTCTTTAGAAGAAGCTTCAGCTTTAGTAAAAGAAATAACAAACACCAAGTTTGATGCTTCTGTAGATTTAGCTGTTAGATTAGGAGTAGATCCTAGAAAAGCTAATCAAATGGTTAGAGGTGTTGTATCTCTTCCTCACGGAACAGGTAAAGATGTTAAAGTATTAGCATTAGTTACACCAGACAAAGAAGAAGAAGCTAAAGAAGCAGGTGCGGATTACGTAGGTTTAGATGAATACCTTGATAAAATCAAAAGTGGTTGGACAGACGTAGACGTAATTATTACAATGCCTAGCGTTATGGGTAAATTAGGACCTTTAGGTCGTGTATTAGGACCAAGAGGATTAATGCCTAACCCAAAAACAGGAACAGTAACTATGGATATAGCTAAGGCTGTAACAGAAGTAAAGGCTGGTAAGATAGACTTTAGAGTTGATAAAACTGGTATTGTTCATGCATCAATAGGTAAAGCATCATTTAGTGCAGATAAAATTGCAGGTAACGCAAACGAATTATTAACAACATTAATTAAACTTAAGCCAACTGCAGCTAAAGGTACTTATGTAAAAAGTATTTACATGTCAAGTACTATGAGCCCAAGTATTGCAATAGATACTAAAATAGGTTAAGTAGTTAAAAACTTTTATTATGACAAGAGAAGAAAAATCACAAGTAATTCAAGACTTAACTGCACAATTAGCCGATAACGCTAATATCTATATTGCAGATATTTCTGGATTAAATGCAGGTGCTACTTCAGACTTACGTCGTGCTTGTTTTAAAGCAAACGTAAAGTTAGCAGTAGTAAAAAATACATTACTTGAAAAAGCAATGGAAGCTTCAGATAAAGATTTTGGAGACTTACCAACAACTTTAAAAGGAAATACTTCAGTAATGTATTCTGAAACAGGAAATGCTCCAGCTAAGGTAATAAAAGCCTTCAGAAAGAAGTCTGAAAAGCCTTTATTAAAAGGTGCTTTTATTGAAGAAGCTATCTATGTAGGAGATGACCAATTAGATACATTAGTAGACATCAAGTCAAGAGAAGAATTAATAGGAGATATCGTTGGATTATTACAGTCTCCAGCTAAAAATGTTATTTCAGCTCTTAAATCTGGTGGAAACACATTATCTGGTTTAGTTAAGACCTTATCAGAAAGAGAAGGTTAAAAGAGTACGCACTTTTACAATTATATATTAAATTAAAAAATTATTAAAACGATAGAAAAATGGCAGATTTAAAAGATTTCGCAGAACAATTAGTTAACTTAACAGTTAAAGAAGTAAACGAGTTAGCTACTATTTTAAAAGATGAATACGGTATAGAGCCTGCTGCTGCTGCAGTAGCTGTTGCTGGTGGCGCTGCTGCTGGTGGAGCAGAAGCTGCTGAAGAAAAAACAGAATTCGACGTAGTTCTTAAAGCAGCTGGAGCATCTAAGCTTGCAGTTGTTAAATTAGTTAAAGAATTAACTGGTTTAGGATTAAAAGAAGCTAAAGAATTAGTTGATGGTGCACCAAGTAACATCAAAGAAGGAGTTTCTAAAGACGAAGCTGAAGGCTTAAAATCTTCATTAGAAGAAGCAGGAGCAGAGGTTGAGCTTAAGTAAGCTTAACACTTAAATTTTACAAAGGTTTAGGTCTGGAGAGTTGTCTCTTAGACCTAAACCATTTGTCGTATATAGTGATTAACTATATACAAACATTTTTTTTTAATCAAAATTTCGTCCATTGATGTTAGTAACACAAGCTGAAAGATTAAATTTCTCTTCTATTATAAATAGAACTGAATACCCAGACTTTATGGATATTCAGATTAAATCCTTTCAGGATTTTTTCCAGTTAGAAACTAAATCTGAAGAAAGAGGTGATGAAGGTTTATATAACACCTTCCTAGAAAACTTTCCAATTACAGACACACGTAATCAATTTGTTTTAGAATTTTTAGATTACTTTATAGATCCACCAAGATACACTATTGAAGAGTGTATAGAAAGAGGATTAACTTATAGCGTTCCTTTAAAAGCAAGGTTAAAGTTATATTGTACAGATCCTGAACATGAAGATTTTGAAACCATAGTTCAAGATGTGTATTTAGGAACAATACCTTACATGACTCCTAGTGGTACATTTGTTATCAACGGAGCAGAACGTGTAGTAGTATCTCAATTACACAGATCGCCAGGTGTGTTCTTTGGTCAATCTTTCCATGCCAATGGAACAAAATTATATTCAGCAAGAGTTATACCTTTCAAAGGTTCTTGGATTGAATTTGCAACAGATATTAACCAAGTAATGTATGCGTACATCGATAGAAAGAAAAAGTTACCTGTAACTACTCTTTTTAGAGCTATCGGTTTTGAGCGTGATAAAGATATATTAGAAATTTTTGATCTTGCAGAAGAAGTTAAAGTTTCTAAATCTGGACTTAAAAAAGTTTTAGGACGTAAGTTAGCAGCACGTGTACTTAATACATGGCACGAAGATTTCGTTGATGAAGATACAGGAGAAGTTGTTTCTATTGAGCGTAACGAAATTGTTTTAGATCGTGATACAGAATTAGATAAAGATAATATAGAAGAAATCCTTGAAGTTGGAGTAAAAACCATTCTTTTACATAAAGAAACATCTCAACAAGGAGATTACGCTATTATTCATAATACACTTCAAAAAGATCCAACAAATTCTGAAAAAGAAGCTGTTGAACATATTTACCGTCAATTACGTAATGCAGAACCGCCAGATGAGGAAACTGCACGTGGTATTATTGACAAATTATTCTTCTCTGACCAACGTTACTCTTTAGGTGAAGTAGGTCGTTATAGAATGAACAAAAAATTAGGTCTTGATATTGGTATGGACAAACAAGTTCTTACTAAAGAAGATATCATTACCATTATTAAATATTTAATCGAGTTAATCAACTCTAAAGCAGAGATTGATGATATTGATCACTTATCAAATCGTCGTGTACGTACAGTAGGAGAGCAATTATCATCTCAGTTTGGTGTTGGTTTAGCACGTATGGCTCGTACCATTCGTGAGCGTATGAATGTACGTGATAACGAAGTGTTTACACCAATAGACTTAATTAATGCTAAGACGTTATCTTCAGTAATTAATTCATTCTTTGGTACAAACCAGTTATCTCAGTTTATGGATCAAACAAACCCATTAGCAGAGATTACTCACAAACGTCGTTTATCTGCATTAGGACCAGGCGGTTTATCTCGTGAGAGAGCAGGTTTCGAGGTTCGTGATGTTCACTATACTCACTACGGAAGACTTTGTCCTATTGAAACTCCTGAAGGTCCAAACATTGGATTAATATCATCACTTTCTGTATATGCAAAGGTGAATTCTATGGGATTCATTGAAACGCCATACAGAAAAGTTGAAGACGGAGTAGTAGATATTAAAGGAGATCCAATATATTTAAGTGCAGAAGAAGAAGAAGAAAAATTAATCGCTCAAGCAACTGTAAAAGTTGATGATAGTGGTAAAATCCTTCACGACAAAGTAATTGCTCGTATGGAAGGAGATTTCCCAGTAATGGATCCAAAAGAAATCCATTATACAGATGTGGCGCCTAACCAGATTTCTTCAATTTCAGCATCTTTAATTCCATTCTTAGAGCACGATGATGCCAACCGTGCATTAATGGGATCAAACATGATGCGTCAAGCAGTACCATTATTAAGACCTCAATCCCCTATCGTAGGTACAGGTCTTGAAAAGCAAGTTGCATCAGACTCTCGTGTATTAATTAATGCAGAAGGAAATGGTGTTGTAGAGTATGTAGACGCTAATGAAATCGTAATTAAATACGAACGTACAGAAGACGAAGCTAAAGTAAGTTTTGATAGTGATGTTAAATCTTACCCTTTAATTAAGTTTAGAAAGACTAACCAAGGTACTTCAATCAACCTAAAACCAATCGTAAGAAAGGGAGATAAAGTTGTTAAAGGTCAAGTACTAAGTGAAGGTTATGCAACTGAAAAAGGAGAATTAGCTTTAGGTAGAAACATGAAAGTTGCCTTCATGCCATGGAAAGGGTATAACTTTGAGGATGCGATTGTGATTTCTGAAAAAGTAGTTCGTGAAGATATATTTACATCTATACATATTGATGAATATTCTTTAGAAGTAAGAGATACAAAACTAGGTAATGAAGAGTTAACTAATGATATACCAAACGTTTCAGAAGAGGCTACTAAAGACTTAGATGAAAATGGTATGATCCGAGTTGGAGCAGAAGTTAAACCTGGAGATATTTTAATTGGAAAAATCACTCCTAAGGGTGAATCTGATCCAACTCCAGAAGAAAAACTTTTACGTGCTATTTTTGGTGATAAAGCTGGAGATGTAAAAGATGCTTCTCTAAAAGCATCACCTTCATTACACGGTGTTGTAATTAATAAGAAGTTGTTCTCTAGAGCTATTAAAGATAAACGTAAAAGAGCTCAAGACAAAGAAGATATAGCAAAATTAGAAACGTTATATGCTACTAAATTTGATGAGTTACAATCTGTTCTAGTTGATAAACTTTTTACAATTGTTGGAGGAAAAACATCTCAAGGTATATACAATGATTTAGGAGAAGAAGTTTTACCTAAAGGTAAAAAGTTTACTCTTAAAATGTTAAATGCTGTTGATGACTATACTCACTTAACAAGTGGTACATGGACAACAGATGAGCATACTAATAAATTAGTTGCAGACTTAATCCATAACTACAAGATTAAGGAGAATGATTTACAAGGTGCGTTAAGAAGAGAGAAGTTTACTATCTCTGTTGGAGATGAACTTCCATCAGGAATTATCAAACTTGCAAAAGTTTACATTGCTAAAAAACGTAAACTAAAAGTAGGAGATAAGATGGCAGGACGACATGGTAACAAAGGTATTGTTGCACGTATTGTACGTCAAGAAGATATGCCTTTCTTAGAAGATGGAACACCTGTTGATATCGTTCTTAACCCATTAGGTGTACCTTCTCGTATGAATATTGGTCAGATTTATGAAACAGTACTTGGTTGGGCTGGGCAAGATTTAGGTAAAAAGTTTGCTACACCAATCTTTGACGGTGCTACATTAGATCAAATTAATGAGCTAACAGACGAAGCAGGTATCCCAAGATTTGGACATACATATCTATATGACGGAGGAACAGGTGATCGTTTTGATCAACCGGCTACAGTAGGTGTTATTTACATGCTTAAACTTGGTCATATGGTTGATGATAAGATGCACGCACGTTCTATCGGACCTTACTCTTTAATTACACAACAACCATTAGGTGGTAAAGCACAATTTGGAGGTCAGCGTTTTGGAGAGATGGAAGTTTGGGCACTAGAGGCATATGGTGCATCTAGTACACTTAGAGAAATCTTGACAGTAAAATCTGATGACGTGGTCGGAAGAGCTAAAACTTACGAGGCAATCGTAAAAGGAGAAGCTATGCCAGAACCAGGATTACCAGAATCTTTTAACGTATTAATGCACGAATTAAAAGGTTTAGGGTTAGACATTAGATTAGAAGAATAAAAAAATAGTAGTCAGTAATCAGTATGTAGTTAATCTACATACTGAAAGCTGGAGACTGAATACTATAAGAAATTATGGCTAGAAAACAAGATAAGAATACAGTAAAGAGATTTAATAAAATCTCAATTGGTTTAGCATCACCAGAGTCTATTTTAGCAGAATCTAGAGGTGAAGTTTTAAAACCAGAAACTATCAATTATCGTACTCATAAACCAGAAAGAGATGGTTTATTTTGCGAGCGTATTTTTGGTCCTGTAAAGGATTATGAGTGTGCTTGTGGTAAATATAAACGTATTCGTTACAAAGGGATTGTATGTGACCGATGTGGTGTAGAAGTAACAGAAAAGAAAGTACGTCGTGACCGTGTAGGGCACATTAATTTAGTTGTACCAGTAGCTCATATATGGTACTTCCGTTCTTTACCTAATAAAATAGGATATTTATTAGGATTACCATCTAAAAAATTAGATATGATTATTTACTACGAACGTTACGTAGTAATTCAACCAGGTAATGCTAAAAATGAAGAAGGAGAACCATTACAAAAAATGGACTTCTTAACAGAAGAAGAGTATTTAAATATTTTAGAAACACTTCCTCAAGATAATAACTATTTAGAAGACACAGACCCTAATAAGTTTATTGCTAAAATGGGAGCAGAGTGTTTAATAGAATTATTATCAAGAATAGACTTAGATGCTTTATCTTATGAGTTAAGACATAAAGCAAATAATGAAACTTCTAAACAACGTAAAACAGAAGCTTTAAAACGTTTACAAGTAGTTGAAGCTTTACGTGAATCTAATGAAAATAGAGAAAACCGTCCAGAATGGATGATAATGAAGGTGGTACCAGTAATTCCACCAGAATTAAGACCATTAGTGCCATTAGATGGTGGACGTTTTGCTACTTCAGATTTAAATGATTTATACCGTCGTGTAATTATACGTAACAACCGTTTAAAGCGATTAGTAGAAATTAAAGCTCCTGAAGTAATTTTACGTAATGAGAAGCGTATGTTACAAGAATCTGTAGATTCATTATTTGATAACACACGTAAATCTTCTGCTGTAAAAACAGATTCTAACAGACCATTAAAATCTTTATCAGATTCTTTAAAAGGTAAGCAAGGACGTTTCCGTCAAAACTTACTTGGTAAGCGTGTAGATTACTCAGCACGTTCTGTAATTGTTGTAGGACCAGAATTAAAATTATTTGAGTGTGGTCTACCTAAAAATATGGCAGCAGAGTTATACAAGCCTTTCGTAATTAGAAAATTAATTGAGAGAGGAATTGTAAAGACCGTAAAATCTGCAAAGAAAATTATAGATAAAAAAGAACCAGTAGTTTGGGATATTTTAGAAAATGTTTTAAAAGGACATCCAGTACTTTTAAACCGTGCTCCTACGCTTCACAGACTTGGTATTCAAGCTTTCCAGCCTAAATTAATAGAAGGTAAAGCTATACAATTACACCCATTAGTGTGTACTGCATTTAATGCCGATTTTGATGGTGATCAAATGGCGGTTCACTTACCGTTAGGTCCAGAAGCTATTCTTGAAGCGCAATTACTTATGTTAGCGTCTCATAATATCTTAAACCCTGCAAACGGTTCGCCAGTTACTGTACCATCTCAGGATATGGTTCTTGGTTTATATTATATGACTAAAGAGCGTAAATCTACTCCAGAAGTTCAAATAAAAGGAGAAGGTTTAACTTTTTATTCAGCAGAAGAAGTAACTATTGCTTATAATGAAAAGCGTGTTGACTTAAACGCAGGAATTAAAGTTAGAGCAATCGATTTTAATGAAGCTGGAGAGTTAGTACCACAAATTATTGAAACTACAGTTGGTCGTGTACTTTTTAATGAAAAAGTACCAGCTGCTGCAGGTTATATAAACACGGTATTAACAAAGAAAGCTTTAAGAGATATCATTGGTAATATCTTAAAAGTTACTAGTGTACCAGAAACAGCTCAGTTCTTAGATGAAATAAAAACTTTAGGATACAACTTTGCTTTTAGAGGAGGTTTATCTTTTAGTTTAGGAGATATCATTATTCCTGCTGAAAAGCAAGAAATGATTGATGCTGCAAACAAAAAAGTAGATGTTATTACAGGTAACTATAACATGGGATTAATTACAAATAACGAACGTTATAATCAAGTAATTGATGAGTGGACATCTACCAATGCCGAGTTAACAGAATTATCTATGAAACGTATTAGAGAAGACCAACAAGGGTTTAACTCTGTATATATGATGCTTGATTCTGGAGCTCGTGGATCTAAAGAGCAAATTCGTCAGTTAACCGGTATGCGTGGATTAATGGCTAAGCCTAAAAAATCTAACGCTGGTGGTGGAGAGATTATTGAAAACCCAATTCTTTCTAACTTTAAAGAAGGACTTTCAATTTTAGAATACTTTATCTCTACTCACGGTGCTCGTAAAGGTCTTGCCGATACCGCACTTAAAACAGCCGATGCAGGTTACTTAACTCGTCGTTTAGTAGATGTATCTCAAGACGTTATTGTAAATAGTGAAGATTGTGGTACTTTAAGAGGTGTAGAAGTTGCACCACTTAAAAAGAATGACGAAGTTGTAGAAAGTTTAGGTGAAAGAATTGTTGGGCGTGTATCATTAAATGATGTTTATGATCCATTAACAGAAGAAGTATTAGTAGAAGCAGGTCAATTAATTGACGAAGCAATTGCTGATAAAATAGAAAAATCACCTATTGAGTCTATAGAAGTACGTTCACCATTAACATGTGAGGCAAAGAAAGGTATTTGTGCACAATGTTACGGTCGTAACCTAGCAACCAACAAAATGGTTCAACGTGGTGAAGCTGTAGGTGTTGTAGCAGCGCAGTCTATTGGAGAGCCAGGAACACAGTTAACACTTCGTACTTTCCACGTAGGAGGTATTGCAGGAAACATTTCAGAAGAAAATAAATTAATAGTTAAGTTTGATGGTGTTGCCGAAATTGATGACCTTAAAACAGTAAAAGGTACAGATAATGAAGGTAACGAAGTAGATGTTGTAATCTCACGTACATCAGAACTTAAACTTGTTGATAAAAAGACAGGTATTGTTTTAAGTACTAACAATATCCCTTATGGATCGCATATCTTTGTTAAGAGTGGAGATAAGTTAAGTAAAGGAGATGTTGTTTGTTCTTGGGATCCATATAACGGTGTAATCATTTCAGAATTTGCAGGAAAAGTAAGGTATGAAAATATCGAGCAAGGTGTTACTTATCAAGTAGAAATTGATGAGCAAACAGGTTTCCAAGAAAAAGTAATTTCTGAATCAAGAAACAAAAAATTAATACCTACTCTTATTATAGAAGATAGTAAGGGAGAAGCAATCCGTTCTTACAATTTACCAGTAGGAGCACACATTATGATTGACGATGGTGATAAGATTAAGGTTGGAAAAATCTTAGTTAAAATACCACGTAAATCTGCTAAAGCAGGTGATATTACAGGAGGTTTACCACGTGTAACAGAATTATTTGAAGCACGTAACCCTTCTAACCCAGCTGTTGTTAGTGAAATTGATGGAGTTGTATCTTTTGGTAAAATTAAAAGAGGTAACCGCGAGATTATTGTAGAGTCTAAATTAGGAGATATTAAGAAGTACTTGGTTAAATTATCTAACCAAATCTTAGTACAAGAAAATGACTTTGTAAAAGCAGGTATGCCTTTATCTGACGGTTCTGTAACACCTAACGATATCTTAAATATTAAAGGTCCTTCTGCAGTACAACAATACTTAGTTAATGAAGTACAAGAAGTTTACCGTTTACAAGGAGTAAAAATTAATGATAAGCATTTTGAGGTTGTTGTAAGACAAATGATGCGTAAAGTTAGAATTATTGACTCTGGAGATACTGTATTCTTAGAAAACCAACTAATTCATAAATCAGATTTCATAGAAGAAAATGATGAAATCTTTGGAATGAAAGTAGTAGAAGATGCAGGAGATTCTTCAAACTTAAAAGAAGGTCAGATTGTTTCTGCTTTCCAATTAAGAGACGAAAATTCTATACTTAAACGTGAAGATAAAAAGTTAGTTGTAGCTAGAGACGCTAGACCAGCCACAGCAACCCCAATCTTACAAGGTATTACAAGAGCATCACTTCAAACTAAGTCGTTTATATCTGCAGCATCGTTCCAAGAAACAACAAAAGTTCTTAATGAGGCAGCAGTAAGCGGAAAAGTAGATACTTTAGAAGGTCTTAAAGAAAATGTAATTGTAGGTCACCGTATACCAGCAGGAACAGGTATGAGAGCTTATGATAATATTATAGTAGGATCTAAAGAAGAATTTGATCAAATGATGAAAGCTAAACAAGAGGTTAATTTTAACTAATATTTCTTGTTAAGAATATCATTTTAAAATTTATTAATACTAAAAGAATCCTGCTTCAAGCAGGATTCTTTATTTAAAATAAAATAACATGTCAGACAATAAAGACAATAAGCAAAAACAAGGACAAATAAATATTGAGTTAGATGAGAAAGTTGCAGAAGGAACATATTCTAATCTTGCAATAATAAATCATTCAGTTTCAGAATTTGTAATTGATTTTGTAAGCATTATGCCAGGTACACCAAAAAGTAAAGTAAAGTCTAGAATTATATTAACACCACAACATGCTAAACGATTATTAAAAGCGTTAGGTGATAATGTAAATAGATTTGAAAAAGCTCATGGCGAAATTAAAGATTATGAGCAACCACCAATTCCATTAAATTTTGGTCCAACTGGTCAAGCATAAAAAAATCCCATCTTTTTGATGGGATTTTTTATTTATAGATTTTTGTTATTTGCAATCAATTTTTCAATCAATTTAAGTTATCTGTTTAAAAAAACCAAGTGTTTTTAATAAGGTTTTTATGTTGAAATTCAAAATTGTAATGTTATTATATATCTTTTGATTATAATCTCTTAAAATAGCTTAAAATTGATTTTTTAGTTATTTGAATTCTGAAACATAATGAAATTTTATACTAGGGTATTTTTGTTCTGTCATTTGAAGAGAAAAAGCAGAGTCTGCTAAAAACACTAGTTGACCTTGTTTATCTTTTGCAAGAAAACGTTGCTTAACTCTTAAGAAATCTTTGTATTCATCATTTTTAGGATCTTCTGGATCTACCCAACATGCTTTATATACATTTAAATTTTCATAGGTACATTTAGCTCCGTATTCATGTTCTAATCGATATTGAATCACTTCATATTGAAGTGCTCCAACGGTACCAATTACTTTTCTTCCATTCAATTCTAATGTAAATAATTGGGCAACACCTTCATCCATTAATTGATCTATACCTTTATATAATTGTTTAGATTTTAAAGGATCTGCGTTATTGATATATCTAAAATGTTCTGGAGAAAAGCTTGGTATTCCTTTATAGTTTATAATTTCTCCTTCTGTTAGCGTATCACCAATTTTAAAGTTTCCTGTATCGTGTAATCCTACAATATCACCAGGATAGGAAACATCTACTATTTCTTTTTTTTCAGCAAAAAATGCATTAGGACTAGAAAATTTCATTTTCTTATTATTTCTAACGTGTAGATATGGAGTATTTCTCTTAAACTCACCCGAAACAATTTTTATAAATGCAAGTCGGTCTCTATGCTTAGGGTCCATATTAGCATGAATTTTAAAGACAAAACCAGTAAATTGCTTCTCATCTGGTTTAACTAAGCGTTCTTCACTGTTTTTTGCTCTAGGTTTTGGCGCTATATCTACAAAACAATCTAGTAATTCTCTAACACCAAAGTTATTTAAAGCAGAACCAAAAAATACAGGTTGTAAATTACCATTAAGGTATTCTTCTCTATCAAAATTTGGATAAATACCTTCAACTAATTCTAATTCTTCTCTTAAAGTTTCGGCAGATTTATCACCAATTAAGCTATTAACTTCTGGTGAGTTTATATCTGAAATTTCTATAGTTTCTTCAATGTTCTTTCTGTTATCACCACTAAATAAGTTAATATTTTGTTCCCAAATGTTATATATACCTTTAAATTCATAACCCATTCCTATAGGAAAACTTAGCGGTATAACTTTTAATTTAAGTTTTTGTTCTATTTCGTCTAATAATTCAAAAGCGTCTTTACCTTCTCTATCTAATTTATTGATAAAAACAATCATTGGTATATTACGCATTCTACATACTTCAACTAATTTTTCTGTTTGTTCCTCAACACCTTTAGCTACGTCTATAACTACAATTACACTATCTACAGCAGTAAGTGTTCGGTAAGTATCTTCAGCAAAATCTTTATGTCCTGGTGTGTCTAAAATATTGATTTTTATTCCATTGTACTCAAAAGCTAATACAGAAGTTGCTACAGATATACCTCTTTGGCGTTCAATTTCCATAAAATCACTTGTAGCACCTTTTTTAATTTTATTACTTTTTACAGCTCCTGCTTCTTGAATAGCACCACCAAAAAGTAATAGTTTTTCTGTAAGTGTAGTTTTACCTGCATCTGGATGAGAGATAATACCAAAGGTTCTCCTTCTGTTGATTTCTTCTATAAACTTCATTGAAAATTTAATTTGCGCAAATATATAGCTATTATTTACATTTTAATATAGTATGTGTGGGCTATGTCAAATTTTGTTTTAATAAAAACATTAACTTAAAGTAATGTCAAAAGAACTGATAAATCATTCATATTGTGAGAAATTTCTTTTGGTAGACAGAAAATTGCATTTCATCGAAAAATGATATTTGTTTAGAACATTTTAAGGTTTCTTTAACCAAAACGACATAATTTAGCATTGTGCAATTACCTTCCCTTAGGGTAATTTAATATGTGTAAATAACTGATTGTCATTTTTTTTAGAGTAACAGAGTGCCTGTAACTAAAGTTTAGTTTAATTAAATTTAGTTTATGGGTTTTATATAGTATTATAATATTCTTAACATTATTCATATAAATATGAACATTTTTACTTTCTCCAAAAGAATTAAGTTAATAGCCCTTTTTTGTACTTTTTCTTTAATGTTTGTGTCATCTGTTTTAGCAGATGGAACTAAACAAGTAATGCCAAATTCAACTAATGGTACAGCAATTTATATAAGAACAGATGCTGGTAATGTAGGTCCATATCTGGGAGCTCCTGAAACTGAAAGACTTTATTTTACTATAGCTGATGCTTCGGTAGAGAATCTTTATTTTGGAGTTCAGGCAAGAATAAGAAATTCGTATGCAGGAGGAAATAATCCTTTGTTAACTAATTTTTATTATAGAATATTTAACGCAGCAGGTGTGCCACAAACACCTGCTACTTTGTTTACAAACAATGGTACGGCTGCAGGTTATATACCAAATTATGCTTCTGCTGTTGCAGGACCAAATATTGGAGGAGCAACACCTGCAGGTTATAATCCTATAACATTTAATCCATCAGCAAACGGTGATTATTACATTGAACTTTATTCTAGTAATGATGGAGGTGCAACTGCTGTTAATACTGCTCCTGGAGGAATTAATTTTTTACCGTATTTTGATTTTACTGTTTCTGATGCTTCAAACAACCAAGTAGAAGGAAGAATATGGTCAAGAAAGTGGAGTTTTATTACATATAGAGTTGAAGATGCTGATAATAATGCAACGACACCAAATGTTCCTAATCCATCAGATGTAGCTTCTTTTGAAGGAGATTTTTATGCGTATACAGATGATCAAGTAATAGTACAAGTTCAGTTTGAACCAGGATTCAGACCATTTGGTTACCAATTAGCAATGAATAGATTTGGAGTGGTTAATGATGATGACGATATGTCGAACGATTTCCTAACAACAAGAAGATCGCAAACATATGGATTAGGTACTCCAGTAAATCTTGATAATGGTTATCAAGTCTTTATTACAGAACCAGATCAAAATGTGTTTATACCTAGTATTGAGCCAAACCCTGTAGTTGCTGATAAAATTTTAGGTTGTCCTGGTAATTACTTTATACCAATAACATTAATATTAGCTCAAGATACAGCTATAATCTTAGACTTTAATGGTGTGGCTGGTTATCAATCAGGGACAGAAGATGTTTTAATTGAAGTTTATGAAAATACACCAGGTCAAAAATTAATTCCATGGGATGGTAATGATGGTTTAGGTAACCCAGTAACAACAAATGCAACAACTGTAACGGTTGTATCATATATAGGACGTACTAATGTCCCTATGATTGATGCCGAATTAAATATTAATGGTTTAAGTATTAATGGGATTGCTCCAACAGCAGGAAGTAAACAAATGTTTTGGGATGATAGAGCTGTTACGGTTACTAACGACGGAACTGGATGTAATGTAGCAGGAGGTAGTAATGCTTTAAATAATATAACAACAGTAAATCCTGCATTTAGCAGAGAAGGTCTATTAGATGGTACTTTTGGACCTGCTCACGCATGGAGTTCAAGTAATCCAGACGATTCTGTACCTGCTATCAGCCAAGGCGGTAATAATACTAATGCCGTTTTATGTGATGACTTTGGAAACACTCGTGTGATTAATACTTGGTTTTATGGATCAACAAGATCTACAACTCCATCGTCAATTGAAATACCTTTATGTGATAATGATAATGACGGTATTTTAGATAATACAGACATTGATGATGATAATGATGGAGTTTTAGATGTTACAGAGAATAATAATGAAGATCCATTAGCAGATGAAGATGGAGATGGAGCAGCTAATTACTTCGATCCTGATTTTTCAGGTTTTATAGATGCCAATGGAGATGGTATAAGTGATCAGTATGATTTAGATGGAGACGGAATAATTAATCAGTTTGATTTAGATACTGATGGAGATGGATGCTCTGATGCATACGAATCTAACGCAACAACAGATACAAGCCCAAATTTTCAATTTACAGACTTAAGTGGCGATGCAGATGGATTGTCTCCAACTGTTGACCCAGGAAATGATGGTACTCCAGATTACCTTGTAACTTATATTCAAGCGACAGATGGAGTTAGTTTATGTGTAAATCAATGTAACGCTTCAGCTTCAGGAAATACAAATTCAGACAATGATAATATATCAGACTTTTGTGATAATGATGATGATAATGATGGTATAATTGATACTTTAGAGCTTAATTGCTCTCCAACGTTTGTACTATTGGGACAAACGTTCTCAGATAATACTTCAAATCCAGGTGTAGTAAACAGTATCTATAATTATGGTTCAGCTAGCGCAACGTTTACATATCAAATAGAAGGTAATACAACATGGGCATCTGGTGTTTCAAGTCAAACAGTTGCAGGTGTAGATGGAGAATATATAAATACGCAAGTAAGCAATACTAATTTTTCTGTTGGAGATAAAGGTATTTATACTTTGACTTTTTCAGAGCCTATTTATAATCTTAATTTTAAATATGGAGGTCTTGATAATGCAGATAGAGTAGATTTTCAAGCTACTAATGCCGGTTCAAATGTACCCGTAACTCTTACGGATATTAATCTTGGCGCAAACGGACAAATTGTAAATCAAACAATATTTAGTACAGCAGGTGGCAATAATGCTCCTAATAATAGCATACAAGTTTCAGTACAAGGTCCTTTAGATGAAATTAAAATTTATGTTGGTAAAAATAATGGAAATGCAGGAAATGTAACGCTACAAATTTATGAGTTAATTTATTGTCTACCATTAGACACAGATTCAGATACAATACCAAATCATTTAGATAATGATTCAGATGCAGATGGATGTTTTGATGCTATTGAAGGTGACGCTTCTATTACATCTTCAAGCGTTAATACTCAAGGTGAAATATTAGGAAGTGTTGATTCAAATGGAGTTCCTGATTCAGTTTCAGGAGGACAGAATATAGGTAGTTCTTTAGATGATAATATAAACTCTTGTTTAGGCGACTTAAGCGGAACAGTATTTGAAGATACTAACGGAAATGGCGTACAAGATGCAGGCGAAGCAGGCATCGCAGGTGTAGAAGTAATCATCACCGATATTGATGGTAACCCAACAACAGTAACCACAGATGCTAATGGAGATTGGACCGCAACCGACATACCAGTAGGCGATGCAACGGTAGATGTAGATGAGACTAGTTTACCAGCAGACATTACAGATACCTTAACCACAACAGGCTCAGATCCAGAGACGGTAACCGTAGTTGAAGGCACAAACACAACTACCGATGATGGTTATGCACCAGCATTAGGCGACTTAAGCGGAACAGTATTTGAAGATACCAACGGAAATGGCGTACAAGATGCAGGCGAAGCAGGAATTGCAGGTGTAGATGTTGTAGTAACAGATGTCGATGGTAACCCAACGACAGTAACGACAGATGCCAATGGAGATTGGACAGCAACAGATATTCCAGTAGGCGATGCAACGGTAGATGTAGATGAGACAACCTTACCAGCAGACATTACAGATACGTTAACCACAACAGGTTCAGATCCAGAGACGGTAACCGTAGTTGAAGGCATAAACACAACCACCGATGATGGGTATGCACCAGAGCCTTGTCCAGATGCAACAGATACTGATGGAGATGGCTTAACAGACTGTGAGGAAACAACAGGAATCGATGATCCAAACACACCAGAAGATCCAAACACATATGGACCAGGACCATTCGATCCAAACAATCCATGTGATCCAATCGGAATCAATAGTACCGATACTGATGGAGATGGCTTAACAGACTGTGAGGAAACGACAGGAATTGATGATCCAAACACGCCAGAAGATCCAAACACATATGGACCAGGACCATTCGATCCAAACAATCAATGTGATCCAATCGGAATCAATAGTACCGATACTGATGGAGACGGCTTAACAGACTGTGAGGAAACAACAGGAATTGATGATCCAAACACACCATTAGTTCCAACAGGAACTAGTAATCCAAATGATGCTTGTGATCCATTTGTAGATGCTGGAGGATGTACTCCGATAGCTATAGATGATACAGTAACAGGAGTAGCAAGTAATACAAATGTATCTGTAGATGTTGTAGATAATGATTCTGATCCAAACGGGACAATAGATTCAACTACTGTTAATTTAACAGATCCTTCAGCTATAGATGCTGATGGTGACGGTTACAATGACACTTTAGTTGTTCCAGGCGAAGGAACTTGGATAGTAGATCCAACTACAGGAGTGATAACATTTATCCCTGAATCTGAATTTACAGATGACCCAACACCAATTGGTTACACTGTAGAAGATAATGATGGAAATGTATCTAACGAAGCTATTGTAACTATTGATTACGAAACTCAAAATCCAATAGCAGAAGACGACGACAGTTTACTAAATCCTTTTGGCTCTACAGTAGTTATAGATATAATAGCCGATAACGGTAATGGTCAAGATGTTGATCCAGATGGAACATTAGATTTAGGTTCTGTAAGCATAACAACACCAGGAGCAACTGATACAGATGGAGATGGAGATAATGATACGTTAGTAGTGCCAGGAGAAGGAACTTGGGTAATAGATGAATTAGGTATACTTACATTTATACCAGAATCAGGGTTTAACGGAGATCCAACACCTATAACTTACACTATTCAAGATAATGATGGTAATATATCTAATGAAGCAATAGTAACAATTACTTATGAACCAGATGGAGATTCAGATGGAGATGGTGTTTTAAGTTCAGTTGAAGTTCTAGAAGGAACAGATCCAACAGATCCTTGTGATTACAATCCAGAAAGTATTACAGAAACTCAAGCAGAACCTTGGATTTCTTCAGATTGTGATGGTGACGGGTATTTCAACGGAACAGAATTAGAAGATGGTACTAATCCATTAGATCCTTGTGATTTTGATTATTTAAGTAGTTCTGATGTATCTCAGTCTCAAGCATGGTTAGACGCAGATTGTGATAATGATAATGTGCCTAACGGAACAGAATTACCTTACGGTGATACTGACGGAGACGGAATACCAAACTGGTTAGATCCTGATGATGACGGAGATGGTGTTGATACTATAAATGAAGATTATGGAGATGTAGATGACTCAGACGGAGAAGTTGATCCACAAGGTGATGGAGACCCAACTAACGACGATTCTGATGAAGATGGAACACCAGATTATTTAGATACTGATGATGATGGAGATGGTATATTAACAGAAGATGAATATCCTGATCCTAATAATGACGGAGTTGGTTTTGGTGATGATGCAGTAGATAGTGATGGCGATCAGTTACTACCAGATTACTTAGGGTTTAATAATGCTTCACCTTCAGAAGACGATTTAGAAGTATTTAATGCAGTAACACCAAACGGAGACGGAGATAATGATGTTTTCATTATTAGAAATATAGAATTATATCCAGAAAACACTGTTAGGATTTATAACAGATGGGGAGTAATTGTTTATGAAGTTTCAGGATATGGTCAAAACGGACAATTCTTCAAAGGAGAATCTAATGGACGTGCAACTATTAAAACAGAAAAACAATTGCCAGTAGGTACTTATTACTATGTTATTGAATATAACAACGGAACCGAAACTAAATCTAAAGCAGGATATCTATATATTCAACGTTAAATTATAAGTAATAGAGGCTATTTATAAATAGCCTCTTATCTAAAAATATATCTTTTTTATAATGAAAAATAGAATTTTAATTTTAGCACTTCTCTTAAGTTCTTTGTTTGTAAGTAATGTTACAGCTCAACAAGATGCTCAGTATACTCAGTATATGTATAATACAATGAGTATAAATCCTGCATACGCTGGATCTAGAGATGGTATTAGCGCCTTACTACTTTACCGTACACAATGGGTAGGGTTAGATGGAGCTCCAGATACAGGAACTTTTAATATCCATTCCCCAATTGCAGAAGATAGTAAAATAGGGTTAGGGTTATCTGTAATAAATGATAGAATAGGTCCAACACAAGAAACTTATGTCGATGCAGATTTTTCTTACACAATAAATCTATCAGAAGAAAGTAAACTAGCTTTTGGTTTGAAAGTAGGAGGACATCTTTTAGATGTAAACTATTCAGAATTAAGTCAGTATAATGGAGGAGATGTTTTGCTGCAATCAGATATAGAAAATAAATTTTCTCCAAATTTTGGAGCAGGTATCTATTACCGTAAAGCAGATCGTTGGTACGTAGGACTTTCTGTTCCAAATATTTTAGAGACTAAGCACTTTGATGAAGCCTCTTTATCTCAAGCAAAAGAAAGAATAAATGCTTACTTGATAGCAGGATACGTTTTTGATATAAATGCTGATTTAAAATTAAAACCAGCCTTTTTACTAAAAGGTGTTCAAGGTGCACCATTAGCAGCAGATTTGTCTATAAATGCACTTTTAAAAGAAAAATTTACATTTGGATTAGCATATAGATGGGATGCAGCGGTTAGTGGTATGTTAGGCTACCAGCTCTCAGATAGCTTTATGTTAGGCTTTGGTTATGATAGAGAAACGACCGAGTTAGGACAAACACAATTTCAGCAAGGTTCATTTGAAGTTTTTCTTAGATTCGAACCAAGAGATGTAACAAAGATTTTATCACCAAGATTCTTCTAAAAGAACACAATACTTATGAAAAATAAAATTATCATACTTACAGTTTTTTCGATATTATCGTTCTCAACTTTTAAGGCTCAAGATAACGGTATATCTGCAAAAGTTGAAAAAAAATACGACAAGTTATCATATATAGAAACAACTAAAGCATTATTAAAATTAGTAGAAGACGGTAATCGTACACCAGAAGTTTTAAAAAAACTTGCCAATGCTTACTATTTTAATGTGAAAATGGAAGATGCTTCAAAATGGTACGGAGAACTTTTTGCAATTAAAGACATTGTTGTAGAATACGAATATTATTATCGTTATGCTATGGCTTTAAAAGCTATTGGTAATTACGATAAAGCTAATGAATATATGCAAAAATTTGCAGTACTTAAACCAAATGACTCTAGAGCAATTCTATTTAAAAAATCTCCAAATTATTTAGAGACAATAGAAGAATTATCAGGAGATTTTGAATTAGAAAATCTAGATTTTAATTCTCGTTTTTCAGATTTCGGAACATCCTTTTATAAAGAAGGAATTGTATTTGCATCATCAAGAGGAGATGGAAAACTTTATAAATGGAACGAGCAACCATTTTTAGACCTTTATTATATAAATGAAAGTGAAGGTAAGCCAGAAAAACTTTCAGAAAATATAAATACAAAATATCACGAGTCTTCAACCTCTTTCACAAAAGATGGTAATACAATGTACTTTACCAGAAACAATTATTTTAGAGGTAAAGCAAGAAAAAGCAACGAAAAAGTTAATGGATTAAAAATTTATAAAGCACAATTAGTAGATGGTAATTGGACAAATATAGAAAGTATGCCATTTAATAATGACGATTATAATGTAGCACATCCAGCTTTAAGTGTAGATGAAAAACGTTTATACTTTGCTAGTGATATGCCAGGTACTTATGGTAAATCAGACCTATTTTATGTAGATATAAACGAAGACGGTACATATGGTGATCCTGTTAATTTAGGTGAAACAATTAACACAGAAGGAAGAGAGAATTTTCCGTTTATAAGCAATAACGGAACACTTTATTTCTCATCAGACGGACACCAAGGTCTTGGAGGTTTAGATGTATTTATGAGTAATCTAGAAGCGACTAAAGTTGCTGTTACAAATCTAGGTAAACCAATAAACAGCTCAAGAGATGATTTTGAATTTATAATAGATGAAAACACTAACGAAGGTTATTTAACATCAAACCGTTATAACGGAAAAGGAGATGACGACATCTATAAATTTACAAGAGAATATTGTACACGTTTTATTTCTGGTACAACAGTAGATAAAAGAACAAACGCAATTATACCTTACGCTAGCGTTGTTATTTTAAACGAAAAAGGTGTAGAAGTACAAAACCTAACTTCAGACCAAAACGGAGCATTCAGCTATGAAGGAAGTTGTAAAAAACAAACGTATAAGGTCATAGCTTCTAAAGATGAATTTATACAATCTGAAGAAACCTTTAAAATAAACCCATCTAAAGAAGAAGATGTAGTTTTAAAACTAAACCTTAAACAAACTGAAAATGAACCTTTACCAGTAGGTAAAGATCTATTTACAGAACTAGACTTAAACCCAATTTATTTTGACTTTGATAAGTCTAACATTCGACCAGATGCACAAGTAGAATTACAAAAAGTAATAGATTACTTAAAGAAGTATCCAACAGTAAATATAGATGTCCAATCACATACAGACTCTAGAGCAACCGACCAATATAATATTGCGTTATCACAAAGACGTAACGAGTCTACAAAAAATTGGATAATCCAAAAAGGTAATATTGACCCGAGTAGAATATCAGGTAGAGGATATGGAGAAACACAATTAGTAAACCGTTGTTCTAACGGTGTAAAATGTTCAGAAGAAGAACATCAACAAAACAGAAGAAGTATGTTTATAGTTACTAGTAATTAAAACATAAAATAAATAAAAAAAAGTGCTTCTCTAAAGAAGCACTTTTTTATGCTCTAAAATTATATTACTAAATATTGCCTAAAAGGACTCAGAACAAATTTCGTATTTTGTAAATTTGTTAGACTTAAAAAATAAGATGGCAGAAGAAAAAGTAATTTTAGTAAACGAAAAAGACGAGCAAATAGGATTAATGCCTAAAATGGAAGCACATGAAAAAGCATTGCTACATAGAGCGTTTTCAGTATTTGTATTTAATGATAAAAACCAATTAATGTTGCAGCAACGTGCATTAACCAAGTATCATACGCCAGGTTTATGGACAAACACATGTTGTAGTCACCAACGTGAAGGAGAAAGTAACATAGCAGCAGGAAAAAGGCGGTTAATGGAAGAAATGGGCTTTGTAACAGAGCTAGAAGAAAAAACTTCTTTTATATACAAAGCACCTTTTGAAAACGGTCTTACAGAGCACGAATTTGACCACATTATGGTTGGTTATTATAATGATGAGCCAAACATAAATAAAGACGAAGTAGAAGCTTGGAAATGGATGTCTTTAGACGAAGTAAAGCTAGATATAGAACAGCATCCAGAACTATATACCGCATGGTTTAAGATTATTTTTGAAAAGTTTTACGAATTTATAAAGCATTAATCAATGAAAGTAACCGTTAGCAGAAAAGCACATTTTAATGCCGCACATAGGCTGTATAGAAAAGACTGGACAGAAGACAAAAATAATGACGTTTTTGGCAAATGTAATAACCCAAGCTTTCATGGTCATAATTACGAGCTAATTGCACATGTAACAGGAGATATTGATCCCGAAACAGGTTATGTAATTGATATGAAAATATTAAAAGATATCATAAAAGAAGAGGTAGAAGATGCTTTTGATCATAAAAACCTAAACGTAGACGTACCAGAATTTAAAAACTTAAACCCAACAGCAGAAAATATAGTTGTCGTAGTTTATAATAAAATTAAAGCCAAATTAGATCCAAAATTTGAACTACAAGTTACTTTGTACGAAACACCACGCAATTATGTAACTTATCCTTCAAAATAATTAGAATAAAACTATCAAAAACTAAGTTATATAGTGAAGATAATAAACTTTATATGTAGCTTTGCGCAAATTAAATTTTAATTATCATGGCAAATAAAAGAGACCTAAAAAAAGACATTAATTACGTTTTAGGAGATATTATTGAAGCTGTTTATATCTGGGAATATGCAAATACAGATAAAGACACAAAAGAAAGTGAAAAAATTATTGATGATGCAATAACAACTTTTGACGAGTTAATAGCAAAAGTAAACGCTAAAGATGTTGAAAATAAGAAAGTTCACTTTAAAGGTATTCAACAAGAACTAGAAGACAAAGGTAGAGCGTTAATAGAAAGAATTAACAAATTAGGATAATTTTTTAAAAAAAAGTTTGCAAATATCATTTCTCAAATTATATTTGCACTCGCTTTGCCGATGTAGCTCAGCTGGCTAGAGCAGCTGATTTGTAATCAGCAGGTCGTGGGTTCGAGTCCCTCCATCGGCTCTTAAAGCTTCTCAATAAAATGAGAAGCTTTTTTTATTAATAAAAGTTGATATTTAATCATAAAAAAAGCCATTCAATTTTGAATGGCTTTTTTAATTATTTCTGTTATTTTATTTAGTTTCTTCAGCTTTTCGTTTACTTATATAGTCTTCTAACTGCTTACCATATTTAGAGTTTTTAATCTCTGGAGTTAGTACTTTATTAATCGTATCTAGTAAGTTTAATCTAGCATCATAAATTTCAGATAAAGCTATATAAGGAGCAACTTCACTATCTTTATTATTAATAGCAAAATTAACAGCATATAAATATTTTCTTTTTGTAAAGCCTTCTAAAGCCTTTTCTGTTTTCTTTATAGCAGCAGAATCTTTATTTTTTAAAGCATCTAGATTTTCTTTAAAAACATCTAAGTTTTTGTTGTTTATTTTATTCATCATTTCTAGATACTCTTGGTAAAGTTCTTGTTGTTTAGAACCTTCAATTTTAGCGTAAAAATTAAAGTTTTCTAATTTGGTGTAAATTTTGGTTACACCTTTATCACCAAAGAAAGATATACGATCATTTTCTTTAGAGTTTTTATCTAAATACAAATGAAATACTTCTGGCTCATCAATCTCTGTTTGTAATGTAAAGTTAGAATCGCCATTTACAGTTACAGAATCTACAGTAACTAAAGTTGTATCAATTACTTTTTTTAGGTAAACAGTACCTTTTTTTAAACCTTTAACGGTAGCTTCAACAGTAAGTTTTTTTCCGCTATCACCGCAAGAAAAAATAAGTGTTACAAGAAGTAGTACTAAGATTTTTTTCATTTTTATTTAATTTTTAGTGGGCAAATATCTTATAAAAATCACAAAAATACTAACCAGCAGAAGCTAATTGCATTAAAATTGTACAGCCAATTGCAGCTATAGTACCAACTGCATAACCAAAAACAGCTAATAGTACACCAACTGTAGCTAATGATGGATGAAAAGCAGAAGCAACAATAGGTGCCGATGCAGCGCCACCAACATTTGCTTGACTACCTACAGCTAGGAAAAAGTAAGGTGCTTTAATAATTTTTGCTACAAAAATTAAAAGTAGCGCATGAATAGACATCCAAACTAATCCAATTGCAATTAAACCAACATTGTCAAATATTAAGGTTAAATCCATTTTCATACCAATACTTGCTACTAAAATATAGATAAATACACTACCAAATTTACTAGCGCCAGCACCTTCATAATTTCTAGCTTTTGTGAAAGAAAGTAAAATGGCAATTATAGTTGAAATACTTATCATCCAGAAAAAAGAACTGTCTAAAAAGGTAAATACATTTTTTAAAGTTTGGTTTTCTATACCATCAACAATGTTTTTGAAAAAAGGAGCTAAAATACCAGCAAATAGATGGGCTACACTAACAGTACCAAAAGCGATTGCAGCCATTAGCATTAAATCTGTTAAAGAAGGATTACGTTTTACGCTATCTGTAAAAGAAGACATTTTTTCTTTTAAGGATTCAATAGAAGATGTATCTGCTTTTAACCATTTGTTAATAGCGTTTCTTTTACCTATTCCTATTAAAAGAAGCGCCATCCATAAATTAGCAACAACAATATCTACAAAGACCATTCCGCCATAAAGTTTTTGATTATAACCGTAAATTTCTAGCATAGCAGTTTGGTTAGCTCCGCCACCAATCCAACTTCCTGCAAGGGTTGATAATCCTCTCCAAACAGCATCTGGACCAACACCGCCAACAGTTTCTGGAGAAAAAGCAGAAATCAATAAAATAGCTATAGGTCCTCCAATTACAATACCTATTGTACCTGTAAAAAACATGATTAGCGCTTTCCAACCTAAATTAAAAACACCTTTTAAATCAATACTTAAAGTCATAAGTACTAAAGCAGCTGGTAAAAGGTATCTACTTGCAACATAATATAGGTTTGTGCTATGTTTTGTTATTTCACCAGTGTCTGTGTTAGTAGTTTCCCATTCTGGAGCAATTAAACCTACAGTAGTTAAAACTGCAGGAAGCATATAAGCCATAAATAACCCAGGAACTATTTTATAAAATTTCTCCCAAAAGCCACCTTTTAAAGACTCTGTGTAAAAAATAGCACCAAGTGCTAACATTAATATTCCAAAAACGATAGTGTCGTTTGTAAATAATGGTTCGTTCATAGTTTAGTTTTATAGTTACCGCAAAATAATCAAATAAAACTGTAATAAAAAGGACTTAAAATAAAGTTTGGCACAGCATTTGTTTTATTTAAAGTGTAATTAATTATGATGACTTGGTAAAGGTGTGGTTACCTGATCTAACGAGTAATGATTACTCATATTTTTGGTTGGTTAGTATGAAAAAGCATCTCTTTTTGAGGTGCTTTTTCTATATAATAAACTTTAACAAAACTTTTAAATTCTAATTGTAAGGAAATCAGTATTATATAGACTAAATATATGTAATATTTGTGAAGACGTAATTATGGTGTGGTTACCATAATTAAATAGCAAAGATTATTCATATTTTTGGTTGGTTAGTACGAAAAAGCATCTCATTTTGAGGTGCTTTTTCTATTTTATGTCAAAATAAAGTTTGGCACAGCATTTGATTTATATAATATGTAATTATTTATGATGACTTAGTAAAAGGTGTGGTTACCTTAATTAACGAGTAAAGATTACTTATATTTTTGGTTGGTTAGTATGAAAAAGCATCCTTTTTAGGATGCTTTTTCTATTTAGGTATGTTGCCATTTAACTATTTAATAAAATTTGTAATAGTATCAATTAATCCTTCTGCAATAGGTCTTTGGGTTTCTGCATATGATTTTGAATTTTCTAAATCATCACCTTCTATAGTAACAAGTACGTGATTCATATTTTCTATTATTTTTAAAGTAGCATCTTTATTAGCTTCTTTTAAAAGTTTAGCTTCAGTTTCACTTACCTGTAAATCTTTAGTTCCGTTTATAACTAAAATAGGTATGTTTAAAGTACTTAAGACTTCTGTTGGATTATATTTCATCCAATTTATCATAAACTTTTGGATTTCGATATTAAATATAGAAGATAATGCCATAGGATAATCTGTAGTTGTTTTACCTTCTTTTAAAGTTTTAAATATACGTTTAGTATCTTCTGTAAAATTAGGTGCTGTTTTATTGACTTGTTCTATAATAACTTGATCAATACTTTGTCCAGCACCTGCTAAAGATATAAAACCATCTGCACGGTCCTTAGCAGCTAGCATACCAACTAAGCTACCTTGACTGTGCCCAATAACATAAATTTTATTAAAGTTTTTAGTGCTTTTAAAATAATCTATTACAGATTTTGCGTCTGTAACAAAATGATCAAAAATTATATTTTTATCTAAATTGTTAGATTTTAATTGTTTAACAATACGTTTATCATATCTGTATGTAGCAATATTGTTATTGGTAAGATTTACAGCTAATTTTTTTAAGCTGTTATTTTTTAAAAAATTTTGATTACCATCTCTGTCGGTAGGTCCAGATCCTGCAATTATAATAGCTAAATTAGGCTTTTTGACATTATTTGGTGATAATAATGTACCATCTATATGTTTATTTACAGAAATGTCTTGTTTTGTAAAACTAGATTCTTGTGCTATAAGTGTAGAGCTAAAACAAAGCGAAATAAAAAGAACTAAAAATTTCATATTATTTTTTAATTAAAAATTGTCAAAAAAGATGCCAATTTATAGTGTTAACATGTACAAAAATAACTGAATTTATTTTATCGATAGTTATCGAATTAATAATTTTAAATATTGTTTTTAATCCCTTATTTTGTGTTTTTAATCGATAAATGTTAAAATTAAGTGTATTTCATCGAATATTTGTGTTTTTAAACTATTTGAAAAGGAAATAATATTATGTTTGACACGTACTAAGAATTACATACTTTTTAGTTCAATGGATTAATTAATTAATATTTGCATCTTGATTAGATATAGAGACCCTAAATCTGACCAATATATAAGATGCCAAATAGCATAGAGTCAAGGTTGAGGGACCTTGACTCTTTTGTTTTTAATAATTTCTATTTAATAATTCTAAAGGTTAGATTTATTCTCTGACCAATATCTTTTTTAGTTTTTGCAATTTGATGTAACCAATGGTGTTGGGTTTTACCTTGCATTAAAAGTAAACTACCATGCTGAAGTAATAGTTTTTGTTTTAAAGATTTATCTTGTCTATGTTTTAAATGAAAGTATCGTTCTGCTCCAAAACTAACAGAAGCAATTATTGGGTTTTTTCCTAATTCTTTTTCATTATCTGCATGCCAGCCATTACTGTCGTTTCCGTTTCGGTATAAATTAGCAAGACACGTGGTAAATTTTGTGTTAACTTTAGTTTCGACTTTATCTTTTATTTGCTGTAGTTCTTCTGTAAAAACATGCGGATGCATTGTAATATTTGAATAACTGTAAGGCTTACCATTGTTGCCAAAAAGTGCAGTTAGTCTAGGTTGTTTATAGGTTTTTCCAAAAACAGTTATATCATCTTGTTGCCAATTTATATGTTTTAAAAGCGAATTAAAATAGGCGTCTGCTTCTTTTTTATTAAAAAAGTCTGGATAGTATTTAATGTCAGAATCTGGTAAATTTAATGATATGTCTTCAGGAAAAAGCATTTTTAAAATTGTAAATAAAAATATGCCCAATACATTAAAAAGAATTGTAATGGAATGCGTAAAATTAATACCCATTTTGGTAAACCTGCACTAGCTTTTTCATTAGAAAGCATATAGAAATGAACAGTAAAAAAAACAGCTAGCATTAAAATAATACCATAAATAGCTGTGTTTTTTGTTAAGGGAAAGCATAGCGTTGCACCAAGAATAATTTCGGCAACACCACTAAGTAATACCATTAATTTGTGATTAGGAATATAATTAGGCATAATGCGCATATACATTTTAGGTTTTACAAAATGCATTATTCCAGCCAAAATATACATACACGCCATAGCGTAAAGATGCCAAGGATAAATCATAGTAACTTTTTATTTTATAAATTTAACCTATAATTTATTTATCATGAAATTTAGCCTAACTCTTTTATTATTTTTTATAACTCAACTCACTTTTGCCCAACTACCTAAAGGCTTTGTATATGCGCAAGATAGTTTACCTAATTTAAAAGTTGAATTACGTTATTGCTATGATAATAATTTTGTTGGAGGACAAATAGATGGCTATGTAAACGAAGTTGTGATTACAACAACACAAACAGTAGAAGCCTTAAAAAAGGTACAAGCCGATTTAAAAAAAGAAGGTTTAACTCTAAAAGTTTTTGATGCTTACAGACCACAACGTGCAGTTAATCATTTTGTTCGTTGGGCAAAACAAGTTAATGATACAATGATGAAAATGCATTACTACCCAAAAGTAAATAAGCGTAATTTATTTAAAGAAGGTTACATTGCATCAAAATCTAGACACAGTAGTGGTAGCACTTTAGATGTAACTATAGTGAATTTAGAAACTGGTGAAGAACTAGATATGGGATCTCCTTTTGATTTTTTTGGACCAGAATCTTGGGTAAGCAATACTAATCTAACCGAAAAACAAATCGCTAACAGACAACGTTTACAAAATGTTATGCTTAAAAACGGTTTTAGAAATTACCCGAAAGAATGGTGGCATTTTACATTAAGAAATGAGCCGTTTAAAAACCAATATTTTGATTTTTTAGTAGAATAGTTTTTAGACGTGCTGATCAATCAAAACAGGATTACCATCAGGATCTAAAATCACAAAACTTGCTGGACCAGAACTGCTTTCGTCAGCTTCTGTAATTAAAGGTATTTGATAAGATTTGATGTGTTTCTGGATATCTCTTACATCTGTAAAATCTTCTAATTTATTAGCACTTTCGTCCCATCCAGGATTAAAAGTTAATATGTTTTTATCAAACATGTCTTGAAACAATCCTACAAGCGCGTTACCATTTTTCATGATTAAATAATTTTTTTCTATCTCTCCAGCAAAAGGTGTAAAGCCTAATTTTTCATAAAATGCTTTTGATTTATGTATGTCTTTTACAGCAAGACTAACTGAAAATGCGCCAAGTTTCATTATCTAATTTTTTAAAATGAAGTTTTGAAGATAGGTAATTTTTATCAAAATTGGGTTACTGTTTTAAATTCTTAATTCTTTCTAACAATGTAGGATGAGAATAATGCATAAACACGTACGCAGGATGAGGCGTTAAATTACTAAGACTGTTTTTAGATAACTTTTTAAGTGAAGTTATTAAAGGCTCTGCTTTGTAGGTGTTTTTTGCATAGTCATCTGCTTGGTATTCAAACTTTCTAGAAAACCAATTCATGATTAATCCTGTGATTTCAGAAAGCGGACTATATAAAATACCAAATGCAATTAACCCGATATGAAAGCTTGTTTCTTGTACACCTAAAGCTTCAGAAAGCATAGGATTGTCAATTAATAATGACAATATAAAAAGTGTGAAACCTGTTAGTAAAATAGAAGAAATTAAATTAAAAATAATGTGTTTTTTCTTGTAATGACCAACCTCATGCGCTAGTACTGCAACGATTTCATCTTCATCTAAATCATTAACTAAAGTATCGTAAAGTGTCACACGCTTTTCATTTCCAAATCCAGAAAAATAGGCATTGGCTTTTGTGCTTCGTTTAGAACCGTCAATGATAAAAATCTTATCTAGATTAAAGCCAACACTTTCAGCATATTTAGAAATTGCATCACGCAAACTTCCGTCTTCTAAAGGTGTTTGTTTATTAAAAATAGGTACTATTAATCGCGAATAAAATAGGTTGATAAAAATGGTGAAAACAGATACTAAAATCCAAGCATAAATCCAGAATAAATCTTTAGTTGTGTGATAAAACCATGTGATGATGCCTAGTATGATTCCGCCAACAATTATGGTCATTAACCAACCTTTAATTTTATCTAAAATAAAGGTTTCTTTAGTAGTTTTATTAAACCCAAACTGTTCTTCAATCACAAAGGTTTTGTAATAAGAAAATGGCGTGGTCAAAATATCACTACCTATCATTATAATTCCAAAAAAGATAAGCGTTACCAAAATATTATGGTCTGTAATTTGTCTAGCTAATTGGTCAACAAAAGCAAAACCGTCTAAAAAGAAAAACGCCAACGTTAGCACAAAAGAAAATGTAGAAGTTAATATCCCAAAACGATAGTTAGTAGCTTTATAGCGTTGTGATTTTTTATACTCGTTTTCATCATAAACATCCTGTAGTTCTTTGGGTAATTGGTCATTATAATGTTTCGCGTTAAGCGCATCTAAAATTTTATCAATAATAAAATTAATGCTTATAATTGCGATGATGATATAGAATAGGGTAGTGTGATTCATGATAATATTTTAAATAAAATCTCTTTGTCTTTTAGCTTCAAAAACTAAAATTCCAGCAGCAACAGATACATTCATAGAGTCAATTTTTCCACTCATTGGGATAATGATGTTTTGTGTTGAAGCATCGCGCCAAGCTTGACTTAAGCCATCTGCTTCTGTACCAACAACAATAGCGCTGGCTTTAGTGAAATCTTGTTTATGATAATATGCTGCATCCTGCAAAATAGCACTGTAAATATTAATGTTATTCGACTTTAAAAATGCGATAATATCTTCTGTATTACCAGTCGCAATGGTATTAGTAAACAAGCAACCAACACTAGATCTAATAATGTTTGGATTGTACAAATCGGTTTTAGGATTTGCTAATATAAAAGCATCTACGTTTGCTGCATCTGCGGTACGTAACAACGCGCCGATGTTTCCAGGTTTTTCAGGTGCTTCTGCAATTAAAATTAATGGATTTTTATTGTTTAGTTTCAAGTTGTCTAATTGATGCGATTTACTTTTAGCAATCGCTACAATACCTTCAGTTGTGTCTCTATGCGCTATTTTTTGATAAACGTCTTTAGAGATTTCAATGACTTGAGTAGAATTATTTAGCTTAGGTAAACTGTCTTCTGGACAAATTTCAGGATAAAACAAAAGGGTTTTTATATCGTAATGTCCTTGTAAAGCCAAATGTATTTCGCGTAAACCTTCAACAATAAACAGGTTTGTTTTACGACGTTCTCTAGATTTTTCTTTTAATAAAACTATCTGTTTTATTAGTTGGTTTTGTGTGCTAGAAATTTGTTTGTAATTCATAACACAAAAGTAATTTAAAAAATGTAAGTATTGTAACAATATAACGACCTAGCACTAATTATAACGATAAACCTTAAACATGAAAAATTTTTTATTACTAATTACTTTAGCTGTTTTTCTTTTTAACTGTAAAGAACAAACAAAAAAAGAAACTGAGATTACTACTGATTACAAAAAAGAAGAATTAGATGTTACAACTTCAATTTACCCTGAAACATTAACTAAAATTTTTGATGCGCATGGAGGAATTGACCTTTGGAATCAAATGAAATCTTTAGAGTTTACAATGCCAAAACCTAACGGAAATGAAGTAACCTTAACCAACTTAAAAACTAGAGAAGCTTTAATAACACATCCTGATTTTGTGATTGGACATGATGGTGCAAAAACTTGGTATGTAAATAATAAAGAAGGCGAGTACAAAGGTTACGACCCTAAATATTATTATAATTTGATGTTTTACTTTTATGCAATGCCTTTTGTATTTGGAGATGATGGTATTAACATTAGCGATGCAGAACCATTAACCTTTGAAGGAAAAACATATCCTGGTATTAAATTTACTTATGAAAATGGAGTAGGAGAAACACCAGAAGATCAATATATTGTGTATTACAACCCAGAAACTTACGTAATGGAATGGTTAGGATATACCGTAAACTTTATACCTGGTATTGATACTACCGAATTTCATTTTAGAAGATATAGCAAATGGCAAGATGTAAATGGTATCTTATTACCTGCTGAAATGGTGCGTTATAAATACAAAAATAATTTACCTACAGAACCAATGGGAACAACACAATTTATAGATGTTAAATTAACAAAACAAGCTGTTCCAAAAGCGACTTTTAAAGCTCCAGAAATTGCTACAATAGTAGAATAAAAAAAGCGAGCATTTAGCTCGCTTTTTTTTATTATTGGTTTTTATATTTTTCTGAGTAGCGTTTTGCTAATTCTGTTTGATGTGTTTCAAGACTAATATCTCTACCTTGTATAAAGGCTTTAGTTAGTTTGTTGGTACGCATATCTAAAGCATCACCTTCACTAATAAAAAGTGTGGCATCTTTACCAACTTCTAAAGATCCAACAGTATCATCAATACCTAAAATCTTTGCTGTGTTGTAAGTGATTAAACTTAAAGCTTGTTCTTTAGTTAATCCGTAAGCAACAGTAGTGCCTGCTAAAAATGGTAAGTTTCTAGTGTTCATTCGTTCCATATCACCAGCATTTTCAAGACCAACTAAAACGCCAGCATTAACTAACTCTGTAGCTAATTTATATGGTAAATCGTAATCGTCATCACCACTATTTGGTAAAGAGTGTACACGTTGTAAAAGCACAGGCACATTATTTTCTTTTAATAAGTCTGTTACGTTGTTAGCTTCGTAACCTCCAACAATTACAGTCTTTTTTATGTTTTGCGCTTTCGCGAAATTGATAGCGTCTGTAATTCCTTTTTCGTTGTCTACATGTACATAAAGCGTTTTATTACCATTTATTAGTCCTTGTAAAGCATCAAAAGGAATATCTTTTGGAGATGTATTACCCGCTTGATAGGCTTTATTTTCTGCAAAATAGTTTTTTAATTCGTCTACTTCTTTGCTGTAATTTTTGTTTTCGGTTAAAACCATTGGTTCTCCTAACCACCAACGACCGCGCGAATATGCTCTTGGCCAATTTAGATGAATACCATCATCTTCTTTTATGATCGCATCTTCCCAATTCCAAGCATCTAATTGTACAATGCTTGACGTTCCAGAAATACGTCCGCCACGTGGTGTAATTTGTGCCATTAAAACACCGTTTGGACGCATAGATTCTACAACTTTAGATTCGGTATTATATGCAATTATACTTCTTACATGCGGATTCATAGCTCCGATTTCATCTTCATCATCACTAGCTCTTACAGCATCTACTTCTACTAAACCTAATGTAGAATTAGGAGCAATAAAACCAGGATATACATGTTTGCCTTTTGCGTCTATAACTTTGCCTTGTCTGGCTATTTTCATCATAGCACTACCAACAAAAGTAATTTTTCCGTTGTCAAACATGATTAAAGAATTTTTAATCACATTACCGTTACCCATATGTAAGGTAGCACCTTCTATAGAGTAAGCATTTGTTTGTTTTGGTGCTGGTGTTTGCTGTGCTAAACCATAAAGACTCACCAAAAGTGTTAGGATTAATATATTTAGTTTTTTCATTTTTTATACGTTTTGATTATACACGTTGTCCTTTTTTAAAACTGATGTTCTACAGAGTCACAGTGTAATAATTCTTTTTCTTTTTTCTCAATTGGCTTCGTCTTTAACCCTTTGTGTTTTGCTTGAAGCATCATTGAGGTTAATTCATTTTTTTCTTTTTCCATTGCTTCACGAAGTTGTGCATCACGTTCAATATCAAAATAAACTGTACCGTCAATAATTGTTTTTTCTGCTTTAGCATAAATAGATAACGGATGATCTGACCATAAAACTACATCTGCATCTTTACCAACTTTTATACTTCCTACACGATCATCAATGTGTAATAATTTTGCTGGGTTTAAAGTCACAAACTTCCAAGCGTCTTCTTCGCTAATATCTCCGTATTTTACACTTTTTGCAGCTTCTTGATTTAAGCGTCTAGACATTTCGGCATCATCACTATTAATAGCAACCGTTACACCTGCATTGTGCATGATTGGTGCGTTAAAAGGAATAGCATCGTTAACCTCATATTTATATGCCCACCAATCGCTAAATGTAGATCCGCCAACACCGTGTTCTACCATTTTATCGGCTACTTTATAACCTTCTAAAATATGTGTGAAGGTATTAATGTTGAAGTTGAATCGTTCTGCAACCTTCATTAGCATATTAATTTCACTTTGTACGTAAGAGTGACAAGAAATGAAACGTTCTTTATTTAAAATCTCGGCAATAGTTTCTAACTCAATATCTTTTCTATATGGTTTACCGCTTTTCTTTAATGCATCATATTCTTTTGCTCTTTGAAAATAATCTATGAAAACCTGCTCTACACCCATTCTGGTTTGTGGGAATCTGTTTCTACTATCATCGCCCCAATTACTTTGCTTTACGTTTTCACCTAAAGCAAACTTGATAAATTTTGGAGTGTTTGTATAAATTAAATTTTCTGGAGTTTCTCCCCATTTTAATTTAATAATTGCCGAACGACCACCAATTGGATTTGCAGATCCGTGTAGTACTTGTATTGATGTAACACCACCAGAAAGGTTGCGGTAAATGTTAATATCTTCGGCGTCTAAAACGTCTTCTATGCTTACTTCTGCAGTGCTATTATGACCAGCTTCGTTGACGCTTGAAGTTGCAATATGCGAATGTTCGTCAATAATTCCAGACGTTAAATGCTTTCCTGTAGCATCTACAATTGTTGCATTACCAGCGCTAAGATTTTTTCCGATTTTAGAAATTTTTCCGTTTTTAATTAAAACGTCTGTTTGTTCTAAAATACCTTCGGCTTCATTAGTCCAAACCGTTGCGTTTTTAAATAAAATAGTTTCTTGTTGAGGTAGGCTAGTAAAACCATAAGCCATGTTAGGATAAGTAACAGGGAATAGTTTTGGCATTTCACTTTCTTTATCTTCGTCTTTATCGCTTTTTTTCTCTTCAGTTTTTTCTGAAGCTTTTTTAGTAGCGTTAAAAGCAAATTCTTTTCCGTTAGGTAAAATTGCTTTTCCTTTTATGTTTTCTGAATCTGAAATTTTTGAAACAACTCTTACAAACTCTTGTTTTGTAGTGTCAATTGTAGAAAAAGTTAGCGTTAACCATTCGTCAGAAAAGTTAATTTTAGAACCTAACTCTTTATCTTCAGTTTTTACTTTAGACTTCAGTTTTTCTACATCTCCAGAGATTGATAATTCGTAATCGGTATTGTTTAATTTAAATGTGTAATCTCCACGCAAGTCTTTGGTGTCCATTGGTGTTATTTCATCTTTAACACCAGTTACCCAGTTTTGATAAATGGTTGTTTCTTTATCAAAAATATCTCCGGAAGTGATTAAAAAGTTAGCATAAGCACCAGTTTTTAAATGTCCTAATTGAGTAGATTTGCCAATGATTTGAGCAGGAATAGTTGTTAAAGCTTCTAATGCTTTAGTTTTATCTAAACCATATTCTATAGCTTTTTGAAGATTAGCCAACAAGTCTTTTTCTTCTTTTAAATCATGAGTTGTAAAAGCAAAAGTAATATTGTTATCTGCTAATACTTTAGGATTTGAAGGTGCTTGATTCCATGCTTTTAAGTCGGCTAAACTAACAGAGCTAGCCATTAATGGGTCTTCCATATCATATGCATCTGGAAAATCTACGGGTACAATAAACTGTGCGTTTGTCGCTTTGATGTCTTTAATCCATTCGTATTCATCACCGCCAGCAACAAAAACATATTGAGTATTAAATTGATCACCGATTTTATCAAAACGAAGTACATTTTCTTTGCTAGAAGCATTAAGAATTTGAATTTCATTTCTATTAGCATTAAACGCTTCTAAAGCACGATCTTTCTCTTTTATATTTCCTTTTGCGTACCAATCTGCGTCAAGATTTACTTGTCTTAATAATGCCATAGTACCCATTAAAGATGTTGGGTACATTTGACGTGATGTTTTACTTTTTGAAGTACCGTAAAACTGACCTAATTTTTCGTCTAATAATCTTGTAGCATCACTACCTTCTGGAGCTAATGTAATCAATACGCCAGTACCTTGGATAATTCCGTCATCAATGTGAGAGTTGACAACTCCAAAACCAGCTTTTCTAAGTTTTTCAGCTTTTTTGCTATCAAAGTCAAAAAAGTCTAATGCGTTTTGGTCAGGTCTTATGTGGTCGTTCCAATAAAAACCTTCACGACTTGCATCGTATTGAGGTGATCGTCTATTACTTGAAGCGTTTTCAACAGGTTTCATTCCAAAATCGCTGTACGTTTCAATAAATGAAGGGTAAATAGTTTTACCACTTAAATCTACAGTTACTGCATTTTTTGGGACAGATATATTATTACCACTAGCAACTACTTTTCCGTCTTTAATTAAAAGTGTACCATTATCTACAATTTGTGTTGGAGTAATGTAGATCTTAGCATTTGTAAATGCTGTGTAATTAGAGGTGTTAGTTTTTACACCATCATTTTTAGGAATATATTCTTGTGCAAAGGAATAACTACACAACAATAGTCCTAAAAAGCTTAGGATTTTTCTCATAAGATTAGTTAGTTTAAAGTCTTAAAGAGACTAAAGATAAGTCTTAAAGCAACCCATTCAAAATCAAGGGTGAAATTTTAACTTTTTTAAAGTGTTTTATTTTGTAGGTAATTTACTAGTAATGCCACTACATAGCTGTAGCTTTCCATACCTTTTGCTTGGTTATTAGCTTTTAGGTAAGTGGTATATGTGCTTTTAAAGAAAATTTCTGATGGGTTTTTATAACCATTCCAAAAGTCTTGTACTTCTTGGTAGTTTTTGATAATACCAGGGTTTATAGTTTCAACTAATTCAAAATAAGTATCAGGATTACGTTTATAGACTTCTCTTAAGCAATGTCTTAATCCAAAGGTGTAACCACAATATTTAAAATAAATATCTGGATTGTTTACAGATGCTAAAAAGCCCATAAAATTAGCTTCGTTTTCTAAAGCATAACCTAATTGGTGTGCAATCTCGTGTGCAGAAGTAGTTGGGAATTTATACTCCGGAATTAAATAATCTACTTGCGCTTCGTTAGTTAGCGGATTCAAATAACCGCTAAAACCCATATACGTAAGCGGTAAACTAAAAATCGATGTCTTTAAACTTTTTGGATGGTATTCTAAGTGCGGAAATTCTTTTTCCAGCGCTTTATAACCATTAGGAGTTTGTTTTAAAATTTCTGTTTTAGTGTAAGGTAAAACGACTTTTACAGTGTCGTTTTTGGCAATTTGCAACTGTAAACTGTTGGATTTTTCAATAAGTTTTTTGGTGACCGAAAGTAGTTGCTCTGTAGTGTAATTATCTTCTAATTTTAAGTTTTTGTGTAAAGGATTACGGTAATAATTAAATCCCCAAAGTAAATGAAACGCAAAATACACAACACCCAAAACAGCACCAACATCTAACAACCATTTTACGGTATCTTTATAAATGCGTTTTCTATTTAAAACTAACCATCTAAGTATTAAGATCAAGCCAACACCATAAACGAAATCACCAAAACTAAACGGTAACCAACCCAAAACATATCTAAAGAATTTAGATAAAAACGGATATAAACCGTCGCTATAATAACGGTCTACAAATTCAGGAAAACGTTTGGCAAGTTGCACCAAAATGTAGGTAGGTACAATTAATCCCGTTAAAATTAATTTGGTGTGTTTTCGCATAGACCTCAAAAATAAATAAAATAAACCCTCATTGGTTATGTTTTAAGTATTCTTTTAGATTTCAAAATAGGGGAAATATTCTCATAATTTCAACTTAAAAAAGTAATTAATCCATAGTGCATTTTGTACTTTTGTGTTTCAATAAAAATAAAAATATGAGTCAAGACGTAAGAGCCTTAGAGCCTAAAGCATTATGGAATAAATTTGCCGATTTAAACGCTGTACCAAGACCTTCTAAAAAAGAAGAACGCGTTATAAAATTTATGAAAGATTTTGGAGCTAGGCTAGGTTTAGAAACTATAGAAGACGAAGTAGGAAACGTAATTATCAAAAAACCAGCAACAGCAGGAATGGAAGATCGTGTAACGATTGTAATGCAATCGCATTTAGATATGGTACATCAAAAAAATAACGATACCGATTTTGATTTTGATACGCAAGGTATCGATATGTATGTAGATGGAGATTGGGTAAAAGCAAAAGGAACAACACTTGGTGCAGATAACGGTTTAGGTGTTGCCACCATTATGGCTATTTTAGAAAGTACAGATATACCACATCCAGCAATAGAAGCTTTATTTACCATTGATGAAGAAACTGGTATGACTGGCGCAATGGGATTAAAAGGCGGATTATTAACTGGTGATATTTTATTGAATTTAGATACCGAAGAAGATGACGAAATTGGTGTTGGTTGTGCTGGTGGCGTAGATGTAACTGCAAGACGTACTTATGACGAAGAAGAAACACCAGAATTTAAAACCGGTTATCAAGTTGAGGTAAAAGGATTACAAGGCGGACATTCTGGTATGCAAATACACGAAGGTTTAGGTAACGCCAATAAAATTATGAACCGTGTGTTATTTGACGGTTTTGAAAACTTTGGTTTGCGTATCTCTCAAATTGAAGGCGGAAGTTTACGTAACGCTATTCCACGTGAGAGTAAAGCAATTGTCGCTATAGATGCGATACACGAAGAAGCTTTTTTAGCAGAAATGAAAGAGCAAACCAATACCATAAAAAAGGAACTTAAAACCATGGAGCCAGATTTAGAGATTTTGGTCACTAAAACTGAAACGCCAGAAAAAATTATGGATTTAGGTGTGCAAGAAGGTGTAACTAGAGCTATTTATGCGGCTTTAAATGGTGTATACCGTATGAGTGCAGATATACCAGAATTAGTAGAAACGTCTAATAACATTGCACGAGTAACTATAAAAGATGGCGAAATAGAAATTGCGTGTTTAACACGTAGTTCTGTAGAGAGTTCTAAATTAGATTTAGCCAATACTTTACGCGCAACGTTTGAATTAACAGGTTGCGAAGTAGAGTTTTCTGGAGATTACCCAGGTTGGACACCAAATATGGAGGCCTCTATCTTAAAAGTGGTGACCAATGTTTACGAGCGATTAAATAACGAAAAACCACACGTTGCAGCTTGCCATGCAGGTTTAGAATGTGGTATTTTAGGACAAAATTATCCAGATATGGAAATGATTAGTTTTGGACCAAATATTAAAGGCGCACATAGTCCAGATGAACGAGCGCAAATTAGCTCTGCACAAAAATATTGGAAATTTGTGTTAGAAATTTTAAAAGAAATCCCAAAGAAATAGGGAAGTAGATAATAATAAAAAAAAGCTCAGTTTTGCTGGGCTTTTTTTGTTTCGTTTAACGGTCTAGTATAAGAATAGTAGCGGATTTAGACGCACTAACTTTTCGGTTAAATACAGACTTTTTTATACTTACTTGCTTTCGTTTTAGCGATTAAACCGCTATTATTTTTATACATTGTTGGCAATAGTACTATTTTATTTTAAGTGAGATTTTATAAATTTTACTTAAGCCATTGTTACTTTCATTAATATATTTTTTAAAATCTGAAATAGTTTCGAAATTTCTTGGATAAATATTATTTCTTTTGCTTGTGAAATATAATATTTGGTTTTGCTCATCATAAAATGGGCAATATTCCATATATTTTGTGTTTACAGGAATTCCTAGGTTTATGGCCTTTTTCCAGTTTCCATTTGTATCCTTTTTCGAGATATATAAATCCCCACTTCCTTGACCATCTTTTTCATTATATTTCGAATAAATTATAAAATCTTCGTTTTCAGAAATAAAAGCATTAAACTCATAGCCGGCACTGTTTATATTTTCATCTAATAAAACAGGTTTTAAATACTTATCACCTTTCAATTCACAATAATAAATATCATCTTTTCCAAAACCATCAGGTGATACCATTGTAAAATATATGTTCCCATTTTTACTGACAGTAGGATAAAACTCATCTAATTCTGAATTAATTGGTTTCCCGACGTTTTTGGGTTTTGACCACACTTCATTATTGTTACCTCTTTCAACATACCAAATATCAAAATCCTTTTTTTCATTAATAGAATCATTTAATGGTCTATTAGAGACAAAAAATAGTCGATTATTATCAAAAGACAAAAAGGGCTCTAAATACATATATGAATCACAAAAAGGCAATAATTCTGGTTGAGACCATCCTGTTTTATTCTTTTTAATATAAGCAAGTTGTGAAATTTCCTGATTAGGGCTTTGTACAGTAAAGAATGCTTCTTTTCCATCTTTTGAAATACAAAAATCTCTTACATTAAGAAATTGATTTAGTGCTTTATCAAATTGAGTAATATCAGATTCACTCTGAGCTGATAATAAATTTGAAATAAGAATTAACGAAATTACTAATCTGATTTTTTTCATTATTGAAGTTTTTTTTAACGTATTATTGCCAACGTTAAGATAAAGCAAGTTTCCAATTCGCGTTATCGATTGTTAAACGAAGTTAGTGTTTTAATGTAAGAAAATCAATACGTAGGTCTACATATATTTATAAAAAAACCACCTAAAAAGGTGGTTTTGTATTTATGTTTTAGAGGTATTTATTTAATACCAACAATTTCTAAATCAAATACTAAATTAGCATTTGGTGGTATACGTGGCGCACGTCCGTTTGGTCCGTAACCTAAATAACTTGGTACAAAAATACGGGCTTTATCTCCAATGTTCATTTTTAGCATAGCTTCTCTAAAACCTGGTACAAGCGTAGCAGACTCGTTATAAATCATAGGGAAAGGCTCATATGCACCAGCTTTATCTGCTTGTTCGTTATAGGTGTTTGTAGCTTTTGCTACTTCTGCATCTGTGGTGTAAAATAAGTTTCCGTTTTCAAAGTAGCCTGTACTTTGTATTAAGACGTTATCGGTGCTTTTTGGTGTAACACCATCTTTGGCTTTGTTTAAAATCATTACTAATCCAGTAGGCGACTCTATAACTTCACCTTCCATATCTTTATTTTTCTCGATAAAGGCTTTACCAGCTATTTTTGCTTGCTCTTTAATTTTTTCTTGCATAGCAGCTTGTTGTTCTTCTAAGCGTTGAGGTAATAAAGGTTCTTTTTCGGTAAATACTTTTGCAGCGTCAAATGCTTTTGCATCGGCACCTTTTCTTATAATATTTAATTCTTCAATAATAACAGGATCTACAGGTTTTGTTTGTACTGTTTTTACATTAGATATCGTGTCTTGTATTTCTATTCCTTTTACTAATTCTCCAAACACTGCATGACAGCTTGTTTTTGGCATGTTACAGTTTTTAAAACTTCCGTCTGCATAAAAAGCATCAAGATTGGTTTTTGGTACTTCGGTAATAAAAAATTGGCTACCATTTGTGTTTAATCCTCCAGAGTTAGCCATAGATAAAATACCTGCTTTATCGTGACTTAGGCTTGTGTCAAACTCGCTATAAAATTTAAAACCTGCGCTTCCCATACCAGTTCCCGTTGGGTCGCCACCTTGTATCATAAATTTATCCATAACTCTATGAAAAGTAATACCGTTATAAAATGGTTTTCCTTTTAAAGAATCTGCTAATTTTGGGTGTGTTCCTTCTGCAAGACCTACAAAGTTGGCAACAGTAACAGGTACTTTGTCGTAAAATAACTTAGCGACCATGGTTCCTTTGTTGGTTTTAAACTCGGCGTAAAGTCCGTCTGGTAAATCAGGATATTTGTCTTGACACGACATTGCCGAAAAGCTGGCAATAAAAGCGATAAGTAAAAATTTCATTTGTTTTTTTATTAGGTTCATTGTTATTTGGTTTAGTCTTGATTTTTAGTGATTTTATTTACGGTTACTTGACACATAATTGGTGTGTTAATACCTATTTTGCGTTCGTCTCCATAATAACCATATGCTTTTTGCGAAGGGAATAAAAATGTAGCAGTTTCTCCTTCTTTTAGAAGTTTTAAACCTTCGCGAAGACCAGTAAAAATTTCTTCTTGATCCATAGCGTAGTTTTGTGTTTTTATTTCCTCTTTAGTGTAAATTACATCGCTATCTAAGGTTTTTACATTGTAATTGAAGTTAATTATATCACCAAAACCTGGTGTTTGTAAACTGTCATTTTCAACTTTTGTATTGTAATAGTACCAAAAACCGTTTCCTGAATTTTTAAATTCTTTATCAGGTTGATTGGCTATTATGGTTTCTATTTTTTCAATTTCTTTTTGGTTTAAAGCTTTATTACGTGCAACAGATTGGTCTATAAAACTTCCAGAAGACACAGTAATTGGTTTACGCGCTTCAGGACTTTTGCAAGCTGTAATAAGCAGTCCAAAAAAGATAAATATAAAATGATTAAGCTTCATTTAATGCCGATTTGTATTGTGGTAATATACTAATAAATTTTTCAACAGTTTCTTTAATTGGTAAATCACTTTTTCCGCCTGCAGCATTAGTATGTCCGCCACCTTCAAAATGAGATCTAGACATTAAATTTACAGAGAAATCTCCTTTAGAGCGTAAAGAAATCTTTACTATATTTTGTTGTGCGTCTTCTATAAAAATAGCAGCTAAAACAATATTATTTAATGATAAAGCGTAATTTACAAATCCTTCTGTATCGCCTTTTTTATAATCGAATTTTTGAAGCTCTTTAAGAGTTAAAGTGATGTATGCAGCTCTATACTCTGGCAATACTTTTAGGTTGCTTAAAGCACAGCCTAAAAGTTGCAAACGGTTGTAACTATTAGTATCGTATACTTGATTATGAATAAAAGTATTTTGAGCACCTTTATCAATTAAATCTGCTATAACACGATGAGTCCTGCTTGTAGTAGAATTAAACCTAAAAGAACCAGTATCTGTCATTATTCCTAAATAAATAGCGGTTGCCATATTTCTATCTAAAAGGTCTAAATCTCCTAACATTTCAATAAAATTATAAATCATCTCGCAGGTAGAACTCATACTTACATCACTATATGTATACTTTGCGTACGGATCTGGTTGTTGATGATGATCTATCATAATTTTTAAAGACTTATTTTCTGCAAGCGTATTTTCCATATCTCCAGCTCTATGAAAGGCATTAAAGTCTAAAGTAAAAACAATATCTGCATTGTTTAACGCTTCTAAAGATTGACTGTTTTGTGAGTCAAACTTTAAAATTAAATCCTGACCAGGAACCCATTTTAAAAAATCAGGATAATCATTAGGTGTAATAACTGTTACAGAATGATTGATTTTTGTTAAATAATGAAATAAGGCTAAGCTAGACCCAATAGCGTCTCCGTCAGGGTTTTTATGAGTAACAATTACTATTTTTTTAGGTGAAGCTAATAGCGATTTAATATCTGAAATTTCATGTTTTGTCATAGCGTACGAATATACAATTTTTTAATAATTGAATTTGTTGTTTTTCTTAATAAATGCCTTACTTTTGCACAAAATTAACAAGCTAAATATAGCTGTGTTATAATAAGTTGAAATTAAACTAAAACAATAAAATGGCAACTAATAGAACATTTACAATGCTTAAGCCAGATGCTGTAGAAAAAGGACACATTGGCGCAATTTTAGAAAAAATTAATGCTTCAGGATTTAGAATCGTAGCAATGAAATTAACACACATGACTAAGCAAGATGCAGAAGCATTTTATGCTATACACAAAGAAAGACCTTTCTTTGGTGAGTTAGTAGAGTATATGACACGTGGTCCTATTGTAGCTGCTATTTTAGAAAAAGATAACGCAGTAGAAGACTTTAGAACTTTAATAGGTGCTACTAATCCAGCAGAAGCTGCTGAAGGAACTATTAGAAAAATGTACGCAGAATCTATAGGAGAAAATGCCGTACACGGTAGTGATAGTGATGAAAACGCAGCTATTGAAGGTGCTTTTCATTTTTCTGGAAGAGAAATGTTTTAAATAATAAAACATATATAACTAAAAAAGCCTTTCTAAATTAGAAAGGCTTTTTTTGTAATCGTTTAAATAGAAAATATATATTATACTACTTTTACATTTACTGCGTTCATACCTTTACGTCCTTCTTGTAGATCAAACTCTACTTCATCTCCTTCTCTAACTTCGTCAATTAGACCTGAGATGTGAACGAAATGGTCTTTGTTAGATCCTTCTTCAGTTATAAAACCATAACCTTTAGAATCATTGAAAAATTTTACTGTGCCTTGAGCCATTGTAATAAAAAAAATTTGTTAATAATGTGTCAAAGATAGAGTTTATAATATTAACTCAACGTTATTTTTAAAATTTTTCAAAAAAATAAAAAAAACGATAAAAATTTTTCAATTATCTGAGTACTATTTTGTTAACTATATTTTTACCTAGCTCTTCATTAATAAGATTTATGATTTTTTCTTTTCCGTAGCTTAGTTCTTCTCTTAAGGCACTAGAGCTTAATTGTATATATAGTGTGTCTCTTTTTAATTGAATATTTGTAGTGTAGTTGTTAATACCATTACCCATAAGTTTTATCCAGGCTTCTCTAACTTGTACTTTGTCTAAACCAGTTTCTAGTTTATTTTCTGTAACAAATTCTTTTAAGACATCTTGTAGGTTTAATATATCGTTATTTCGTTTGGCCATTATTGAATGTTTATTGGTGTGTAACGTTTATATAAATATACGTCTTTGCTTTGGTTTATTACTTTCATTTCATCTTTAGAAATATCTAAAATAGTTTCTTTCCAGTTATGGTATGGTGTCTTGTAATGTAAGTTAAAACTGTCGTTTTCTATTTTGAAAGTGAAAGTTTCTGAGTTTTTAGAAGTTTTAAAAGTTCCATCAAACTCAGGTTTCATTTTTTTTCTAAATCCAGAAGAGTCTGATGTGATTTCTATATAATCAATAGTTTCGTTAACAGTATATTGTTTTTCTTCTCCATTATTTAGTTTTACTTCTTTTATTTCCCAATAGCCTTCTAAATTATTGGTGAATTCTGTTTTGTCTTTAGAGCAACTAAAGATTGTTAAAATGAATATAAAGATTAAATTTTTCATTTTTTAAAAATTATAGTTTAAATATTTTATAGCTTTGATGTACTTGTTTTACTACATTTTCTGTACGATCTGCGTGTGTATCGCTTATAAAAATCTGACCAAAATTTTCGTCATCAACTAGCTTAATAATTTGAGCAACTCTAGTTTCGTCTAATTTATCAAAAATATCATCTAAAAGTAATATTGGATTACTACCACTTTCGGCTTTTATACTATCAAATTGTGCAAGTTTTAATGCAATTAAAAAAGATTTTTGCTGTCCTTGACTACCAAACTTTTTTATAGGATGATCATCAATATTAAATATTAAATCGTCTTTGTGTACACCAACACTTGTGTATTGTAAAGCTTTATCTTTATTTATGTTTTGGCGTAAAAGTGTATTTAAATCATCATCAAAAAGATGGCTTTTGTAATCTAAATCTATAGCTTCGTTATTATCGCTAATGGCTTTATAACGTTCTTTAAAAATAGGAACAAAAGATTTTAAAAATGCTTTACGTTTTTCAAAAATTTCTGTTCCATAAGTGTTTAACTGTTCGTTATACACATCAATAGTGTCTTGGTTGTATGTATGGTTAGCAGCAAAATATTTTAATAACGAATTACGTTGCGCCAATACTTTATTGTAGTTTATTAAATGACTTAAGTAGTTTTTATCATTTTGACTAATTACACTGTCAATAAATTTTCTTCTGGTATCGCTGCCCTCAATGATTAAATCTCTATCTGCTGGCGAAATAATTACAAGAGGTAAAAAGCCAATATGATCACTAAATTTATCATAAGCTTTTGTGTTACGTTTTATAACTTTTTTTTGTCCTTTTTTTAAGCTAACAACAATGTTTTCGGTTTTATTATCTTTATCATATTCGCCATTAATAACAAAAAAATCTTCATCATGTCTAATATTCTGTGAAGAGACCGGATTAAAATAGCTTTTGCCAAAAGAAAGATGATAGATAGCATCTAAAACATTAGTTTTTCCTACACCATTATTACCAACAAGACAATTAATAGTAGTGTCAAACTCAAAAGTTTTGGTGTCAAAATTCTTATAATTTAAAAGCGAAAGTGATTTTAAAATCATGGATATAATATAAAAAAAGTGTGCTAAATAGTGTTACCACAATAAGAAGTGCAAATTATTGAAAAATATCAAATAAATAGGCTTTTATTTATGAAGAAAAATTATATTTTTGTGCGCATTAATAAAACGAAGTATGGCAACGTATAAGAAAAGAGGATACAAACCTAAGACGAAAGTTGAAAAAGAAATAGAAGTAGAAGAAGAATCTACAACAGCAGAAGTATTTAATACTTTAGACGAGTCTGCTAACAAAGCAGAAGAGTTTGTAGAAAAAAATCAAAAAAACATCTTTATAGTAATTGGTGTTATAGCTGCTTTAGTTTTAGGGTACTTAGGTTACCAACAATTTGTAGCAAAACCAAAACAAGCAACTGCTATGAATGAGATGTACCAAGCAAAAAAGTATTTTAATGATGCTGTAACAGCTACAGCAAACAAAGACTCTTTATACAATTTAGCTTTAAGTGGAGGAGAAGGTAAGTTAGGATTAACAGATATCGTAGATCAATATAGTGGTACAGATGCTGGTAACTTAGCAAACTACTATGCAGGTATGGCATACTTAAATTTAAAAGACTACGAAAAAGCAATTGCTTACTTAGACGATTTTAAAAGTGAAGACGAAGCTTTAGCGCCAATGGCTAAAGGAGCAATAGGTGATGCGTTTATGCAATTAAACCAAGAAGAGCAGGCTTTAGACTATTATTTAAAAGCAGCTAACTTACGTCAAAACGAGTTTACTACACCAACGTTTTTATATAAAGCAGGTGTAACAGCTTTAAATATGGGTAATACTTCTAAAGCATTAGACTTATTTAACAAAATTAAAGACAACTATCCAGATGCTCCTGAAGCTAAAAACTCAGAAGTATTTATAGGAAAAGCACAAGCGATGTCAAAATAAAATAATATGGCAACAACAGATTTATCAGCTTACGATAAAGCATCAATCCCAAACGGAAAGCAATTTCGGTTTGGGATTGTTGTTTCAGAATGGAACGACAATATAACCGAAGGTCTTTTAAAAGGAGCAAAAGGCACACTTTTAGAACATGGTGTTACACCAGACAACATTGTAGTTTGGCATGTGCCAGGTAGCTATGAGCTAATTTACGGAAGTAAAAAAATGCAAGAACAACTGGTAGATGTTGTAATAGCAATTGGTAGCGTAATACAAGGCGAGACAAAACATTTTGATTTTGTATGTGATGCTGTATCACAAGGGATTAAAGATCTAAACGTACAGCACGAAACACCTGTAATTTTCTGTGTGCTTACAGATAATACTTTGCAACAAGCAATTGACCGTTCTGGCGGTAAACATGGTAATAAAGGTGTAGAAGCTGCTGTAGCTGCCTTAAAAATGGCACAATTAAGGGAGAACGCTTAGATTTCGGTATAGAGTATTGATTATTGGGTTTTCAGTATTTAGTGTGTAGTCAATGTTAGTTTATTTAATATTGCTAACAGCTAACTATTCCTTTTTTTGTTAACAATTTTTAGCATTCTCTAACCAGCAATCTCTAGTATTTTCAGTAAATTTGAACTTACTAGTAATACCATTTAGCATTGTTTGGTCAAAGAAAAAATAAAACATTTACTTACAAATCTCGTTTTAATAAAGACAACGATTCTGCTTCGCAATTAAAAGAAAGTATGAAATCTAATTGGAGCGAGGCAAGACCTTCTATTTCTGGAAGAAAAAAGAGTAATACTTTGTTCCTTTTAATAGGACTTTTAGTATTTATTGCTATCTTAATGTATTACTTAGATACAAAAATTAAATAATTATGGGACTTCTAACAAGACGAAAAAACAAAAAGTTTAGTTACACACCAAGATATTATAAAGGTGAAGGAAGCCCATATGAAATAAAACACAAATTTGACGATTTTAGAACAACGGTAGGTGATAACAAAAACATAAAACAAAAATTTAATAACGCAATAGACGAGTTAAAACATAACCCAGATCAAGCTGCAAATAGACGCATTTTGATAATTGTTGCAGTCTTAGTGTTTTTATTTTTATTAATTATTGGTTTTGACCTATCCATTTTCTTCCCAAAATAGAATATGGCAGATATCATTCAATTATTACCAGATCATGTTGCTAATCAAATTGCTGCAGGAGAAGTAGTACAACGTCCTGCATCTGTCGTAAAAGAGCTTTTAGAAAACGCAATTGATGCTGGAGCAACAACAATAAAATTAATTGTAAAAGATGCTGGTAAAACATTAATACAAGTTATCGATAACGGAAAAGGAATGAGTGCAACCGACGCTAGATTGAGTTTTGAGCGTCATGCTACATCAAAAATCCGAAATGCAGAAGACTTATTTCAATTAAACACAAAAGGGTTTCGTGGCGAAGCTTTAGCAAGTATCGCTGCAATTGCACATGTTGAGCTAAAAACAAAACAGGAAGATGACGAGCTTGGTACTTGTATAGAAATTGAAGGTAGCGAAGTTAAAAGTCAAGATGTAGTCGTAACACCAAAAGGAACATCGTTAGCTGTAAAAAACTTATTTTTTAATATTCCTGCACGACGAAATTTTTTAAAGTCTAATGCTGTCGAATTACGTCATGTTATAGACGAGTTTCATCGTGTGGCATTAGCGCATCCAAGCATAACATTTTCCATGTTTCATAACGGAAGCGAAACATTTAACCTTCCTGAAAGCAATTATAGGCAGCGTATAGTTAATATTTTTGGGACTAAAACCAACGAAAAATTAGTACCTGTAGAAGAAGCTACAGAGGTACTAACCATTTCTGGATTTGTTGGTAAACCAGAATTTGCCAAGAAAAGTCGTAATGAACAGTTTTTCTTTGTAAATAATCGTTTTATTAAAAGCGCCTATTTAAATCACGCAATAAATTCAGCGTTTGAAGGTTTACTTAAAGATGGTGCGCAACCAAGTTATTTTTTAAACTTAACGGTAAATCCACAAACCATAGATATTAATATTCACCCAACAAAAACTGAGATTAAATTTGACGATGAGCATACATTATATGCCATCTTAAGATCTGCAGTAAAGCATAGTTTGGGACAGTTTAATATTGCACCAGTTTTAGATTTTGAACGCGATGCAAACTTAGATACGCCTTATAATTATCAACAAAAATCTGCACCTTCGGTTGAGGTAGATAGTAGTTTTAATCCCTTTAAAGATGAAGTTGTTACTAGCAAGTCGTCTTCATCTGTATCTTCATTTTCAACTACGCCTTCATTTAAAAAAGATAGAGGAACAAGTTGGGAAAGTTTGTATGTTGGATTAGAATCTAAAGGCAATCAATCGGCTTCAAATTTTAATGAAGTGACTTTTGAAAGCGAACCAGAAACCGCTTCAATTTTTGAAAACGAAAATGAAGTAGAGCAGAAGCAAACTACCTATCAGCTTAATAATAAGTTTATAATAAGTACCATAAAATCGGGTATGTTGGTTATAGACCAGCATAAGGCTCATCAACGTGTATTGTATGAAGAATACCTTCAAAATATAACTGTAAAAGAAGGTGTAAGTCAGCAGTTATTATTTCCGTTAGAATTACATTTTTCTAAGCAAGAAATTAAATTAATTCAACAACTACAAGAAGATTTAGAAGCTACAGGATTTGTATTTACACATGTTAAAGATGAAATTGTAGTGATTACTGGCGTGCCTGTAAATGTGCCAGAAAGTGAAGTATCTATAATCTTAGAGCAGCTAATAAGTGATGTAGAAAACGAAGTGCCAGACAGCCATTTTTCTGCAGCAGATTTATTAGCAAAATCTATGGCGAAAAGTTTAGCTATAAAAACAGGACAAACCTTAACAAATACAGAGCAAGAACACTTAGTAAACAGGCTGTTTGCTTGTAAAGAACCAAGTGTGTCACCGACCAATAAAACAACGTTTATTACGATGACTGTTGATGAACTTGAAAAGAAATTTATGTAAGTTATGATGAGAATTTCAGATACCGTAAAACACCTTATAATTATCAATGTAATTTTTTTCATTGGAACGGTTACTGTTGGTGGCGGAGAAGCTTTTTATGAATGGTTTGCGCTTCATTTTCCTGCAAGTGATAGTTTTAAACCTTGGCAAATAGTAACGCATATGTTCATGCACGGTAGTATTGGACATATCTTTTTTAATATGTTTGCGTTATGGATGTTTGGTTCTCCCGTAGAATATCGCTTAGGAAGAAATAAATTTTTGTTTATCTATTTTTCTGCAGGTTTAGGAGCTGCATTGTTTCAGTTAGGCGGGGCATATTTTAATTATTTACCTGCTTACGAGCAGTTGATGGCTTCTGGAGTGACATCAGATCAGTTTTTTGATATGATGAATACAGGAAGAGTATACAACAATGTACCTCAAGAAATGATTACAGAATTACAATCTGCATATGATGCTTATAATGGTACAATGGTTGGCGCATCAGGTTGTATAATGGGAATTTTAGCAGCATTTGGTATGATGAATCCAAACGCAGAGCTAATGATGATTTTCTTACCAATTCCTATAAAAGCTAAATACTTTATTCCCGGGATAATTATCTTAGATGTAATATCTGCTGTTACAGGTCAATCATTTTTTAGTCCAAGTAATACCGCTTATTTAGCTCATGTTGGTGGTGCTTTAGTCGGATTTTTTATTATGTGGTATTGGAAGAAAAATCAATTCAATCAAAATCGTTGGGATAGATAAATGAGTCAAATAGATCAGTTAAAATATAAATACGCTAGGCTTAATGTGCTAGAAAAAGTTATAGTCATTAATGTGATTATCTTTTTGCTTGCATTAATATTAAATCCTATTGTTCCTAGTGTTTTTAAATGGTTAAGATTACAAAGCGATTTTTATGATGTATTATATAAACCATGGACAATCTTTACTTATGGATTTGTGCATTTTGGTTTATTTCATATGATTTTTAATATGCTTTGGTTATACCTTTTAGGAAGAATATTTATGAACTTATTCAATCCTAAAATGGCGCTTAATATTTATTTTTTAGGAATAATTGTAGGTGGTTTAGCCTTTTTATTTGGTTATAATGTTTTTTCTAGTTTCTTTTCAGCAAACGCTTATCTAATTGGTGCTTCTGGTGGCGTTAGTGCGTTATTAATTTTTTTAAGCGCTTATTTACCCGATAAAAATATAAGATTTTTTACTTTCAATTTAAAATTATGGTGGATAGCTGTAGCATTTGTAGCTTTTGATATTATAGGTTTGTTTGGTAGTAACGCAGGTGGAAGTTTAGCACATTTAGGAGGAGCTTTATTAGGTTTTGTTTATGCAAAACAATTAGAAAAAGGCAATGATATAGGTGCAGGTTTTGGTCGATTTATGGATAATATAGCTAGTTGGTTTAAGCCAAATAATAAATCAAACTTAAAAACCGTTCATAAAAGGAAAAGTAAAGTAGCTGGTTATGATAAAAAAGAATTTAACGAGCTTAATACACAAAAAAAAATAGATACTATTCTAGATAAAATAAGTAAAAGTGGTTACGATAGTTTGACTAAAGAAGAGAAAGATTTTCTTTTTAGAGCAGGAAAATAACAACTAAAGTAACTGAGGAAATATGATATGAAAAAGTTGAAATTTTTTGAAAAAATCGTTTTTTTCCTCAATTCTATTGTGGCTTTTCTACTGTTGCTATCTTATATTTTACCTCATGTACCTCCAAAAACTTTTGCTACACTTTCTGTGCTAAGTTTAGGTGTTCCTTTTTTAATTTTGTTAAACGTATTATTTTTTGTGTATTGGTTGTTTAAAGTCAAAAAGCAACTCATACTTTCTTTACTTGTTATAGCTATTGGTTATCTATTATTTGGTTCCTTTTATAAGTTTTCAAACTCCGAAAAAAATATAGAAAGTAGTCTATCTGTGATGAATTATAATGTACGCCTATTTAATCTTTACGATTGGATAGCAGAAAAAGACATCCAAACTAAGCTGACTAATTTTGTGAAAAAAGAGCAACCAGATGTGTTGTGTATACAAGAGTTTCATCCACATCAATCTGTAGATTTATCTTTTTTTAAATATAAATTTGAAAAATTAGAGGGTAAAAAAACAAAATATGGTCAAGCTATTTTTTCTCAATATCCAATAATTAATTCAGGTTCGATTAATTTTCCTAATACTGCTAATAATGCCATTTTTGCAGACATTGTAAAAGATAAAGATACAATTAGAGTTTATAATGTACATTTTCAATCATTACGACTTAATACTAAAGCAGAAAATTTAACTCAAGAAGAAGGAGAAAAAATTTTTAACGGTATAGGTGAAACTTTTAAAAAGCAACAAACTCAAGCCGAATTATTTTTAAAACATAAATCCAATTCTCCTTACAAAATGATTGTTTCTGGAGATTTTAATAACTCTGCTTTTTCTTATATATACAATCAAGTAAAAGGCGATTTAAAAGATACTTTTAAAGAGCAAGGTAATGGTTTTGGGCGCACTTACGATTTTAAGTTTTTCCCTTTAAGAATAGATTTTATTCTTGTAGATCCAAGCTTTACAGTAGATAGTTTTAAGACTTTTGATGTAGAGTATTCTGATCATTATCCTATAATGACAAGATTAAGCTTAAAAGATAACTAAAGCAAACAGTCTACACTATCTGCTAAGATATGTATAACTAAGCCTAATCCAACTAAGCGTGTTTTTTTGGGGATTAGAAGTAGTATGTAAATAGCAATAGCATAATAGGAGTGAAGTGGATGAAAGTTAATGCTACATCTGTTAGGTGCAAAAATAGGCGTAGCTATTAAATGATCTAAATCTATTAACATACCACAAATCATAATTAGATAAGCTTTTTTCCATCTTCTTTTATAGAAAAAAACAGCAACCACTAAAGGTAATATAAAGTGAATACCGTAATGTATAATTGGTTTATACATGCGTAGGTAGTATTTGGTTCTCTAAATAAGTCAACGCATTTGTTCCTTCATTAAACAATAAGTCTATAATACTTAAATTATCTATATATCCACATTTATCAAAAAAGACTTGTCTATAGTTTTCAAAGTTGAAATTAGGCTCTTTTCTGGCGTTAACAAGCGATCTAAAATCTGTTAAATCGTCATGTTTTGTTTGATAACTTTCAGTATAAGTAATATCCATATCTAACTGAAGACAATCACTTACAACTTCAAAACATTTTAAATTAAAATCATAAATAAACTCATGTCTTTTCTCGAAAAGTGGAATAAATTCATCTTCATAATATTCAAAAAAAGGCGACGTGCGATAAGCAGCTTCAAGACTTTTCCAGTGTATTTGTTGCCATTTTTCGGTATTACTAATTTTTACATCCTTGTATAATTGTCTGTTTTTATGACTGTGAATTATAGGAATGCTTAATTGTAATTTGCCATTTGCGCCATAAATATATGTGCGGTTACGGTAGGTTTGCTTCTGGAAATTATCATGTTTTTCAAACACCAAATCTTCAGCTTTTGCAATAGCTACACATTGTGCAATACTAGGAAAATATGTTGGATGAAGAAGTGCTTTCATTTGTTAATGCGTTTTTTGTACTTTTAAATTATGATTTATTTTTTAAAAACAATAAACAATTGGTTTAGAAATTTAATATTGCCAAACGTTGATAAACCGTTAAAAGACTATATAGGATCTGGTATGAATCGTGGTTTTAGGTCAAAAAAAGACCCTGTTGAACAAATTGAAAAAAGGTTTGATGAACAAAAAAGTATGAACTAAAATCAAGCTGTTTTCTTCTTACGTTTTCTAAATTTATTAAAAGCAAAAATACCAGCTAATACCACTAAAAATGGAATAAAATACGATGTTGGTTTACCTTCGCCACCAACGGTAGTAAATAATCTATTCCAACGTATTTTGTCTAATCCTTTACCGTTGCTATCCCAACTCATCCAAACAAATACAGGTTTTCCAACCACGTGGTCAAATGGCACATAGCCCCACATTCTTGCATCCTGACTATTATGTCTGTTATCACCCATCATCCAATAATAATCTTGTTTAAAAGTATATGTGTTTGCAACTTCACCATTAATTAAAATTTGATTACCTTTTACATCTACAGTATTCCCTTCGTAAGCAGTAATTATGCGTTTGTAAAGCGGTAAAACCTCTAAATTTAAGTCGACTGTCTTTCCTGCTTCTGGAATGTAAATTGGACCAAATTCATCTTTATTCCAACTATATTCTGGCGTACGAGGGAAAATATCATTTTCCGGTTGTGTTGATAAATCTTTTTTAAGCGAAACTACATTAGGATTACTCTTAATTTTTGTAGCTAATTCTTCTGTAAGATTAATGTTTAATGCTTTATCAGAAAAATTAATTTTTAATTTATCATACATGTCTTGAGACACATTGCCTTTAAAAGCAACCATGTCGCCATCATCTGAAACCACAGTTAAGTTAATCCCATTTGCTTTGATGTATTGTTGAACTTTTTCATTCTCAAAAATTGATTTTTTAAGTTGAAATACTCTTGTGTACTCCGTGATTCCGTACTGGTCTAAAAATTCTTGAGAGACGTTATTCTTTAATATTACTGTATAAAAAAACTGAAGTTTAGCTCTGTCGGGTAATTCGTTTTTCTTTCCGTTAATGTAAACGTATCCTTCTTTGATAGATAAAGAGTCACCAGGTAATCCCACACAACGTTTTACATAATTGGTCTTTTTGTCTACAGGTTTGTATCTCACTTCTCCGTAAGGATTATTAATATCTACCAACGTATCTACAGGCCAATTAAAAACAACAATATCGTTACGTTCTATCTCTTCTAAAGCTGGTAACCTAAAATATGGTAATTGTGGTTTTTTGATGTACGATGGAACCGTAGTTCCTGGAACAGCATCGTGTATCATTGGTACAGCAACTGTAGTTTGTGGTGTACGCGCGCCATAATTTACTTTACTAACAAATAAGAAATCACCAACCAATAAAGTTTTTTCTAAAGAAGAAGTCGGAATTACAAAAGGTTGAATAAAATAAGTGTGAACAATTGTAGCAGCAACAACTGCAAATAAAATAGAACTTACCCAATCACCAAGCTCGGTTAAAGGATGTAAGCTTCTATTTTCTCTATATTTTAAATCTTTTGCCCCATAACTTAAATAGAAGTTATAAAATCCTAATAAAATAATAGCTAAAAAAGTATCTTGAGTGCTGTTTTTGTTAAAACTTCTTGCTGTTTCTACCCAAACTACCGGAAACAGGATAAGATTAACTATTGGCAAAAATAAAAGGATTGTCCACCACCAAGGTCTGTTTATAATTTTCATTAAGATAACAGCATTGTAAACAGGTACAAATGCTTCCCATGCTTTTCTTCCTGCTTTTATATATAACTTCCAAGTAGCTAAACCATGTAAAAGTTGAATGATAAAGAAAAATATAATCCACTGAGTTCCACTCATAATAAATATCTGATTTGTTAGTTTGTCTTGTTTTACAAATGTTGTTAAATATATTAAAGTTACCCAATATTTAACACATCTTTCATAGTAAAAACACCTGTTTTGCCAATAATCCACTCGGCAGCGATAACTGCACCTAAAGCAAAACCTTGTCTACTGTGTGCTTCGTGTTCAATTTTTATGGTGTCAATATCACTTTTATAAGTAATAATGTGTGTGCCAGGAACATCAGGAATACGTTTTGCAGTTATTGGAAGTATGTTTTCTGTACTTTCATCTAATTTCCAATTAGAATATTGACTGTGATTTTTTATTACGCCTTCTGCTAAAGTTATAGCAGTACCACTTGGTGCGTCTAATTTTTTTGTATGATGAATTTCTTCGATGTCTACCTTATAATCTTCTAGTTTAGTCATCATTTTTGCTAAAATTTCATTAAGTTCAAAAAAGATATTTACACCTAAACTAAAGTTTGAAGCATATATAAATGCACCTTTATTTTTTTTGCAAAGCGAAACAGCGTCATTATATTTATCTAACCAACCTGTTGTACCTGAGATTACAGGCACATCATTATTTAGACAGTTTGAAATATTATTAAAAGCAGCATTAGGAATACTAAAATCTATAGCAACATCTGCTTCTTTAATATTGTAACCTGTATTACTACTTGTTTTTATTACAATATCGTGTCCTCGGCTTACGGCAATTTGCTCAATAGCTTGACCCATTCTACCATATCCTAATAATGCGATTTTCATTTTTTATGTATTTAAATGAAACTAAAGTTAGCTTCAATTTATAAGAAGTTAAAATTTAAAGTTTAATGTTAAGCCTAAATCTCCTTGATTATCAATATCGTTTAGTTTGTAATGAGGCTTTAAACTTAAGTTTTCGTCTATATTATATTGTAATAAATGAGCGTCTATATTAGCGTCTACAATATTTAGAGCATAAAGACCAAATGTAATTAATAAAGATAATTCTTTATTACGTCTAAATGTTTGTTGTGCATCTCTTAGTGCATCATCAGTTAGTCTACCATAAAACTCGTCATCTGTAAAACCTGCAAGTCTTCTCTTGTAAGCATCTCTAACACGATTGTATTGTTTGTTATTATGATCGTAAAATAAAATACCCGTAGTTATTGCACCTACAACAATAGGTACTTTCCAGTATTTACCATTATAAGCCTGACCTAAACCAGGTAAAATTGCAGAATAAAATGCAGCACGAGAAGGTGCTAAAGGGTCATATTCTCTTGGAAGCTTAACTTTTTTTACTTTACTAGAGTCTGCTAAAGCTATATCGTCCTTTTCCTTTAATCCTTTAGGTAATTTGTTGGTTTTTGTTGTGTCTGCTTTTTTATTGCTGTTATCTTCTTGTGCTTGAAGAAAACAGCAAAAAATAACACAAAGAAGTGTAATAATATATTGCTTATTTATCACCTTGGACTAGCTTTTTTATACGGTTAAAATCTTCTTCAGAATGAAAAGGAATTGTAATTTTTCCTTTACCATTGCTAGAGACTTTAACGTCAATTTTATGTCCAAAGTATTCTGAAAAAGCAGTGATGCCTTTTTTAACATATTTTGGTAATTCTTCTTTTGTAGGTTTTGCAGGAACTTTTACTTCGCTAGTTTGATTATAATTACGAACTAAATTTTCGGTTTGTCTAACAGAAAGTTTGTCACTTAAAATCTTTTCGTAGATTTCAAGTTGAATATTTTGATCTTCAATATTTATAATAGCACGTCCATGTCCCATAGATAAAAATCCGTCGCGCATACCTGTTTGGATAATCGGATCTAACTTTAAAAGACGTAAGTAATTAGCAATGGTGCTTCGTTTTTTTCCTACACGTTCACTCATTTGCTCTTGTGTAAGATTGATTTCGTCTATTAAACGTTGATAAGATAAAGCAATTTCTATTGGGTCTAAGTCCTGACGTTGGATGTTTTCTACCAATGCCATTTCTAGACTTTCTTGATCGTTAGCTATTCTTATGTAAGCAGGTACAGTTTCTAAACCAACTAATTTTGATGCTCTAAAACGTCTTTCACCAGAAACTAACTGATATTTTTCAAAGCCTAATTTTCTTACCGTGATTGGCTGTATTACACCTAATTCTCTAATAGATGAGGCTAATTCACGCAGCGATTCTTCATTAAAATTAGTTCGTGGTTGAAATGGATTCATTTCAATTTGATCTAATTCTAACTCGACAATATTACCTATAACTTTGTCTGCGTTTTTGTCTTTTGCAGATTGAATATCGTTTTCTGGATCTTTCAGTAATGCTGAAAGTCCGCGTCCTAAAGCCTGTTTCTTAGTTGCTTTCGCCATAAATTAGGAGTTTTTTGTAATAATTTCTTTAGCCAAACTTAGGTAATTGCTAGCACCTTTACTTGATGCGTCGTAATTAATAATGTTTTCACCATAACTTGGTGCTTCACTAAGTTTAACATTTCGCTGAATAATGGTACTAAATACCATGTCGTTAAAGTGTTTTTGGACTTCGTCTACTACTTGATTAGACAGTCTTAAACGCGAATCGTACATGGTTAACAATAAACCTTCTATGTCTAGATTTTTGTTATGTATTTTCTGTACACTTTTAATAGTGTTTAATAATTTTCCTAAACCTTCTAGTGCAAAATATTCGCACTGAATTGGAATAATTACTGCATCTGCAGCAGTTAGCGCATTAAGGGTTAATAGTCCTAAAGAAGGAGCGCAATCTATTAGTATATAATCATATTGGTCCTTTATCTCTTCAAGAGCTTTCTTAAGCATATATTCGCGCTGGTCTTTATCTACTAATTCAATTTCGATAGCAACAAGGTCAATATGAGCTGGTATTATATCTAAGTTTGGAGTTTCTGTAGGTATTGCAGCTTCTTTTGCTGTGTTAGTGTGTTCTAAAATTTGATATGTACCAATTTCTACAGACTCTACATCTATCCCTAATCCAGATGTGGCATTAGCTTGTGGATCTGCATCTATAAGTAAAACTTTTTTTTCTAAAACACCTAAAGAGGCGGCTAAGTTTACAGAGGTAGTTGTCTTACCAACACCACCTTTTTGATTGGCAATTGCTATAATTTTACCCATTAATCAATTTGGTTTTTGTAACGGTAAAAATACAATTATTTATGAGGAATAAAAACCTTTGTTAATAACATAAATAAAAAAATGAGGTTGTAAATTTAACATTGCAACCTCATTTTTATTAATGTTTGACTTGATTATTTTTCTGGATTGTGGATACCTAAAATATAACCTTTTGTTAGATATTTTTTAGCAACATTTTGTATGTCAGATTTACTAAGATTAGTTACAGTTTTTTCATACTCTAAGATTTTATTAGCATCTTTATCTTCATAATCTGCATTTTTTAGAAGTCTTAACCAGAATCTGTTTTCTTTTAGATCTTCTTTTCTTTCTAATAGCTGCGCTTCTTTTACTTTGGCTAAGTCTTCTTCTGTAGGTCCGTTAGCTACAATTTTTTCAACTTCGGCAATAGCTGCATTTTTAAGTTTTTCTACATTTTCTGGTCCACAAGGAAAACTAATACTAAAGCTATACCAGCCGTAAGGAATTTTGTTAATATTTCCTCTAGCTCCAACACCATAAACACCGCCTTCTTCTTCACGTAGTTTTTCGATTAGTTTTATGGTTAAAATTTCACCTAAACTACTTAATGCATAGTCTTCTTTTTCATCATAAGTTGTTTCACCTTGATACACAATTCTAACAGAACTTTTTGGGTCTGTACCTTTTTCTACAATTTTTGTATGTGATCCTGATAAAGGTCTAAAATCTGTTTTTTTGTAAGTTTCTTGTTTACCTGTTGATGGTAAGTTAGCTAAATATTTTTCTGAGTATTCCTTTATTTTGTTTTCATCAATGTTCCCTACAAAGTAAAATTTAAAATCTCCTGCGTTTGCAAAGCGTTCTTTAAACTTTTGGTAAGCTAAATCATAATTAGCTTGATCTAATTTATCTGGTGTTGGAAAACCGGAATATCTTGGGTTTGCACCGTATACAAATTTAGAATATTGATCTTGAAAATAGAATTGCGGACTTGATAACATATTGCCTATAAAGGCTTTTTGTTTATTTATATATGAAGCAAAAGCTTTTTCGTCTTTATTTAATGCTGTAAAATATAAATGTGTTAGCTGAAACAATTCTTCAAAATCTTTTGGTGTTGAAGATCCTGAAATTTCTTCCGTAATACCGCCAACTCTTGGTCTTACACTAACAATTTTTCCTGACATCATTTTTCCTAGATCTACTTTGCTAAATCCATTAACGCCAGCATCTGTTAATCCATTGTTAGCAAATACTGTTTCTAAGTAATCTTCATCAGAATATAATGAGCTACCACCAAAACTGAAGGCATCAAATAAAATTTCGTCGTTTTTAAAGTCTGTTTTTTTGTAAGTAACCGTTGCGCCGTTACTTAAGGTTAGGGTAGTGGTACCTAATTTGTTATTTTGTGTTTCTTTTACAATAGAACCTTTTGGAGGTAAATTTGTAATTAAAGAAGAAGCTACTTCTTTGTCTTCGTACGGTTTTATGTCTTCGTTTTTAACGGTTTCTAATAAATCTCTTACTTCTTTTTCTGTTACTTTTTTAATATCTTCTTTATCAGGACCTGTTAAAACTACAACTCTGTTTGTGTCTTTTATATAGTCAGAAATTAATTGATTTACTTCATTTAGTTTTATTGTAGGTAGTTGTTCTTTATGAAAGTTGTATTCCCATTCTATACCTGGCATTGGCTCGTTAACCAAAAAGTTTCTTATGTATTCTCCTAAAACTCTGTTAGACTCAGTTTTATCTTTGTCTTTAAAAGATTTTTCTAATCTAGCGATTAAATCTTTTTTGGCTCTTTCAAATTCACCTTGGCCAAAGCCGTATTTTTTTACTCTTTCGTTTTCTTCAAGTAATACTTTTAATGCTTTTAATTGTCCATCTGGACTTGTCATAGCAAAAGATTGATAAGCGTCTTTAGTGTCTGCCCATGTACCTCCATGAAAAGAATACCCGTAAACAAATGGTGGATTTTCACTATTTCTAAGTTCGTCTAAACGATTATTTATCATTTGAGAAAAAAGTGATTCTACAATAGAGTGTCTAAACTCTTCTAATGTTTCGTCTTCTTTACTGTTGCTTTCATCTTTAAAAAGCACTCTGACTTGAGAAAACGAAGCTTCTTTATCGGTCTCTATCGCTACAAAAGTTTCGTTATGATTTGGAACGTAAAAAATTTCTCTAGGTTTAGGTGATTTAGGATTTTCTATACCTCCAAAGTGTGATTTAATTTTCTTTTCTAAAGTTTCTACATCAATATCTCCTACAGCTATAACCGCCATTAAATCTGGTCTGTACCAATCTTTATAATAGCTTCTTAAGCTTTCGTAGTCAAAATTTTCAAGATTTTCTTTTGTTCCGATAGGTAACCTTTCTGCATATTTAGAACCATACATTAATTTTGGTAGGTAGTTTTGCATCATTCTTTCATCAGCGCCTTGACCTAATCTAAATTCTTCTAAAACAACACCTCTTTCTTCATCAATATCTTTTTCTGTTAATAGTGCATTATGAGCCCAATCTTCTAATATTTGAAATCCTTTTTCTAATTTTTCAGGATCATCACTAGGTATTGGAAGCATGTAAACGGTTTCGTCAAAACTAGTATATGCGTTTAAGTGAGCACCAAATTTTACTCCTATACTTTGAAGGTAATCAACAAGTTCGTTTTTTTTAAAATTTTTGGTTCCGTTAAAGTTCATGTGCTCCATAAAGTGAGCTAAACCTCTTTGGTCTTCATCTTCAAGAATAGAACCAGCTTTAACTACAAGTCTAAGTTCTACTTTGTTTTCTGGTTTACCGTTGTTTTTAATATAATAAGTTAAGCCGTTACTTAAAACTCCTTTTTTTACTTCTGGATTAAAAGGGATTTTTTCTGCAGAATTAAATTTTTTAGTTTGATCTGTTTTAAGTGATGTTTTAGTAACAGTTTGTCCATTTAATTTAATAGTACCTGTTAATACAAACAACACCATTGTGAAAATTGATAGTGATTTTTTCATTTTTGGTTGTTTTAATTAATAATTTGTAAGGAATGGTTTATAAAAATAAAATTTATGTTTAACTAAATGTTGAAATTTATGTTAAAATGAAAATTTATTCAATATGCTAACGAAAAGAATTTCAATTTATTATAAAAAAAAAGAGCCACTTTTTTAGTGGCTCTTTTTATAATTAATCTATCAAGATTTCTAAAATTTTAATAGCTGCATCGCTAATTTTTGTTCCTGGTCCAAAAACGGCTACAGCGCCAACATCAAATAGGTATTGATAATCTTGTTTTGGGATAACGCCTCCAACAATTACCATAATATCTTCTCGACCATATTTTTTAAGTTCTTCAATAACCTGCGGAACCAAGGTTTTATGTCCTGCTGCCAAGCTAGATACTCCTAAAATATGCACATCATTTTCTACAGCTTGTTTTGCTGCTTCTTTAGGTGTTTGAAATAGAGGTCCAATATCTACGTCAAAACCTACATCTGCATAACCTGTGGCAACTACTTTTGCGCCACGATCATGACCATCTTGTCCCATTTTAGCAATCATAATACGAGGTCTTCTGCCTTCTTGCTCAGCAAAAGTATCTGCTAATGCTCTTGCCTTTTTAAAGCTACTGTCGTCTTTAATCTCTTTACTATACACACCTGAAAATGATTTTATGTTTGCTTTATAACGTCCAAATACAGTTTCTAAAGCATCACTAATTTCTCCTAATGTAGCTCTTTCTCTAGCAGAATTTACTGCTAAAGCTAATAAATTTCCTTGATTTGTTTTAGCTGCATTTGTTAAATTATTTAAAGCTTCTTTTACTTTTTCAGTATTACGAGTTGCTTTAATTTTATTAATGCTTTCTATTTGTTGTAGTCTTACCGTTTGGTTATCTACTTCTAAAATATGTAAAGGATCTTCTTGTTTTAATTGGTATTTGTTTACTCCAACTATTATGTCTTGACCAGAATCTATTCTTGCTTGTTTACGCGCAGCAGCTTCTTCAATACGAAGTTTTGGTATACCAGCTTCTATTGCTTTAGTCATTCCGCCAAGTTCTTCTACTTCTTGTATTAAATCCCAAGCTTTTTCTGCAATATCATGAGTTAGTTTTTCAACATAATAACTACCTGCCCAAGGATCTACAGTTTTAGTGATATGTGTTTCTTCTTGTAAGAAAATCTGCGTGTTACGTGCAATTCTTGCCGAAAAATCTGTTGGTAAAGCTATAGCTTCGTCTAATGCATTTGTATGTAAACTTTGTGTGCCTCCAAAAGCAGCAGCTGCAGCTTCAATAGTTGTTCTTGCTACATTATTAAAAGGATCTTGCTCTGTAAGACTCCATCCACTTGTTTGGCAATGCGTACGTAATGCTAAAGATTTAGCATTTTTAGGGTTGAATTGTTTCACCAATTTAGCCCAAAGCATTCTTGCAGCTCTCATTTTAGCAATTTCCATAAAATGATTCATACCAATAGCCCAGAAGAAGGATAATCTTGGAGCAAAAGTATCTATATCCATTCCTGCATCTAATCCTTTTCTAATATATTCTAATCCATCTGCCAGCGTGTAAGCTAATTCGATATCGCAAGTCGCGCCAGCTTCTTGCATATGATAACCAGAAATACTAATACTGTTAAATTTTGGCATATTCTGACTAGTATATTCAAAAATATCTGAAATGATTTTCATAGAAGGTGTTGGTGGGTAAATGTAAGTGTTACGCACCATAAATTCCTTTAGAATATCATTTTGAATGGTTCCTGCTAATTGTTCTGGTTTTACGCCTTGTTCTTCGGCTGCAACTATATAAAATGCCATGATTGGTAACACAGCACCATTCATGGTCATAGATACAGACATTTTATCTAACGGAATTTGGTCAAATAAAACCTTCATATCTTCAACACTATCAATAGCTACACCAGCTTTACCTACGTCTCCAACTACACGTTCGTGATCAGAATCGTAACCACGATGCGTCGCTAAATCGAAAGCAACTGATAGACCTTTTTGACCAGCTTCAAGATTTCTTCTGTAAAATGCATTACTCTCTTCAGCGGTGCTAAAACCTGCGTATTGGCGTATGGTCCAAGGTCTGCGTACATACATTGTGCTGTATGGTCCGCGAAGATTTGGTGCTATTCCTGCAACAAAATTTAAGTGTTCTAAATCCTTAGTATCTGACTTAGCGTAAGTAGATTTTACAGGAATGTCTTCTGCAGTATTAAAAGTAGAAATTTGTTGGTCTACTTTTATGTTTTCTTGAGTTTTAAGCGTTATATGTTGAAGATTTTTTCTTGACATTATAATATCATTTTTTGTAAAAACGGATCAAAGTTAGCTTCAAAAGGTGTGCTTAATTGAATAAAAACCGTTTTGTTGTTGTAAGAAACTATATAAGTAGAATTGTAAAAGGTCGGATTGTCTATTGACTTAGTATCTTCTACTTTAAAGATAGATTTAAATATTTGTGGTCCAACAGAATTATCATATTTAGCAGTGACCTTTGTGTATTTTAAATCTAGATTGTTTTCATTTTCTCTATTTGACTGACTTATGATGCCTAACAAAAATTTTGCGTCTTGTCTTTGAAGCGGCATGTAAGGTAAAGTGTTAATTGTGTAAGTAGAGAATGTGCTTTTATCAAAATAGATGTAAAAATTACCTTCTATTTCTCTTAATTGTTTTAGTCTGGCATATTCAAGTTTTAGACTATTCTTGTCTGTAGAGATGCTGTCTAAAATTTTCTCGAATTCTACACCACTTTTCCTTTTAAAAACACTTGGTAAGTATATTCTAACAGGATCTTTATCTAGCTTATGGTAGCTGCCTTCTATAGTTTCTATATTAGAACTATCTACCATTAACCAGTTGCTTACCTCTGTAACATTGTTTATGCAAGAGGTAATTACTAGACTTATTAATATTAAATATGTTATTTTTTTTAAGTTCATATTAATGATTGTGCCCAGCGTGATCGTCTGCTTTTTTTACGTTATTTTTTTTAGGTAGATTAAGAGGTGTTTTATTAAAATCTATTTTGTTATTAGCTTCTTGTTTAGTGTCGTTAAATTCTAAATTAATTTTTGTAAAATCTAAATCAAACATCTTAGAGTAGTAATAATCTAAAGCTATAAAGGTTTGTAAATAAACGTCTCTGGTGTAAGATGTGTTGCTTCTTAATGCAGGAGCAAATAATTTGTAATTCATGCTATTGGTGCTTACAAGTGCGTTAAAGGTTGTTTTTAAGCTTTGATCTTGCATGTTTTGAGATAGACATTTAACCAAATCGCTATTATAGTTTAAAGCTCCTTCTTGCCATAAATCTGATTTTGTTTTTAATACATCAAAAATAGCTTTTGTGTGCGAAGACATCATGTTCTCTGGTTTTACACGATTAGAAATAGCATTATTTACAAAAGCTCTGTATGCTCTTAATTTATTTTTACCGTTTGGGTCATATTGGTTTAAAATATCTTTTTCAAAGCTATATAACGCTTCTTTTAATAGCTTATCATTTGCAGGATCACAGCTAATAGTTTCTGGTTTTTCTGCATATTTATACTCTGCTAACGTTGCTTCGGTGTTATCTTGTTTGCAGCTAAAGTTTAATACGATAAAAAATACAAATACAGTTTTTAAAATACGTGTGTTCATGTTTTTTTAGTTTTGTTGTTTATTCTTCGGTTTTTAATCGTTCTTGTTCTAGTTTTTCTGCTAAACGCTTTTCAATTATAGGTTCTATTAAAGTCTTAACAGGATTGGTTTTTACAAAAGGAAATAACTCTAAATCGTTTTTCATTTTATCTTCTTTATTAGGATGTTTATTGGTACCTAAAAGAATGATTTTTTGTTCATCAAATTGCTGTTGTTCTTTTGCGGCACTTTCTTTTATTTTTTTCTGAATAGTGCCTTCTTTTAATTGCTTTAATAATCCTCCGTTAGCTTCAATGTCTTTAAAAAGATCTAGACTGTTTTCTGCAAGTTGATTTGTTAAACTTTCTATGTAGTAACTACCATCTGATGGGTTGTTAACAGCATTAAAATAGCTTTCGTTTTTTAATACTAATAATTGGTTTCGTGCTATTCTTTCTCCAAAAGCGTTGTCTTTATGGTAAATTGCATCATATGGTAAATTAAAAACAGTATTAGCACCGCCAAGGACAGCACTCATGCATTCTGTTGTTGTACGAAGCATGTTTGTATTATAATCGTATATAGTTTTGTTTCTTTTTGAAGGAATTGCGTTTATAACGCATGTTGCAGAGATGTTATATTCTGAAGCAATACTGTCAAATAAAGCTCTAAGCGCTCTTAATTTTGCAATTTCGAAAAAATAATTTGTACCAACAGCAACATTAAAAATCACCTTTTTTATGGTTGAAACATCTACGATATTAAAATATTCATTAGTATGTAAAACAGTGTAGGCTATTTGTTGTACGTTATTTGCACCAGCGTTTTGATAGGTTGTAGCATTTATTGTTAAACAACCTGTATGTGCTACTGTGTCTTTAATGGCTGTAAGATCTTTATCAAGATTAGAAAACCAATTACCAGTTTTTACTAATTGATGAATTGGATCTACTTGAATACTTATATTTTGATCAATATTTGAAATCCAGTTTTGATCTAAAAACAATAACTCTAATTGAATGTTTGTAGCGTGTAAATCAATATTATTGATTAATTCTGAAATTGAAACTTCATTATTAGGAATAATAAATTTTATAGTTTCTGCACCTTTTTCAATTGCATTTATTGCTTTTTTATTAGCTGTATCTGCATTTTGAGCAAATATAATTTGACCAATAGACCAAGTTTGTGGTTTTATGTGTAAAGTGTTTTCTAAAGTGTCTTGATGGTAAAATGGTTTTACATTTATACCATCGTTAGTTTGCCAAACTAAAGTGTCATTATAGTCTGCTCCTTTTAAGTCTACCTGTATTTTTTGTTTCCAAGCTTTTGCAGAAACTGGTTCAAAATCTGAAAATAGTTTTTTACTCATCTTCTTTAGTTTTTAGGCTGTCTTGATATTCTATTATATAAATATCTTCATTGTCTCGCTTCATGTAGTATTGTTCTCGAGCAAAGGTTTCTATACCTTCTTCACGACTCAATTCTTCTATAGCTTTTTTATCTTTTTGTATTTCTTTTTTGTAGTATTCTTTTTCTGCTTCAAGATCGTCAATTTCAGAATTATATTGACTGTGTATAATTAACGAATTGGTGTCAAAAAACACCATCCATATTACAAAAACAACAAGTGTTAAAATGTATATGTTTTTTAAGTATTTCAAACTAAGCGTTCGTTAATTATTGTTTTTACTATGTCTACTGCAACTGTATTATATCTGTTATTAGGTATAATAATATCTGCATACTCTTTCATTGGTTCTATAAATTGTTGATGCATTGGTTTTAACGTGTTTTGGTAACGTGATAATACTTCGTCTATATCACGACCACGATCTTTTATATCTCTTTTTAGTCGTCTTATTAAACGCTCGTCACTATCTGCATGAACAAATATTTTGATATCAAAATGCTCTCTAATTTCTGGATGAGAAAGGATTAAAATTCCTTCAACAATCATTACTTTACGAGGTTTTGTTACAATAACATCGCCTGTACGATTATGTTTTATAAAAGAATATACGGGTTGGTTTATGGCATTACCAGCTCTTAATTCTTTTAAGTGTTGCTCTAAAAGTTCAAAATCTATTGATCGTGGATGATCAAAATTAATTTTAACACGTTCGTCAAAAGATAGGTGAGTAGTGTCTTTGTAATATGAGTCTTGAGATATTACACCTACTTCGCCTTCTGGTAATTCGTTTAATATTTGATTAACTACTGTTGTTTTACCGCAGCCTGTTCCGCCAGCAATTCCTATAATTAGCATTGTTTTTATTTAATTTTAAGGTTCAAATTTAAGAATTTACAACCTTATTTAAGTAGTATTTTAGAAACTTCTTTACTTGTAATTAAAGTGTCACTATTGTTGCCCCAATTATTTAAAATATAGTTAGTCACATCTGCTACTTCTTGGTTATTTAAACCCATTGGAGTCATAACGTTATTGTAGGTTTTTCCATTTACAGTAATTTTACCTTTCATACCGTTTTTTATTCCTATTATACTAGCTTCTAAATTGTTTTCTAAATAATCAGAATTTGCTAATGGCGGATATGCGCCTTCAATCCCTTCTCCATTAGCCATATGACAGTTTATACAGAAATTTTGATATACTTTTTCTCCTTGGGCAATAGAAGATTTTAATTCTGGGTTAGCTTTTTTGTCTGAAGATTTGCAGCTTATTATTAATATTGAAGCAATTAGAATTAGTCCTATTTTTTTCATTCTTTATCTCTTTTTAATTTTACAATACCTAAGTTTTCTATGCCAACATAGATATAACCATCTGGACCTTGTTCTACTGATCTTACACGACCTAAACCATCTAAAAGACGTTGCTCTTTAATGACTTTTCCTTTTTGAAGTGTACATAAATCTAAATACTGAAATTTAAGTGAGCCGACTAACAAACTGCCTTTCCAATCTCCATATTTATCACTATTAATAAATGACATACCAGAAGGAGCAATGGATGGATCCCAATAATGTAAAGGTTGTTGCATGCCTTCTTTTTTGGTTTGGTCTGTAATTGTTGTTCCAGAATAGTTGATACCGTAAGTAATAACTGGCCAGCCGTAATTGGCACCTTTTTTAATGATATTAATCTCGTCACCACCGCGTGGTCCATGTTCATGAGACCAAATTTCGTTAGTAAAAGGGTTAATTTTTAAGCCTTGAGGATTACGGTGTCCGTAGGACCAAATAGCGGTTTTAGCATTTTTAGTATCAACAAAAGGATTATCTTTAGGTATACTTCCGTCGTCATTTAACCTATAAATTTTACCGCCATCTCTAGTTAAATCTTGAGGATTGATATCTCTTTCTCCGCGCTCTCCGATGCTAAAAAATAAGTAGCCATCTTTAAAGACAATTCTAGATCCAAAATGTTGTCCTTTTGTAGTATTTGGTACAGCTTTATAAAGTATTTCTTTATTAATTAAACTGTCGTTTTTAATTTTTGCACGCATTATTGAGGTGTTTCCTCCATTTTCGTCACCATCAGAAGAAGCAAAAGAAAAATAAATCCATCCGTTATTTTTATAATTAGGATGTAGCTCAATATCTAACAATCCACCTTGACCTCTTAAATATACTTTTGGTGGATTTTTAATTTCAGTCTTCTTATTGTTTTTAAAATGAATGATTCGACCATCTTTTTCATTAATTAGTATTGACCCATCAGTAAGAAAAGTAAATCCCCATGGGTTATTTAGGTCTTTTACAATTACCTCATATGAATGTTTTGTGTTTATAGGGTTTTTGTCTTGTGCACAAGCAAAAAAGGAGGCTATAATTATTATAATAAATGGACCGAATTTGAATTTCATTTTCATTTTTTTTTATGAATTTACAATTTAATAATAAAAAATGTTTTTAAATTGATGAAAACTACTATATTTGCACCCTCAAAACAAAATTTATGTTTTGAAAAGATAACCATTTTCGGGGTGTAGCGTAGCCCGGTTATCGCGCCGCGTTTGGGACGCGGAGGTCGCAGGTTCGAATCCTGCCACCCCGACAAAACTAAAGCCTGAATATTTATATTCAGGCTTTTTTTATTTTAAATTCCCCTTGATGTGTTTTAAAAAATAAAAAACAACATTAAAGCATCCATTAATCTTATAGATGGATCTCAAATTTATTAATTACATTATTAAATTGTTGTAGTAAATAGTCATTTCTTCTTATAAGACTAATTGATCTAGATTATATTTATTCATATTTGATTTTGTTGAAAAACGATTTAAATTTTTTTTAAATGAAATCTTAAGAATATTACAACTATACTTTTTATAGTAAATTTAACATTCGGTTGAATGTATTGATATTGTTGAGTTTACGTCTTTTTATACTATAAAAAATTAAACTATCCTTTTTGACCGTTATTGTCAGAAATAATCACTATACATACTTTTGTCACTATACTTTTGATAGTTAAAAATAAAACATAACAAGAATCAATTAAAAATGAATTTAAAAGAAACACTTAACTGGAGATACACTACTAAAGAATTTGATCCAACCAAAAAAATATCTGAAGAAGATATGGATCAAGTAAAAAGCTTGTTAAGACTGAGTGCGTCAAGTGTAAACTTACAACCTTGGCATTTTATTATTGCTGAAACTGAAGAAGGAAAAGCACGTATAGCAAAAGGAACACAAGGTTTTTTCCATTTTAACGAACCTAAAGTAACTAATGCTTCAGCTGTAGTGCTTTTTTGTGCAAAAACAGATGCAGATGAAGACTATTACAAACACATTGCAGATGTAGATGATAAAAATGGACGATTCCCAAATGAAGACATAAAAAATGGATTTATAGGTGCTGTTAAAACATTTGCAGACATACATAAATATGATTTAAAAGATTTAAATCATTGGATGGAAAAGCAAGTATATCTTAACATAGGTAGCTTTTTGTTGGGTGTTGCGAGTTTAGGAATTGATGCTACACCTATGGAAGGAATTGATGTAAAAGCTTTAGATGAAGAATTTGGTTTAAGAGAAAAAGGCTTCACAGCTTTAGTTGCCGTTTCTATAGGTTACAGAGCAGAATCTGATTTTAATTCTACAGATAAAACACCAAAATCTAGATTACCAGAAAGCGAAATTTTTACTGAAATATAATTTCTAAAAACGTTTAAGCTAGATGTTAGTTGTAAAGAACAATTAGTTTTTACTAATGGGTATTAAAAAATCACTAAAAGATGTTCAACTTGATATTTCAGTAGTAAAAAAGTAAAATAGTTTTAGAAGGGTTTTAGACTCAATAAGTCAGTTAATTTCAGAAGAATGAAGAATAAAATAATAGTTTCAATAGTATTGCTTTTTATTTGTTTTATAGGAATTGAAGCAAACGCACAAGTAACAACCATAGATTCTGTAGCCACATCAAAAGTACAACATTTCAATTTTGATGAAATGCAATCAGAAACTATTGGTAAAGGCATAAAACGCAAGTGGTTTCACGGTGAAAAAGGACAAATGACCATTTTTAATCTTGAAAAAGGCGCGCATATTCCTTGGCACCAACACCCAAATGAACAGATAACATATATTATGTCTGGTAAGGTGAAAATTAAAACCATAATTGATGGCAAAGAAACCTTTGTAGAAGTAGGGGCAGGAGAAGTTATTGTATTCCCAGAAAATGTACCACATGAATTTTGGGCGTTAGAAGAAACGGTAGATTTAGATGTGCATGTGCCTGTTCGTCAAGATTGGCTAAGCAAAGAATTACCAGCATATCTTAAGAAAACAAAAGAAAAATAATAATTTTTAAAACGAAATATTTTCGTTTTTAATCAATAAAACAAAAACTATGAAATCAATCACAACAACATTAGTAACGCTGTTATTAAGTGTTACGGCTTTTGCCCAAACACCAACAACAGATGTTAGAAAATCTAAAAACGAAGTCGTTACTGCAGACAATGTAGAATGGGGTTGGTTAAATCCATTACGAGGCGATAAAAGTCCTGCAGCAGGAAAACTTTGGGGAGACCGTACAAAAAACGAGCCTGCAGGTTTTTTAGTGAAATTTAAAAAAGGATTTTCATCACCACCACATATTCACAACATTACCTATCGTGGTGTCGTAATTAAAGGTTTGTTGCATAATGATGATGAAAATGCCGAAAAACAATGGTTGCCAGCTGGTTCATATTGGCAACAACCTGCTGGTGAAGCACATATTACAGCTGCTGATGCCGAAGATAATATGGCGTTTTTAGATATTCAAGAAGGACCGTATTTAGTAAAACCAACATTGGAAGCGTTTGATAATGGCGAAAAACCAGTGAACGTTGATAAAACAAATTTAGTTTGGTTAAACGCTAATGATATTGAATGGATTTCAGAAAAAAGTAATGTTGAAACTGCTTTTTTATGGGGAAGTCACGAAAAAAATCAACTGCGTGCTACTCTTTTAAAATTACCAGCTGGTTTCAAGGGTAAAATTAAAAACTTAAGTCCAAACTTTAGAGCTGTGGTTATTTCTGGTAAAGTAACGCATCAATTTTCTAAAAAGGATGCTAAAAACGTGTTGGAACCAGGTTCTTATTTTGGTGCAGAATATGACGCTTCACCACGTTTAACTACAGAAACAGAAACGGTTATTTACATCCGTTCTAATGGTAAATTCAAAATAAAATAGCAATGAAATTCATTAAAAATATGCTTGTTTGTTTTGGTTTATTTCAATTAAATACCCAAGCGCAAGAAGCAGAAGTATTTGCCACAACAAATCAGGCAGTTGGTAATATTACGTTTACCAATAATGGCAATTTGGTTTATAGCCATCATCCTTTTTTTGCACCCGAAAATCGCGTGATGATAATGGATGTAAAAACCAAAGAAAGTAAACCGTTTCCAAACAAAGCGTGGAATACACCACGCGATACCGACGATAATTATTTAAGTAATGTTTTGGGGATTCGTAATGATGAAAACGGCATTATTTGGATGCTAGATATGGCACAACGCAACAACGTAACGCCAAAAATTGTGGGTTGGAATACTAAAACTAACAGTTTAGAGCGTATTTACTACCTGCCAAAATCGTCTGTTCCAGAAATTGCTCAGCCAAATGATATGGTAGTCGATACTAAAAATGGTTATTTTATAATTGCAGACGAAGGTATTGGTAATGGTGGCGACGGAAGCAAAGCGGCTTTTATAATTGTAAATATGAAAACCGGAAAAACACGTCGTGTTCTTGAAGGTTCGCGAACTACCAAACCAGAAAATACACCAACGGTTATTAATGGTAAACATTTGGCAGTAAACGGAAACGATTTGTTGGTTGGTAATGATGGAATTACTGCCGATAAAGATTTTGAATATATTTATTACGGTCCGTTAAACGGAACAAAAATCTACAGAATTAAAACTTCAGATTTAGTAAATGAAACTTATACTGATGCCGATTTAGATACTAAAATTGAAACTTATTCTAAAAAACCTAACAATGGCGGAATGAGTATTGATATGGATGGAAATATTTATCTAACAGCGCTTGAAAAACAAAGTGTAGCAGTGGTTTCTGCAAAAGATAAAAGTGTAAAAACCATTGCAAAACATAAAAATATGGTTTGGCCAGATGGTGTAAGTTACAATCATGTCGATGGTTATATGTACGTTTCTGCAACACAGGTTAATAATGGCGCTGTTTTTAACAATGGAAAGGATAAATCATCTACACCGTTTTATATTTTTAGGTTTAAACCTATTGTAAATGGTGTTCCTTACAGATAGATTTTAAGTTTAGTTTGATTGATTAATAGCAGAAAAAGCCACCAAATGTAAAACACATTCTGTGTGGCTTTTTTTTTATAACACTATCAAATTAATATGATGTCAGAACGTCATAAAAGCCAATCAGGCACATATTTTGACAATGACAGAGGAAGTTACAATAATGCGCATCCTGATGCGTATGCTGAAGACAAAGTGAAATTATTAGTAACTTTAACAGAAAGGATAGTTAGCAACTAAAGTTTAAAAGTCAACCAAAATAGCCAATGAAAAAAGTACTCATTCTTTTCGCACATCCCAAATTTGAAAAATCAAGAGTCAATGCAACACTCATCGACCGATTAAAAGATAAGGCGCACGTAACATTTCACGATTTGTATGAGCATTATCCTAACTTTCATATTAATGTGCAACAAGAACAAGAGTTATTACTTCAACACGATATTGTTATTTGGCATCATCCGTTGTATTGGTACAGTAGTCCAGCCATTTTAAAGCAATGGAAAGATTTAGTTCTAGAGTTTAATTGGGCATACGGTCCACACGGAAAAGTACTGCAAAATAAAACCGTTTTTAATGTTATTACTACTGGAGGATCTCGCGAAGTGTATTGTACAGAAGGCTATAATACCTACACCATTAATGAATTTTTAAGACCTTTTGAACAAACTGCTACATTGTGTGGAATGAACTATTTACCACCTTTTGCTGTTATGGGTACGCATCATTTATCTGAAGAAGATTTATTGGATTACGCCAACCAATACGAACAATTAATTGATTTGTTGCAAGGCGATTTTAATGCAACGCAGCTATCCAATTGTTCTTTTCTTAATGATTTAGAAATTTTAAACGCGTAACGTATGTCTGGAAGTTTATTATTTGAAGCGATTGTTTTTCTTGCTGGTGCCATTATTTGTGTATCGATAGCAAAGCGATTGGGATTAAGCTCAGTCATTGGGTATTTGCTGGCAGGTGTTTTAATAGGTCCTTATGTGTTCGGGTTTATTGGTGAAGAAGGCGAAGATATTTTACACTTTGCAGAGTTTGGCGTTGTAGTAATGCTGTTTTTAATTGGTCTAGAAATTGAACCAAAAAATTTCTGGAACATGCGAAAATCCATACTTGGTATGGGTGGTATACAAGTGGCATTAACAGTTGGTCTAACTTATGTGTTCTTTTCATTTTTAGGTTACGAATGGCAGGTTGCACTCGCTATTGGTATGGCTGTAGCACTGTCATCAACCGCAATTGCTTTGCAAACTATAAAGGAAAAAGGATTAATGAATACCACCTTTGGTTCAAGCTCGTTTTCCATCTTATTATTTCAAGATATCATCGTCATATTTATGATTGGTGCTTTACCTTTATTAAGTAACACTTCGGAACAAGCGAGTAATGAGGCGTCACATTCGGCATCAAGTTTAATTCAAAGTTTACCTATAGGATTACAAACTTTAGCTATTATTTTATCGGTAGTCCTTATTGTTTTGGCTGGTCGTTTTATAGTGGTTCCAATGCTACGTAAAGTAGCACAAACAGGTGTTAGAGAGTTGTTAATTGCGGCTGCATTTTTAATAGTATTTGGGATTTCATATTTAATGGAATTTGTAGGCTTAAGCCCTGCATTAGGTGCCTTTTTAGGTGGTGTGGTATTATCTACAAGCGAGTTTAAACACGAATTAGAAAGCACGTTAGAACCGTTTAAAAACCTTCTACTCGGTCTCTTTTTTATGGCGGTTGGTGCCTCTATTAATTTTGTGGTGATTGCGAATAGCCCGTTAACAATTGGCGGTATTTTACTCGCTATTGTTGCCATAAAAGCGTTGGTATTATTTATTACAGGGCGTATTTTCAAATTAAAACTCGATCAAAATGTGCTGCTAACTTTTAGTTTAGCTCAAGTAGGTGAGTTTGCATTTGTATTGTTATCGTTCGCCTTTCAGCTTAATATTTTAGAGCAAGAACAAATGGATATGATGCTAGTAATAACTGCAGTATCTATGTCGTTAACACCAATTTTAGCAGTAATCAATGAGCGGTTAATTCTTCCAAAAGTAGGTACTAAAGAATCTATAAAACGACCAATGGATCATATCGCTAAATCGCAAAAAGTAATATTAGTTGGTTTTGGACATTTTGGTAGTACGGTTGGCAGATTTTTGCGTTCTCATGGCGTAGAAGCCACCATTTTAGATTTCGATTCTAACCGTGTCGATTTCCTTCGTAAAATGGGATTTGAAGTGTATTATGGTGATGCCACACGCGAAGATTTGTTAGAATCCGCAGGAATTGCAGAAGCTAAATTACTTATTTTTGCCACAAACAAAGTTTCTGTAGCCAAAGCCATCAGTAAAATTATAAAAGAAAAATATCCGCATGTTGAGATGTTGGTTCGTACTAAAAACCGTTACGACGCTTACGAGTTATTAAATCTTGATGTAACTAATATTTACCGCGAAACTTTAGATACATCTTTAGCGTTGGCGAGTGATGCACTTAATAAACTAGGCTTTAGAAAATATACTTTAAACCGTCAAGTACAGAATTTTATTAAGTATGATGAAGCTAGTTTAAGGCGGTTAGCTTCTGAGCCTAAACGGGAAGAAGACTATGTGTTTATGGCGAGAAAAGAAATAGAACAGCAAGAAAAATTGCTTGAAGATGACTTTAAACGAGGCATTGTAGCCTACGATAATCATTGGGATAGCGAACATATTAGAAAGCAATTAGAAAAATCTAATGAAGTGTAAACTTTTAAAATTTTTAAAACGAATGGTGTTAAGCATCGTAATAGTTGTTGCTGCAATCGCATTGATTGTGGTGTTATTTGTACAATTTAGTCCTCAATTTGGAGGAAAACCATCTAAAGAAGCAATTGAAAGTTATAAAACTTCAAAAAATTATAAGGATGGTGTATTTAAAAACACCAAAGATGTTAAACTCGATATGAGTTTAAAAGATATGGGTAAAGCGTTAATGGGCTTTTTTAAAAGTCAGCCAAATACAAAACCAGAACACGATTTACCTTCAATAAAAATTGATTCTTTAAATATTGCTAATTACAAAGGTGATACACGGTTAGTTTGGTTTGGGCATTCAACATTTTTACTGCAAACTCAAGGTAAAACTATTTTGATAGACCCGATGTTAAGCAGTGTTCCTGCGCCACATCCAACTTTAGGAAGTAAGCGTTTTTCTGAAGAATTGCCAATTACAATTGGACAATTACCAAAAATTGATGCCGTACTAATTTCTCACGATCATTACGATCATTTAGATTACGAATCGATAAAGGCTTTAAAAGATAAAGTTGGTCACTTTTATATGCCACTTGGCGTTGGTGCACATTTACTTGAATGGAACGTTGATAAAAACAAAATTACAGAACTCGACTGGTGGCAAGAAACCACGTTTAATGATTTAAAATTTGTATGTACACCAGCGCAACATTTTTCTGGTCGCGGATTATCCGATAGGGCAAAAACATTATGGTCGTCGTGGGTAATTCAATCCAAAAATGACAATATTTTCTTTAGTGGCGATAGTGGTTATGCCGATCATTTTAAAGAAATAGGCGAGAAGTACGGTCCGTTTGACTTCGCCATGATAGAATGCGGTCAGTACAACGAAATGTGGCCAGACATACATATGTTTCCTGAAGAAACGGTACAAGCCGGAATTGATGTAAATGCGAAAAAAGTAATGCCAATACATTGGGGCGCATTTAAACTTGCAATGCATACTTGGACAGATCCTGTAGAGCGATTTACAGCAACAGCAAAAACAAAAAAATTAAATGTGGTAACACCTAAAATTGGTGAAGAAATATATATTAAAGATAGCAGCTTTACAACAAAAAATTGGTGGAAATAATTGATGCCAAAAGATATCCCAAATATTGAGTTTAATGCAAAAAAGCCAAATAATTCTGGTATAGAGATTCTTACCATTGAAAGTTTAGCCACTCGTAAAGATTTGGTTAAAGACCATCACCCAGAAAAAGCACATCAAGTCGCTTTTAATATGATTGTGTACTATACCGAAGGCGAAAGTAAGCAACTAGCAGAGTTTGTTTAATTTTAAATCAGTATCTTAAGAAAGAATTAGGTTACAGCGCAAAACAGTTAAAAATTAAACCGTTTTGGAATCCGTTAAAAAAAGGATTAGAATAATGACATTAAGCACAAAATATCAGCAAATACGGCAAGAAACACTCTCTTTTTGCAAACATTTAACTATTGAAGATTTTTCAATTCAAGTGGTACAATTTGCAAGTCCAGCAAAATGGCATTTAGCACATACTACTTGGTTTTTTGAAACATTTATTCTAAACATATACAGTAAAAATTATAAGGTGTTTGATGATGATTTCAACTTTTTGTTCAATAGTTATTACAATAATGTTGGCTCTCGTATTTTGCAAGCCAACAGAGGCAATATGTCTAGACCAAGTATTGATAAAGTGTTTGAATACAGAAGTTATGTAGATAAACACATGATGACACTTTTAAACGCTACAACCAATAAAAGACTGTTAGACTTGGTTACGCTTGGTTTAAATCATGAGCAACAACATCAAGAACTTTTGTTAACCGATGTTAAATACATGCTGGGTCATAATCCGTTATTTCCTGTGTTTAATTCCGACTATAATTTAGTGAAAGACTACAATACAGATGATGCATTGGTATCCATAAACGCAGGTAATTATACCGTTGGTTATCAAGGTGATGATTTTTGTTATGATAATGAATTAGGCGTGCATCAAGTACACTTAAATGATTTTGAAATACATACCCATTTGGTGACAAATGGTGAGTATTTAGAATTTATGAATTCTGGTGCGTATTCAGATTTTAATCTTTGGTTAGATGAAGGTTGGACATGGGTAAACCAAAACAACATTAAAGCACCTTTATATTGGCATAAAAAAGATGATGAATGGTACCAATATACCTTAGCTGGATTGCAAAAGGTAGATCCGTTAGCACTAGTAAGTCATGTTAGTTTTTTTGAAGCGCAAGCGTTTGCAGAATGGAAAGGTATGCGATTGCCTACAGAATTTGAATGGGAAATTGCATCACGAAAATTTGATTGGGGAAAACGCTGGGAATGGACAAATAGCGCTTATTTACCATACCCAAACTTTGTAAAAGAAAATGGGGCAGTAGGTGAGTATAACGGAAAATTTATGAGCAGTAAAATGGTGTTAAGAGGTGCTTCTGTTGCAACGTCTAAAAACCATAGCAGACCAACGTATCGCAATTTTTTTAATCCAGCACAACGCTGGCAATACACAGGAATTAGACTTGTAAAATAGATGACAAATACATTTAAAGAAGACGTTAGGAAAGGTTTAGAGCAACCTCTTAAAACATTGCCTTCAAAATACTTTTATGATAAAAAAGGCGATGCGCTTTTTGTAGAAATAATGAACTTGCCAGAGTACTATTTAACACGATGCGAGTTAGAAATTTTTCAAAACAAAACAAACGCTTTAATTGAGGCTTTGCAGTTAAAAACCAATATCCATTTTGAACTTATTGAACTTGGTGCTGGCGATGGGTTAAAAACCAAACATTTGCTTAAAGCTTTGATAGATCAGCATTTTAATTTTGAATATATACCTATAGATATTTCGGCAAATGCATTACAGTTATTACAAAAAGATTTAAATAAAACTTTACCAAATGTAGCTGTAACACCAAAACAAGGTGATTATTTTGAGGTTTTGGCATCATTAAAACACAATAATAAACCAAAGGTTATTTTGTTTTTAGGTTCTAATATTGGCAATATGGATGATGTAATAGCGCAACAATTCATTTATAATTTAAGTGCTAACCTTCAAAAAAATGATATGCTTTTATTGGGTGTAGATTTAATAAAATCTGAAGATATCGTATTACCAGCTTATAACGATTCTAAAGGCATTACAGCACAATTCAATTTAAATATTTTAGAGCGAATTAACAACGAGTTAGAAGCCAATTTTAATTTAGATAATTTTGAACATCTTCCAAAATATGATGCCGTTAAAGGTATTGCTGAAAGCTATATTTTAAGCACAAAAGCGCAAACAGTAAGCATTAAAGCTATGAATGCTACGTTTGATTTTGATGAAGGTGAAAAAATTCACACCGAAATTTCAAGAAAGTATAATGATAAATTAATTCATAGTGTTATTGCAAATACCGATTTTACAATAGAAGATAAAATTTTAGACAGCAAAGCTTATTTTGCAGATTATATCTTAAAACGCCATTAGTTATGAGTAATAATACACTAGTGGTTTTAGGATTAGGAAGTCGGTCTACAGCCTTTTATTTACAATCGCTTAATAAAGAATATAATGCCAAGTTTGGTGGTTATAGTACCTGTCCGTTGGTACTGTATAACGTTAACTTTCATGCAATAAACACATTACTTCCTAAACCTTCAAAAGCTCTAAAAGACGTATTACAACCATCATTTTCAGCCATCCAATCATTTAAAGCTTCACATGTATTAATTCCTAATATTACACTTCATGAAACGCTAGATGAGATGTTAATTCCACAACAAATTATTCATCCTATTCATTTAACAATAAATGCTATTAAGGCTAAACAATTAAATAAAGTTGTAGTGTTTGGTTCTATATATACCATGTCTTCAAATTATATAAAAGACGCTTTAAATGCTCATAATATAGATGTTTTAGTACCTAATGCATCAGAAATGAAGCTTATTGATACTGTAAGACAAGCTATTTACAATCATACCGAAACCGATGATTTAATGGATTCGTACTTCAATTTATGTAATACATACGCATTAAAACACACCATTGTTTTGGCGTGCACAGAACTATCAATTATTAAACCTAAAAACGATGCAATACTAGATATGGCGCAATTGCAAATTGAAAGTGCAATAAATTTGCTATAGAAGTAGGTTTAATATTTGACATTTTTAGGAACATATTTATCTATATTAAAGACGGTGAAACACGAAATTCTGCCGGAAAAAAGCAAGTGTACTTACACTAGTAGAGCAGCTTAAGCAATAGCTTACACCTAATTGCTTATCGAAGAAAAACATAATAAAATTACTTATAAATTAACAGACGAAGCCATTACACAAGGAAAACTTGCTAATTATATTAATAGAGTATATGGCATAAGTTTACGTTAAATATTTATAAGGTAATTATTCCTATCTACTATCTAGGAGTGAACAAATAAGCTAATGATCTTGTTAAAATTATATAGCCAGTTAAAGATTGGATGTATTATTTATACAAAAAACACTGATACGTCAGGAAATAAACCATTTTGGTTTCAAGTTAATCAATAGAGATTTGAGTATCTGTAGGCTTTGTAACAGAAATAAATTTAGTAAGTAAAAACAAAGCGACTATATGACTTATTACAATAAGAGTTGTAAATATCTTGTCATAATGTAAAAATTCATTAATCAAACTAAAAAACATTTGAAAGAAATAAGAAATACCTGCAATTAGTAAAATTAGTCCATTTTGGTATAATTGACTTAAATAAATAAGAGCTATAACTATAAAAAAAGCTGCAAAAAAAGACATTGTACAAAACGCAAAAAATACTTGGTTGTTGGGTAATGTTTCAATTAGTAATCGAAGCACATAAAAAAACACATAAGCCACAAGCGCAACACTAATTAAAACAGAAGGCGTTAAAATTTTTTTTATTTTCTGCTCATGTAAATAGCGTTTTAAAACAGCTAGATTACATAGTAAAAACAATCCATTTAAAAGGGTTATGTAGATAAAATTGGTTTTAAAATTAGAAAAAATCAATACATCAGCAATTATAACACAAACTAAACTTAGTTCATAAAGCATGTGTGTTTTAGTGTTTTTAACAGAAATATATTTAATTAATAAACATATAACTGTTAAGGGTAAAGTGTAAATTAAAGAGTCTTTTTCTTTAAATAGACTTAAAAAAATAGAGGCCATAAAACAAACTATTATAAATATGTTTATAATAGATATTTTGTTGAATATCTTTTGATTTAAAAAGCTCACAGTGGTTTGTGTAATTGAAAATAATTTGTCCTTAACAATTAATCTAAGTTTAGACTTACGTAAGTTACTAATGTTATTGAAAAAGATTAAGCTTTTCTTAAATAATTTTACATAGAAATATTCTAAATTGCTATAAATTAAAGTGTTAAAACTTTTTTGTAATCTAATTAAAGTTAAAATGTAAGATCTCTTAATCCTGTTATAGTGTTTAGAATATGCAACTAAAATGATTATTTTTAACTAACTTCTAGAATAATTAATAAAATAACCTTTAAGCATATAATATTAAAAATACACCAAGTAAAATCCCAAAAAGAGGCACTAGTTTTTTTCGCTTATTTTGTTCTTTAAAAATGATGCCTCCTACCAAAACAGCAATCAAAATTTGGCTTCGTTTTATTGCAGAAAGAATCATAATTAATGCTTCTGGATCTTGTAGAGCTTTAAAATAGAAATAATCTGCAGCTTGAAGTAAAATACCAACAGCAATTATGCTCCACCTAAATTTAAAAGCAGCTCGTTTATGCTTATAAGGAAACCAAGTTATGCTTAAGATTAATATTAAAATAATAATGGTGTAAAAGCAAAACCAAAATTGTAATGTTTGTGGATTTAAATTTAAACTCTGAATTAAAAATTTATCATATAAACCGCTACTAGCACCTAAAAATGTGGCACCAATAATAGCGAAAATGTATTTGTTTTTCTTAAAAACAATACCTTCCTTTTTTCCTATTTTAGAATAAAGAAGTACCGAAAAAATGATAAGAAAAAAACCAACCCATTGATAAGCATTAGGTGCTTCTTTATATATAAAAATTGCACCAATAAACGTAAAAAAAGGACCAGCAGACCTAATTGGTGTTACAATAGTAATTGGTAAATGTTTTAAAGCTTGATAGGCTAGAAGCCATGATCCAGCCATAATTAAAGACTTTATTACTATAAACCCGTGTTGAGACCAAGATATATTTTGAAAATTATAGCCATGTTGCTGTGCATACTCTGGATAAAAAACAGATAATACATAGAAAGTGGCAATAAATATAAATCCGAAAGTTACCGTACCTAGTAGTACAGGGAAAGATTCGTTACCGCGTACCGCATGTTTTTTACACAAGTTGTGTAAACCTAAAAAAAGTGCAGCTAATAGCCCTAAATACATCCACATAATGGGCGCGAATATAAGTTTTTACACTGTTTAAATCTTTTTTTGAAAATGTTTTTTAACTTTTTATACTAGAAAACATTCGCGAGTTTTCTTTTTTAAGAAATATTCTGGAACAAATTATTATGATTTGGATGTAAATTGTGTAATTACAGAATGAATAATTTTTATAAAAAGTTTAAAAAGGCTTGTATTTGACTTAGTTCTGATTGCAAACCATTCTTATATTTTAATATGATCCTGACCTTTAAATCTTTCATAAAGACTAGGATAATTTGATTTAAATGTGTCCTTTATAAATTCTAATGGCACATCTTCAAAATGACCATAATCTTCAATGTAGGTCATAAATTTATGGTCGTCTTTATTGTATTCTTGCATCACAGCATCTTCGGTTCCATTAAAATCTAAAACATCTACATTATAAATAGCACATAGTTCTTTATTAAACGCAGGCGAACATTTAACCCATCTGCCATTATAAAATACATCCACCAAACCATGAGGTGCAAGCTCGTTAGTTCCAATCACTTTTTCTAAACGCTCAGTAGCAATATGGTTAGATACTTTAGCCAAATGCAACCTTGCAGGAATATTAAAAGCGCGTAAGCATGCAATGTATAAAATGGCTTTGTCTATGCAATGTCCATCTGGTTTTTTTGCAATATTACTGGCTTTAAAATGTGCTTTTGTTAAACCAATATTAAAAGGTAAATAACGCCAACCATCTCTAACCTTTAGATACAATTGTTCTATAATCTCTTGCTGACAAGTTAAATGTTCGACGTTTTTTATAATATCTTTTATGACAGGACTGTCGTAGTCGTAGTAATATGTTTTTTCGGTGTAATTCATATTACAAATTTATAACATTTCGCCTCTTGCAGGGTAATCCAAATGTATGTTCTTTAGTTCACACCATGAACGTTATATTAAATAAGTGGAAACCAATTTTAAAAAAGTTTGAGCCAATGGGCGTAAGAAAACTATCAGGAAATTGAATTTGAAGCGTATAGAATTCTAACTTTATAATTTCTATTTTTGCAGCATGCTAGACAAATACCAACTCTTAAGGCAACACTTTGAAGAAATTGTAACACTTACAGATGAAGAGTGGAATTTTATAGTACCTCATTTTGAACATAAAAAACTTAAAAAGCATCAGTTTTTAATTCAAACAGGACAACCTGTAGATTGCGAATTTTGGATTATCAACGGACTAATAAAATCTTATGCTGTAGATGAAAAAGGTAGCGAGCACATTCTTCAGTTTGCTATGGAAGACTATTGGGTTAGCGACTACTACGCATTTCAGCATCAAATACCTGCCACAATTTTTGTAGATTGTATTGAAGATTCTGAGTTTTTCTGTTTGTCTTTAGAAAGTCGTGAAACCATTTGTAAAAAAATACCTGCTATGGCAAATTTCTTCCGAATAAAATCTAATTACGGATTTATTGGTTTGCAGCAACGTATCCTGTCTTTATTAACACAAACTGCCGAAGAACGTTACGACGCTTTATTATTTAAACTGCCAAAATTAGTACAGCGCATACCTAAAAAGCTGATTGCAGCCTATTTAGGTGTATCTAGAGAAACCTTGAGTCGCTTTAAAGGTTAAAAAAGTGATTTACATCACATTTTTTTGTTGCCATACATCACTTTAAAATCGTGACATACATCCTCGCACAAGTAGTGCTTTTCATTGAATTTTGTACCAGAATTTTAAAACAAAAAACAAAACAATGAAAACAAAATTTTATTTCTCAGCAATCGCTTTGCTTTTTAGCATTGCCTTAATAGCACAAACACAACAAGACAAACCAAGCGTATTAATGGTGCTATCTAGTCATCAAGAATTAGGTGATACAGGTAAAGACACTGGTTATTATTTAAGTGAAGTTACCCATGCTTACGAGGTTTTTGAAGCTAATAATTATGAAATAACCTTAGTAAGTCCAGAAGGCGGCAATCCACCAGTAGATGGTTTCGATCTTAAAGATGAAGTGAATAATAAATATTGGAATGATTCAACATTTCAGAATAAACTTCAAAACACATTAAAAGTTTCAAAAGTAAAAGCTAAAGATTACGATGCCATTTATTATGCTGGCGGACATGGCACAATGTGGGATTTTCCAAACAATAAAAAGCTAGCAAAAATTGCTGCAAAAATTTATGAAAACGACGGTGTTGTAGCAGCTGTTTGTCATGGTCCTTCGGCTTTAGTAAATATTAAATTATCTAATGGTAATTATTTAGTTGAAGGTAAAACGGTAAGCGTATTTACTAATGAAGAAGAAGCTAATGTAAAATTAGAAAACGTGGTGCCATTTTTATTAGAAGATAAACTTATTGAACGTGGTGCGACTGTAGATAAAGCAGCTATGTGGCAGGAAAAAGTAAGCGTAGATGAACGTTTAGTAACAGGTCAAAATCCTGCTTCTGCAAAATTAACAGCAGAAAAAATTGTAGAACTTTTAGAGGATAAACACTAAAAATGAAAACGCAAACAGCAACTCTAAAAGCTAAATCTAAACGTAAAAGTTTACCAGCAGCATTATGGGCATTAACCATTAGTGCATTTGGTATAGGAACTACAGAGTTTGTTATTGTTGGCTTACTGCCAACAGTAGCAAACGATTTAAACACCTCAATATCCTCTGCAGGTTTATTAGTCAGTTTATACGCAGTTGGTGTTGCAATTGGTGCGCCAGTATTAACCGCTTTAACAAGTCAAATAGCAAGAAAACGTCTGCTAATTGCTATAATGCTATTGTTTATAATTGGTAACGGATTGGCAGCTATTGCACCAAGTTTTATCTTACTAATTTTAGCAAGAATCTTAACAGGTTTTGCGCATGGTGTGTTCTTTTCAATAGGCTCAACTATTGCGGCTAGTTTAGTACCGGAAGATAAACGTGCTTCTGCTATTTCTATAATGTTTGCTGGTTTAACTGTAGCAATCGTTACAGGTGTACCATTAGGAACCTATATAGGTCAAAATATTGGATGGCGTGCCACCTTTATAAGTGTTGCTATTTTAGGAATTATTGGTGCAGTAGCAAGTTACTTATTGGTACCAGCGTCGATTAAAACATCAAAACCACTTCGTATTGTAGATCAGTTAAAAGTACTTAAAAATCGTTCTATTTTACTTGTGCTTGCTATCACAGCTTTAGGTTATGGTGGTACTTTTGTAACCTTTACTTATTTAGCACCATTATTAGAAGAAGTTACTGGTTTTTCAGGAAATATGACGAGTATTTTATTACTAGTTTACGGTATCGCAATAGCGTTAGGAAATGTTATTGGTGGTAAAGTATCTAACAAAAAGCCAGGAAAAGCCTTAATGGTGATGTTTGCCTTACAAGCTATAGTATTATTTATACTTTATTTTACAGCATCTAGCCAAATATGGTCGGTTGTTACACTATTTTTTATGGGCATATTAGCTTTTTCTAATGTGCCTGCTTTACAATTGTATGTGGTAAAAATGTCTGAAAAATATTTACCAGGTACCGAAGATGTTTCATCTGCTTTAAATATAGCAGCCTTTAATGTAGGTATTGCAATTGGCGCTTATGTTGGTGGACTTATTGTTGAATCTTCGCTTGGTGTTGGCGCAACACCTTGGGTTGGAAGCATATTAGTAATAGTCGGCTTTTTAATCACTTTGATTTTATACAAAAAAGAAAAACTTTAGAACAATGAAAACTTTACAATTTAGAAATAACGACGAAATTCCAATCTTAGGTCTTGGTACCTTTAGATCAGAACCTAATGAAGTGTACACGTCTGTATACGAAGCTATAAAAATTGGATATAGACATATTGATTGTGCTTCAGTATATGGTAACGAAAAAGAAGTGGGAAACGCGATTGCAGATGCCATTAAAGAAGGTATTGTTACACGTGAAGACTTATGGATTACTTCAAAATTATGGAGCGATTCTCATGGAAGAGAAAACGTTATTCCTGCGTTACAAAACACCTTAAACGATTTACAGTTAGAGTATTTAGATTTATATCTCATCCATTGGCCAGTTGCCTTTAAAAAAGGTGTCGAGTTTCCTAAAACAGCAGAAGAATTTATTCCGCTTGAAGACAAACCTCTTACGGACACATGGAAAGGTATGGAAGATGCTTTAGAGCAAGGCTTAACCAAGCATATTGGGATGAGTAATTTCAACCAAAATGATTTGATAAATATTATTGATCATGCTAAACATTTACCAGAAATGCTTCAGGTAGAAGTGCATCCGTTTTTACAACAAAACGAACTGTTAGAATTTGCTAAAACACATCGCATTCACATGACAGCTTATGCACCAATTGGTTCTGGTGCAAATGATGATGACGAATTAATTTTGTTGAAAAACAAGACTATTAACGACATCGCAACTGCTAATAGCATGACTGCCGCACAAGTACTTTTGGCTTGGGATATACAACGTGGTGTTTCAGTCATACCAAAATCGGTTAACCCAAAACGTCTACAAGAAAACTTTGACACCATTCATTTTGAATTGAATGAAGACGATATTAAACGTATTGAAGCTTTAGATAAAAATCATCGTTTTATAGATGGTACATTTTGGGAAGTTGAAAACGGTCCGTATACCGCAGACAGTATCTGGAATGCTTAATAAAACAACATCAGGTAGCTGTATAGTTACCTGATGTTATTGAATTCAAAAAAAATGCTATGAAAAATTTTGATAAACTCTACACACCAGGCAAAATGACACTAGGTATTGAGTTTCCTTTAGATAACGATTGGTCTTTAGAAGGCGATAAAAAACGAAAGGAAGACGGTAGACCATTTGGCGTGCCAGATATAAACAAGCATTTACAGTACGTTAAACAAATTGATAAGGCTGGTTTTGCTGCAGTTTGGATTAGAGAAGTACCCGTTTACGATCCTAATTTTGGTGATGGTGCACAGTTATTTGACACCTTAAGTTATTTAGGATATTTATCTGCCGCAACTAAAAATATGTTGTTAGGTACAGCTGCAATAGTTTCACCATTACATCAACCTATAAAACTAGCAAAAGCAACTGCTACTATAGAACATCTAAGTGATAGCCGACTTATTTTAGGCTTGGGTTTGGGTGATAGACCTGTTGAGTTTCCTATGTATGGCATAGATTATCAAGAGCGACCAAAATTGTTTAGAGATCATCTTAATATTATGCAAGAAGCATGGAAAACCAACAGCGATTTATCGACTATATATCCATTTTTAAATAAAGGTGTTGCGGTATACCCGAAGCCAAAACATCAAATTCCGCTAGTTGTTGCAGGACATTCCGGACAAAGTCTTGAGTGGATTGCCAAAAATGCTAATGGTTGGTTTAATTACCCAAGAACACCAGAAGAAACCTATTTAAACCGAAAACGATGGTGCGAAGCGTTATACGATACAGATCAGGCTTGCAAACCTTATATTTCGGCATTTCATTTAAATCTGTTACAAGATGATGATGCCACATTTAAACCACATCGATTTGGTGGTGCAATTGGTATTAATCATTTAACCGAATTATTAAAAGCCTACGAAGAGGCAGGTGTAAACCACATGGCATTACATTTACGAAAATCTGATACACCTTTGGATGAGGCGATAAATAAAATTTCCGATATTGTTTTACCTAATTTCAATTCATAATGCAGTTACAGTCCATTCATCATATTGCCATAATCTGTTCAAATTACGAAGTGTCAAAAGTATTTTATACAGATATTCTTGGTTTTAGCATAAAAAATGAAGTTTATCGTAAAGACCGAGATTCTTACAAGTTAGATTTAGCATTAAACAATCAATATATAATAGAGTTATTTTCGTTTCCTAATCCGCCAAAACGCGTATCGCAACCAGAAGCGACAGGATTACGTCATATTGCTTTTGGTGTAAATAATTTAGAGGAAAGTTTACAATACTTGAATTCCAAAAATATTACACATGAAGGTGTTAGGATAGATCCGTTTACCAACAAGAAATTTACATTCTTTAATGATCCTGATAACTTACCTATTGAGCTGTATGAAATTTAACTTTTATTAGTTTGTATTATAACAAACGTTCTGCAATTTCTAGCCAACTAGATACTCTGGTATATCCAGTATCGTTAATATTATGTGGTGAGTTAAATAATAATGTATCACCATCAAACTTTTCTAAATTGTAAGTACGGTCGTCTATTAGCAAATCACCTTTTAATATAAATTTATGACCACACATAATTCGATGTTGCCAAGTAATAAATGGCATATATTGGTCTAGCCAATCGCTTTTTTCTTTTAATGAATTTGGAAACTGAGTCGCAGCAGTAGCGATATACACTTCGTGTTTGTTATATAACGCTTCCATAACTTGGATAGCATCTTTTATAGGCTCTAAATTTCTGAAAAAACCGTCTTGGTAAGCGTGTTGTAAAATACTTTCTTGGTGAATTTCTGGTACATTATGCCATACTTCACCAGATTCAATATGAGCTAAAGAAAGCTCTTGTTTGTGTTCTTTATTGTATAATTCTATGTGCTTACCGTAAGTATCGGCAAGTACATCGTCCATGTCTACAAAAATTGTCATAGTTTCAATATTTTTTACAAAGCAACAAAGGTTAGGAAAGACTAACAAATACTCATGTAATATTTAATTAAGTCTTAACAGTTTAGTACGGTTTAGTAAATATTTGTAATAATTAATAAAAAAACAGAGATTTAAAATGAGTTTAAATCTCTGTTTCGCTATATAATCAAACTTTTTAATGTTTTAATTTAGTATGCCATAGTTACTATTTTCTTGGCATCTGCTGGTAATAATTCTTGTTTTTCACCAAGTTTCCAGCCACGATCTTCAAAACGTTTTTCAATTTCTTCAGCAGTACCTTCATACTTATCTGTGTAATCAGATAATTTAGTATCTATACCTAATTGATGGAAAAACGCTTCGGTTTTTTCAATAGCAGCATAAGCTTTATCATCAATGCTTCCTTCGGTTACATTCCAAACACGTTCTGCGTATTGAGCTAATTTTTCTTTCTTAGCTTCAAAATTATATTTGTAATGGCTAGGTGTAATTACTGCTAATGTTCTGGCGTGATCTATACCAAATAAAGCAGTTAATTCGTGTCCCATCATATGGATAGCCCAATCTGTAGGAACGCCTTGTTGTATAAGTCCGTTTAGTGCCATAGTACAACTCCACATAAAGTTAGAAGCCGCTTTAAAATCTGTTGGGTCTTCTAGTACTTTTGGTGCAACGTCTACTAAGGTTTGCATAATACTTTCGGCAAATCTATCTTGTAATAAGGCACCAATAGGGTAGGTCATGTATTGTTCTAATACATGTGTAAAGGCATCTGTTATTCCGTTTGCCAATTGACGTTGTGGAATAGAAGTAATTACCGAAGGATCTAATATTGAAAACTGCGGAAATAAACCAGGTCCGCCCATAGCTAATTTTTCTTTAGTTTCTTCTCTGGTAATAACTGCGCCAGAATTCATTTCAGATCCTGTAGCAGGTAAGGTTAATACGGTACCAAATGGCATACCATTTTCTGTACGTACTTTGTTTATTAAGATATCCCAAGGTGTATCACCGTCGTAAACTGCTGCAGCCGATAAAAATTTTGTTCCATCAATTACAGAACCGCCACCAACAGCTAATAAATAGGTAATGTTTTCTTCTTTAATGACATTTAAAGCGTTCATTAAAATATCATATTCTGGATTTGCAGGAATACCACCAAACTCGGTAACATCTACATTAGCTAAAGCGGTTTTTACTTTATCGTAAATACCATTCTTTTTAATACTACCACCACCATAAAGCATTAATACTTTGGCATCTTCTGGTATTTGATTTTTTAGTTTTTCTATTGAATCCTTTCCAAAAATGATTTTGGTAGGATTTTTAAATTCAAAATTGTTCATTTTCTTTCTCTTTTTTTAATTAGTCAATTACGGTTACTAAATCTTCCATAGGTTTTCTAACCTTTACAAGATTTACCAACCAATCATTTTCTTCTTCTCTATAACCAAGCGGTAACAATACTGCACTACGTAAGCCTTTTTCGCGTAAGCCTAAAATTTTATCTACAGCTTCAGGATCAAAACCTTCAATTGGTGTTGCATCTACACCTTCAAAAGCAGCAGCTGCGATTGCTTGAGAAAATGCAATGTAGGCTTGTTTTGCCGCGTGATTAAAGTTTTCTTCTTCGTCTTTTTGTGGATATGCGTTAAGTAACATTTGACGGTAATTTTCCCAACCTTCGTTTCTAAAACCACGAATATCGTTGGTTAAATCGAACATGTAATTAATGCGATCTGCAGTGTACGTGTCCCAAGCTGCAAAAACGAGTAGGTGAGAGCACTCTGTAATAACTCTTTGGTTCCAAGCTATTGGTTTAATTTGTTCTTTAATATCTTGGTTTTTTACCACAAAAATTTCGAAAGGTTGCAAACCACTAGACGTTGGTGCTAATCGTGCAGCTTCTAAAATACGTTCTACTTTTTCTTCTGGTACGGCTTTACCGTTCATAGCCTTAGCGGCATATCTCCAATTTAATTTATCTAATAATTCCATAGGTTGTTTTTATTTTTTTATACTGTTCCAAGCTGCTTCAAAAGCATTTTTAATTAAGGTATCATCTAAAGTAATTGCGCCACGTTTTTGAGCTAACATTAAAAAAGCTAACGGGTTTATAGCGTAGGCATATAAAATATAGTCTGAATATGGTTTTATAATACCTTCGGCTTTACCTTTTGCCCATAAATCTAGTAGCGGTTGTAAATGTTTAATGCCTTCTTGTCTGCTAGCTTCATCTATCATTGGTGTATTATCACATTGAGCTAAAAACAAAGCGTGTTCGCATTGCTTAAGCTTAAAATCTGCAATACGATTCCAGATGTATTGAAACGCTTCTTTTACAGGTGCATTGGCATCATAACCGTTAAACGCATATTTAGTGTATTCACTTTTTACTTCTATATAAGTTTGATTTACTAAATCTTGTTTGTTTTCAAAATACAAATAGATCGTTGCTGGCGATACATTAGCCATTTTAGCAATCTTACTCATAGGTGTAGCGTGGAAACCATTGTTATTTACCAAATCAATAGTTGCCTTAACTAAAGTGTTACGTTTGTCTATGCTTTTTTGAAGTTTTGCCATTACTTTTAATTCTACAATGCAAAGATATTTAAAAAATAAATGAACGTTTATTTTTTAACAAAGGTTTAATTAATTAAGGATATAAATAAGCGAAAATACAGAAATGCATATCCATAGTAATACACCAAGGATAAGAGGTTTGCTTCCTGTTTGTTTAATGTCTTTTATTGAAATTGAAGTACCTACAAGAAACAAAGTAGTTATTAATAAACGTTTGGCAATAATAACGATGTTGTTAGAAATGTTTTCTGGGATAAGATGATAACTGTTTAAAATAATAGCGACAATAAAAGCGAGAATAAATAAAGGGAATTTAATTTTTTTATTAGAGTTTTTAAAAGCAAACAACGAGACGATAGCAAGAGGAATAATCCATAGTGTTCTGGATAGTTTTACGGTAGTTGCTATTCTTAAAGCCTCATCACCATAGTTAATTGCCGCTCCAACAACCGAACTAGTATCATGTATAGCAACTGCACACCAAAGTCCAAATTGCTCTTGTGATAAATTGAAATAATGTCCTAAAGCAGGAAATACAAATAAGGCAATAGAGTTAAGCAAAAAAACAATAACTAATGCCATGCTTATTGTCTTAGGTTTTGCTTTAATTGTAGGTGCAATTGCTGCTATAGCACTACCACCGCAAATTGCTGTTCCGGATGTGATTAGATGTCCTAGTTTTAAATCTATTTTTAAAAGTTTAGTACAAATAATACCAACACTTAATGTAAGAATAATTGTAAATATGGTTAGTCCAAAACCATCTTTAGTTGTCTGTAATGTCTCTGTAATAAACATACCAAACCCTAAGCCTATAACAGCTATTTTTAATAATAAATGTATTGCTTTGGAATTATAAGTCTTATAAGGATTATTAAAAATTAAGACAAAAATAAACCCTAATATAAGCGCTAAATAACTGCTTAAATATCCTAAAAGTGAAAGTGTTATTATAAATAAATAAGTGAGTTTTGCTAAGCTATTTTTCATACCGTTAAATTTTATAAACGATACAAAATTAGAGTTAAGCTATAATTTAACACCAAATTATTTTGGTATTAAGCATAACTAAAAGTTATGACTGTTTTTTATAAAACGTTCCAAGTTTTCAAGTTGTTTTGAGATGTATCCTGTACGTTTTACAAAGTAAAACCATCGATTTATAGTAAAATCTTTAATGTCTATTACTTTTAGTCTATTACTTATTAAATCTTCTGTAACAGCATTTATAGAAAGTAGTGCGTAATCTTCAGAATGATATAAATAATTTTTAATAGCTTGAGTACTATTAAAGGTAACAACTACATTATTTAATTTAAGATTGTTTATTTTCAGCGTTGAATCTATAATACTCTTTGTACCAGATCCAGATTCACGTTGGGCTATTGGTAAATTTACCAAAGTGTCTTTTGTAATAATACCTTTAGAAAATGAAGTGTTATTGGCGTTTGTAACTAAAACAATTTCATCTTTAATAAATTTAGAATAGTGCAGTTTTGGATTAGAACTTTGTCCTTCGGTAATTCCAAAATTAATAGTCTCTCTTAGGATTAAGTCTTCAATAGCAATTGTATTGTCGCTAATAATATTGAAAATTGTATTAGGAAATTGATTTCTAAATTTAGCAATCGTTTTTGGTAAAACATAATTGGATAGAGTAGTGCTTACACCTAAATTTATAGTCTCCGGAAATGTTTCATTCTTATAAAGAAACTGCTCGTCCATTTGATTATAAATTTCTATAATCTTATTGACATAAATTAAAAAAGACTTTCCTTCTTTGGTTAAATTTATTGAGTTTCTTTTTCTTGTAAAGAAAGATGTTTTATATGTCTCTTCTAGGTTTCTTATAGTTTTTGAAATTGCAGGTTGAGAGATGTGTAGCTGTTCTGCTGCTTTAGTAAAGCTTAGATGTTGTGCAACGACTTTAAATATGTGTAGTTTTGTTTGCATAACTTACTTTATGATTTTGGTTTTTTGTAATATAGAAGTAACCTTTTTGTATGCTAATAGATATAACGTTGCTGTAAAAAAACCTATTAATGTACCATAATATATACCAAATTTTGGATAAACTATAGATACCGTTAACGAATAAATTATTAATGAAAACATACCAATAGGTACATTTTTTATAATGGTATGTACGTGTTTTTTTGAATATGTAAAATGAATAATAAGCATTAACGGAAAAAGCGTAGTGGGAAACGCTGAGAATAATCCTGACCAGTTAGATGCAAAATATTTTGGTGCATTGGTTATGGTTAAAATTATTAAAGCCGCACAAATAGCTCGTAAAAAAAGAATACGATAATTTAATTTTACTTTTTGGCTAATGGTAATATTTTCGATTTGCTTGAATAGTCTAATGTAAAGTAAAGCGAATATTACAGGAATTGTAATAGCTACGTAAGTGTTTAGCTGTAAAAACGATAATATCCAAACAACTAATAAATATGCAGCAATAGCACTAACCGAAGACCAAAGGATATTATACGTTTTAAAGTATAATGACGCTTTGTAATAAACATATACAAAGGTAAGAGCTGCTGTAAGACCTACCATATTAAAGATGGCACTTTCGGCAGCAAATTCGGGTGATTCTTCTAATCCAAAAAAGAATAATGTAATGGCAGATCCTGTTGGATAACCTGATAAAATTCCTGCAATTTTAGGACTAACATTTTCTGCTAAATACGATAAACCTACAACAAAACATATTGCAACTAAAAGCTTTATAACTATTAAATATTCCACAGGATTTCAAAATTTTGAAAATGGATAAAAAGCTACAAATGTAGTATAACAGTTTTAAGTAGTCGCTTTACTTTTTAATATAAACAGTTTTTTTGTTGACAAACTCTAAAATTCCTTCTTTAGATAACTCTCTTCCATATCCAGAAGCTTTTGTACCACCAAATGGTAATCTAGGATCAGATTTTACCATATCGTTAATAAATAATGCTCCATCTGGTATATCTCCTATGTAATTATAAATATTATCTGTGTTTTCAGTAAAAATCATAGTACCTAAACCAAATCTTGAGTTTGCGGCTAACTTAATTGCATCTTCGTTATCTTTTGCTTTGATTACAGCAGCAACAGGACCAAAGGTTTCTTCTTTAAAAACAGGCATATCTTCAGTCACATCGGTAATAATGGTAGGTTCATAATAAGCTTTATTTCTTTTATTGCCTAAAATTATTTTTGCACCCAAATCTATAGATTTATTAACTTGTTGTTCTAACTCTTCGGCTAAATCTTCTCTAGCCATAACACCAATAAAAGTGTCTGAATCTTCAGGATTACCAGAGTTTAGCTTAGAAACTTCATCTTTAAAACGACTTATAAACTGATCATAAATTTTTTCAGATACAATAAATCGTTTAGCAGCAATACAGCTTTGACCAGTATTTTGCATTCTAGCCTTTACCATAGTATCTATGTGTTTATCTAAATTAGCATCGTCAAAAACCACACAAGCATTATTTCCTCCTAATTCTAAAACAGTTTTTTTAAGATTTTTTCCTGCTACAGCAGCTATGCTTTTTCCTGCAGGTTCGCTTCCTGTTAGTGTAACTGCTTTAACAATATCGTTTTCAATAATATCTTCAATTTGATCGTGGTTTACTAACAGCGTTTGAAAACAACCTTTTGGATAACCAGCTTCTTCAAATAAATCTTGAATTGCTAATGCTGTACTAGTTACATTAGAAGCATGTTTAAGCAAGCCAACATTACCAGCTGTAAGTGAAGGTACAGCAAAACGCATTACTTGCCAAAATGGGTAATTCCAAGGCATTACAGCTAGCACAACGCCTAAAGGATCATAACTAATAAAACTTTCTTTTGCGTCTGTTTCAATAATACTGTCTGCAAGAAAATCTTCTGCATTAGTAATATAAAAATCGCATAGCCAAACACATTTTTCTATTTCTGCAATGCTTTGAGAAATTGGTTTTCCCATTTCTTCAGTCATTAGTTTTGCATAAATTTCTTTTTTATCTTCTAATGTGTTTGCTAAGTTTTGTAAAAGGTTTGTACGCTCTTTTATTTCTTCTGTTTTCCAGTCTTCAAAAGCGTTTTGCGCATTATCAAGAATAATTTTTATCTCATTATCTGTATGGTAGTTGTAAGTTTTAAGTTCTTTTTGATTGTAAGGATTTGATGTTATAATTGAATTTTTCATAGTAAATTTTATTTGTGTTAAAATTATGGATTATTCGTAAAAATAGTTTTAATTAAATGTGTTTTAACAAACTTTTATCAATTTATTTAAATTTTTATTAAGAATATTTCAATAAATACTTGTTAATTTTGAGATGAGGCGTTAATGATACGTTTCACTTCAAATTAATATTAACAATCAAAAAAAATTATTATGAGCAACAACACAAATTCAGCATTAGGATTATTATTAGGAGGAGCAATTGGAGCAACTTTAGGAATCTTATTTGCACCAGATAAAGGAAGTAATACAAGAAAAAAATTAAGAGACGAAGCAATTGCTACTAAAGAAAATCTTGCCACTAGTGCAATGGATTTAAAAGATCAAGTAGCTAATACATTAACAACAAAAAAAGCAACTTTAGATGCACAATTAGAAAGTGTAGTTTCTGACGCTAGTTACAAAGCAGATGATGTTATTTCTACTTTAGAAAAGAAGCTTAAAGATTTAAAAGAAAGAAATAAAAAATTACAGAAATAAAATGTCTGTATTCGAACAAATCAACCAAACCTCAAGTCAAGCAGTAGATAAAGGTGAAGAGTTTTTAAAAAAATCTCACGAGTACTACAGACTTAAAATTTTCCAACAACTTACATCTTCTGTAAGCTTGTTGGTAAAAGCTGTAGTAGTTGGTGCTTTTATCTTAGTAGGACTTTTGTTTTTAGCAATATCTGCAGCAATCGGTATAGGTAAAGCTTTAGGTAGCGTATCATTAGGTTATCTAATAGTTGGTGCAATATTTATACTTATTTCTGTATTGTTTTATATGTTTAGAAGTAAGATAAATAACAAAGTCATTGCATCACTTTCAAAAACCTTTTTTGACTAATGAAAACACAATATAAAACACAAGAAGATATAAAAAGGGACTTGCATAGATTACAATTAGAAAAGCAAATTGCTTGGGAAGAACTTAAGGTTGTTAAAAACGACTTTAAAGATACTTTACAGCCTTACACTTGGATACAAACAGGTTTTAAAATGGCATCCAAAGTAGGAATAATGATGTTAATTAAAAAAATTATAAAATAAACCGCTATTAATATGAATATTTTTGAATCTATTAGAAAAGACCACGATACGCAAAGAGAATTACTTGATCAACTTGTACAAACCACAGGAGATACAGATAAGCGTGATACAATTTTTAAGAAATTGAAAAAAGAACTAGAAGTACATGCAGATGCAGAAGAAAGACATTTTTATAAACCATTGATAAGTGATGATATGATGCAAGATAAAGCCAGACATGGTATTGCAGAACATCATGAAATTGATGAACTTATAGAAAAGCTAGAAGACACAGACTATGACTCTTCTGCTTGGTTAAAATATGCTAAAGATTTAAAAGAAAAAGTAGAACATCATCTAGAAGATGAAGAACATTCGTTTTTTCAATTAGCTGGGAAAGTTTTCAGTCAAACGCAAAAAGAAGACTTAGCTAAAAAATATAGAAGTTACATGACAGAAAATTTATAGGTGAAAAGCACATCAATAAATAAAGAACTTTACAATCAAATTCTTTTACAGCCAGAAAAGGTTATAGAAGAATTTGATTTGGTTTATACCAATCCTTCACATCTAAATATTCAAAGATTAAAAGAAAATAAAACCTTCATATTTAAATATAAAGGGAAAAATTTGACAGATCAAACACAACTTAAAAGAATAGAAGGTTTGGTCATTCCACCAGCATGGCAACAAGTTAAAATTTCTTCACTTTCAAACACACATCTTCAGGCAGTAGGCAGAGATGCAAAACAAAGAAAACAGTATAAATACCATAAAAAATGGAAAGAAATACGAAACCAAACCAAATACTACAAAATGGTTTTGTTTGCAAACCATCTACCCAATATTAGAAAAAAAGTAGACCAAGATTTAGATCAAAAACAATGGACAAAATCTAAGGTTTTAGCATTAGTTGTAAAATTAATGGAAGAAACACACATAAGAATAGGTAACAGTCAATATGCGAAAAAGAATAAAACATACGGACTAACCACATTAAGATCAAGACACGTTAATACTTATAAAGATAAAATTCAGTTTGAGTTTGTAGGTAAAAAAGGAAAAGAGCACAAAGTTTCAATTAGAAATAAAAAGTTAATTAGACTTGTTAATAAATGTGAAGAAATTCCTGGTTGGGAATTATTTCAGTATTACGATCAAGAAGGAAACAAGCAAAAAATAGATAGCACATTATTAAACCAATACCTAAAAGAAATAAGCGGTACCATCTTTACTGCAAAAGATTTTAGGACATGGGCAGCATCTATAATATTTTTTGAATCGTTGTTAGAATTAGGGACAGAAAATGATAAAAACCAAAACAAAAAAAATATTCTTAAAGCAATAGACGTCGCTGCTAAAGAATTAGGAAACACAAGAAATGTTTGCAAAAAATATTATATACATCCAGCAATAATTAGTAGTTATGAAGATGGAAGTATAGAACAGTTTTTTAATAAAGCAAAAAAACAATCACTTGAAACAGAATATTTCACTTCTTCAGAAAAAGCTTTAAAAGAACTTTTAAAGTCATACACTACACAACTATAATCTTAATAAAAACAACTTTAATCTTAAAGCCATCTTAAAATAGATTTTATATTGTTAACTGGCGTTAAACTTAGATTAAACCATTGTTAAACAGGCTGTTTGTGGCTGATGTAACCCTTATCTTTATAATAAGATTTGAAAGTCAAGTCTTTTAATTAATCACAAGTATAACATGTTACGTTGGACCGTTCTCTTTATATTTTTAGCATTTATTGCAGCCATCTTAGGGTTTGGTAACATAGCAGGAAATTTAGCTTTTATAGCAAAACTATGTTTCTTTCTATTTGTTGCTTTATTCATTGGTTCTTTATACAAAGAGATCACAGAAAACTAACAACTAAAAAATCAAAAATTATGGCAACTTACACAGAACAAGTAGGAAGTAAACTAAACAACTTATTAGAAAAAACATATGATGCAGAAAAAGGATTTAAAAAAGCTGCAGAAAATGTACAAAATAGCGCTTTAAAAAATTATTTTAATCAAAAAGCACAAGAGCGTTATGAGTTTGGACATGAATTAAAAGGAGAAATTAAATCTTTTAATCAAGAAGTAGATAAAGGCGGAAGTTTAATTGGAGATGCACATAGAGCTTGGATGGATGTAAAAAAAGTGTTTTCTTCAGATAATGAAGAATCTATGTTAGAAGAAGCAATTAGAGGCGAAAAATCTGCTGTAGAAGAGTATGAGGAAGTAATAAACGAAACTTCACTACCAATGTCAACAAAAAACATCTTAGAAAAGCAGAAAACAACAATCACTAACGGATTATCAAATATCAAATCGTTAGAAGATTTAAGATAATAATCAAATAGAAAAAGAAAAAGGTCTGAATATTTTCAGACCTTTTTTTATGATAACAAAATACATATCATATGTGTTTTTTTTCGTCAATTTCTTCAGAGCTGTTATCTAAATATTTTCTAATATCAGAAGGTGTTTCTATTTTATAAAAATTATCTTTTACAATTAAAACCGGATTAGTCATTACAACAGGACTATTCTGTACAACTTTAATCCAATCTTGTTTAGACAACTTAGTATCCTTATCATATTTTTTTGTAAAATCAGGATGCTCTTTATTAACAAAATCTTTAGGATGTAATTTTAGATTCTGAAATATTTCTAACCATTGTGTACCAGAAACCTTTGTTTTTGTTACATCAATAGTAAAGACTTTATTTTTACTATCTTCTAAATAAGCTAAGGCTTGCTTGCCAATACTGTTTTCTGAACTGTAAATTAAAATGTTTTGGTTTTTGTTAGTAGCTATCACTCCCATTTGGTTTTTATTTTTCATATCACCGTAAGTTAGTAATAATTAGCGTAAAAGGCTCTTAAATTAATGTAAAAAACAACAAAACATAAACAATCTTTATTTGTAGATAATAACTTTTAATAACTTCTACGTAAGGTTTTTATTAAAAAAACTACTTTTGTTATACAATAAAAATGAAATTAAATATGTCAGATAATATAGAAAAAGTTAAGTGCTTAATAATAGGTTCTGGTCCTGCTGGTTATACAGCAGCAATTTATGCAGCTAGAGCAAATATGAATCCTGTTTTATACCAAGGGAACCAACCAGGAGGACAATTAACAACTACTAATGATGTAGAAAACTTCCCAGGTTATCCAGAAGGTATTACAGGTCCAGAAATGATGTTACAGCTACAAGCACAAGCAGAACGTTTTGGAACAGATATTAGAAATGGATGGATTACTAAAGTAGATTTTTCTGGAGATGTACATAAAGTTTGGGTAAATGATGAAACCGAAATACATAGCGATACTATAATAATTTCTACTGGAGCAAGTGCAAAATATTTAGGTTTAGAATCTGAACAGAAATATCTAAAACTTGGTGGCGGTGTTTCTGCATGTGCAGTTTGTGATGGATTTTTCTATCGTAACCAAGAAGTTGTAATTGTAGGAGCAGGAGACAGTGCTTGTGAAGAAGCACATTACCTTTCTAAACTTTGTAAAAAAGTAACCATGTTAGTAAGACGTGATGAGTTTAGAGCATCTAAAATCATGGCAGAACGTGTAAAAAATACAGAAAATATAGAAATTTTATACAACACAGAGACTGATGAGGTTTTAGGAGATGGACAAGTTGTAACTGGAGTAAGAGTATTTAATAATCAAACTAAAGAAAAGCAAGAAATACCTGCAACAGGATTTTTTGTAGCAATTGGGCATAAACCTAATACAGATATCTTTAAAGATTATTTAGACTTAGATGAAACAGGTTATATCATAAATGCAAAACCAGGTACATCAAAAACTAATATAGAAGGTGTTTTTGTAAGTGGAGATGCAGCAGATCATGTATACAGACAAGCTATAACAGCTGCAGGTACTGGATGTATGGCAGCATTAGATGCAGAGCGTTACCTAGCAGCTAAAGATGCTTCTTTTGAGGTTAATACAGCTACAAACTATTAAAAGAAATACTTTTTAAATAAAAAAAACCGAAGCCAATCAGCTTCGGTTTTTTTATTCAGTATAGTTATTTATTTTTTCTTCAAAATGGCGTTATCCTCAAAAGATTCTATATTGATTTTTGGACTACCATAAATTTCAATTTCAGAAGTGCCAGAAGCATTTATGTTGAGGTCGCTAGATGCATTTACCTTAGCTTCTGCACGATTAAGAGTTGTAATGTTTATGTCTTTAATGCTAAGTTTTTCTCCGTTAAATTCAGAAGAATTATCAACGTTTAAGTCTAAGTCTTTAGCGTCTCCTTCTATTTGTGCATCTGCACTTTCTAATAAATCTGCTTCAATTTTTGAGGCATTAATTAATGCTTCAATTTTACTGTCACCGTTTAACTCTAAAGTAACATTATCTGCAGTAATGTTTAATTTGTTTCGTGCTTTACCTTCATTTATATGTTTAATCATTGTACATTCAACAGTTAAAAAAGCTTTAGAGTTATCTGAGGTAACTAAAGTTAAATCTGTAAATTTTAGACTGTTTTCAGAGAATATTTCTGCATCTTCCTTCAATTCAATAGTATTTAAAACATCTGTATAAAATACGGTAATTTCTTGTTTTTTAAATCTTAATTTTGCTGTAGTTTTTAAGGTAAGTGTGCTGTCTTTATCGATGATTTTTATGTAATCATGCAGGTTCTCGTCAATTACAATTTTTACTGCAGCAGTTTCGGCTTCTACAAGTTTTACCTCAAAATCTTCGGTTAGTAATAGTCTGTTAAAAGGGTTAATGTCTGTTGTGTTGGTAGATAATACTCTGCTACCCTTTACTTTATCTTGCGCAATAGATATTGTAGATATTAGTGCGCATAACATTAGAAGTAAGGTTTTATTCATTTTATAAATTATATTGTTATGAACAAATATAAACAAAAACCACCCCAAACTTTATTTTGTTTGAGATGGTAGCTACTTTTAGTGGTTAATAATGGTTGTTTTAGACTAAAATATCTATAATGGTGTTAATTATATATTCGATTAATGCGACCATAATTGATGTTTTTTGATTGATTGATTGATTGATTGATGGTTATTCTTTTTTATTATTTGTGATGTTTATACCTTCTTCATCATCTATAATAACTTTTACGTTTTTGGTACTTGCATCAAAAACAGTATCGTTTATTTTGATTTTTAAGTTTTCACCTTTGGCTTCAAAACCATCTTCATTAAATTTAATTTTAGAGGTTTCTCCATCTAAGTCTACGTTAATTTTTAATTCGTTTTCATCTTCATCTTCATCTTGGTCTTCAGGACAATCTAAACAAGTTGCATTGTTTTGTTCTATCTTAAAATAATGGCCAGTATTTTCTCTTAAATAGCCATCAAAACTACTGTAGCTTATAAAACTTTCTGTATTAGGATTGTTGTAAATTACGCTTCCTTCGGGTAAGTAAACAGTAACTTCTACTTTTTGATCACGTTTAGCTTCGGTATTTGGAATTAGAAAATAATTATCTAATTCTAATTTATTACCATTAATATTATAGTTATAATCAATAGTTTTTGCGCGTTCTTTAGCACTTTCAAAAGTCCTACCTCTAGAAGATTTAAACACTTTGATTTTTGCAACACTATCACTAGTAGATTTAATATTTACTCTAATATCTTGAGAAAAAGTTACCTTTTCTCCGTTTTCATCAAAACCAGTTCTAAAATTATGATAACGTCTATAATAATCTCCAGCAAAATTATCGTTTCCTTTCATTGTTAAAACTAAAGTGTCTGTGCTTTTAATGTTTTCAATTTTTTCATTGATAATTACTGGCGCTTTTTCGCTGTAACTTAGACCTTGATTAATTGATATAGTAATTAATCCTATTAAAGATAAAAGCCATAAACCTAGTAATGTAAACTTAGCAATGTTGCTTAATGGTTTTAAGTTAGAAATCAATATTTTTAAACCTAAGTAGAATAAAAATATAAGCGGAATAACTGATACAATAAAGATTAGAATAGATAGTACCTCAAAAGACATTCCGCTAGTTGTTGAAAGCTCCATTAAGTCGTTGTCTAAAAAATGGATATTACTATCAAAAAAAGAACCTATAATTAATCCAACGGTTAATGCAATTGTACCAGCTATGGTTGCTAAGACAATAAATAGTCCTATGATTTTTGCAAAGATTTTAAAAACACCTTTAATAAGATTACCTAAACCGTCAAAAAAAGATTTACTATTGTCTTTAATTTTATTTGTAGGTATGCGTTTTACAGAGTCACTAATGTTATCCGACGCATGCTCAAAACCCTCTTTTAGCTTATCTGCATGTTTTTGAAAATCTATGTTTTTAACATTTTCGCTTACGCTATCAAATCCGTCACGAATTTTTTTTTCAATGTTACTAATATTTACAGCTTCACCAGTCATGGTAAGTTTTTCTGCAGTTGTTTTAGCTTCTGGTACTAAAATCCATAGTAAAATGTACAAGAATACACCAGTACCAGCACCAAACACAAGTAAAATCCAGATTAAACGTATCCAAATAGCATCAATACCAAAGTAATGGGCTAAACCAGCAGACACACCACCAATGTAAGAGTTGTCTGTATCTCTGTATAGTTTTTTACTACTGCTAGCTCTGTAAGTATTTTTAGTTTTGCTAGAAGGTTCGTCTTCAAAAATCTCGTCATCAACAAGATAATCTTCAGGTTGTCCCATAATGGCAATAACCTCTTCAACTTCTTTGTTACCAATAACTTGTCTTTCGGTTTTCATACGTTCTGTAAATAATTCCGAAATCCTAGCCTCAATATCCGATATAATTTCTTCACGACCTTGAGAGTCTGTAAATGAACGTTTTATAGCCTCAAGATAGCGCTGTAATTTTAAGTATGCATCTTCATCTATATGAAAGAATATACCTGCTAAATTTATGTTGACTGTTTTATTCATTTTTTAGTTGATTTAATTTGTGTTACTATGTTAACTGCATTTTGTAATTCGTCCCAAGTTTGGGTTAATTCTTTTAAAAAGATATGTCCAGTTTCTGTTAGTCCGTAGTATTTACGTGGCGGACCAGAAGTAGACTCTTCCCAACGGTAGCTTAGTAAGCCAGCGTTTTTTAGTCGTGTTAATAATGGGTAAATTGTCCCTTCAACTACTAACAACTTAGCGTCTTTTAAAGTGTCTAAAATTTCTGCAACGTAAGCGTCTTCATCCTTTAAGACAGACAGTATGCAGTATTCTAACACACCTTTTCGCATTTGTGCTTTTGTATTTTCTATCTTCATATTTTTATGAGATTTATTGTTAAACTGTTCATTTTTTGATGATTATTTTTGATGAAATTGATAATTCTTATTTTATAGCGTTACCCAATTGGGTCGGGCTTTCGCAAGTCGCAATCAAAGATGTGCTCCAACAATTGCTCAATCCCTAACGCAGGCTAACTTGCTATCTTGATTTTTAAAAACTGTTTCATGTTTTATTTAATAAAATTAATGCTAAACGGATATTGATAAAATTCGCCATCCTTAGCTTTTATACTAGCGTTTATTATAAAAATGATTTCTAGAATAAATCCAATTACTGCTACAAACCCTAAACTACCACCTAATATAAATAGAGGCGAAGGTTCATTTAAACTAATATGTAAACCGTCAAAGGTGTTAATTTCAAAAAAATCTAAATGACTAAAAACATTAAACAAGAAAAACGGTACAAATAATAATCCTAAAATCATGGTGTATAGTAAAATACTAATCTGAAAATTAATAGCCTGTTTACCATGTGTATCAATAAAATCAGATTTTTCTTTATTAGTCAACCATAAAACAATTGGTCCAATAAAATTTCCAAACGGAATAATAAAGCGACTAAATGTCGATAAATGTATTATAGTTGCTAGATTTTTTTGGTGATTAGTAAGCATGATTTTAAAAGTATATAATAGTTTCTTATGCAAATATATATCTAAAAGAAGGTATTATGCAATACAAAGTACTAAAATTTAACATTTCATTAACATGTTGAGTTGTGGATTATTTTCAATAATTTAGCCAAAAACCCAAAAATAATATTATGAAGTTAACACCAAGCAAACTAAATACTTATACAATGTTTAAACTGCCATCTGCCTATATTTGTGGTGTAAGAACAAAGTCAATTTCTGATCAAAGTTGTGAGGTAACAGTAAAACATAAATGGATTAATCAAAACCCTTTCAAATCAATGTTTTGGGCAGTACAAGGTATGGCTGCAGAGTTTTCTACAGGCGCATTGGTAATTGCAAAAATTCAAGAAAGTGGTCAAAAAATATCAATGTTAGTGACTACTAACAAAGCAGTTTTTACTAAAAAAGCAACAGGAAAAATAACTTTTACGTGTAATGATGGCAACAAAATAGATCAGGCTATAGCACAAACTATAAAAACTGGCGAAGGTCAAACCGTTTGGATGCAATCTCAAGGTGTAAATCAAGATGGAGTAGTGGTTTCTACTTTTGATTTTGAATGGTCTATTAAATTAAAGTCAAAATAACATTGTAACATTTTTACAAATCTTACAACCAATAGCTGTTAATCATTAAATCAAAAAACTATGAATTCACATGAAATAGACTACCGAATTTACGGAGAAGAAATGCAGTATGTAGAAATAGAACTAGACCCAAACGAAGGTGTTATAGCAGAAGCAGGCAGCTTCATGATGATGGATGAAGGAATAAAAATGGAAACCATTTTTGGAGATGGATCACAAAAGGATAAAGGTTTTTTAGGTAAAGTATTTGGTGCCGGAAAACGCTTACTTACTGGAGAAAGTTTATTTATGACGGCATTTTACAATGTATTACAAGGTAAACGTAACGTTAGTTTTGCTTCACCATATCCAGGTAAAATAGTGCCTATTGATTTAATGGAGTATCGTGGCAAATTTATATGTCAAAAAGATGCTTTTTTATGTGCAGCAAAAGGTGTAAGTGTTGGTATTGAGTTTTCTAAGCGTTTAGGACGTGGACTTTTTGGTGGCGAAGGTTTTATTATGCAAAAGTTAGAAGGCGACGGTATGGCGTTTGTACATGCTGGCGGAACTTTAGCTAGAAAAGTATTACAACCAGGAGAAACATTAAGAGTAGATACTGGATGTATAGTCGGTTTTACACAAGACGTAGATTATGATATAGAGTTTGTTGGTGGTATAAAAAACACCATTTTTGGCGGTGAAGGTTTGTTTTTTGCAACCTTAAAAGGACCAGGTGTAGTTTATATACAATCTTTACCTTTTAGTAGGTTGGCAGGTCGTGTTTTAGCAAGTTTACCACGCGGAGGGAAAGATAAAGGCGAAGGTAGTATTTTAGGTGGTTTAGGAGATATTATTGGTGGCGATAATAGGTTTTAAAAAACTTTTTTTAACGTCTTTTTAACTGTTAAAATTCGTTGGTTTTAAATTTTGAAACAATTTTTTTGTTACATTTAATCTGAAATTTTAAACCGTTTGCCTATTTATAAAACTACCTTTAATTAACTAAAACTTAAAATTAATTATGGCAAGAGCAATGTTTGAGTACACCAAAACTGTACTTCAAAAAGTTAGTTTTGACACCACGTTGTTTTGCAAAGAGGTACAAAAAGCTTTAGAGCGATTATTACCTTACGAAATAGAAGAGCTTAAATTATTTATAGACTCTTTAGTAAAGCAAAACCCTAAACTAACACAATGTTTAATTTATCTTAATCCTTAAATAAAGAAAAGCGACTTTTAAGTCGCTTTTTTTATTACAAATTTTAAATTTCTATTACTTTTGCATAAAAATTAATTTTTCACTTGAAATTATTTTACACATACTTTATAATCCTAACCTTTATAATAAGACCTGTTTTTAGTGTAATTAATTACTCTTATTACGCTCTTAATATAGATTATATTATAGAAACCTATTGTGTAAATACAGACAAACCTCAATTATCTTGTAATGGTAAGTGTCATTTAGCAAAGCAATTACAAACATCAAGAGATGATACTTCAAAAGATAATATTAAAGTGTTAGCAGAAACATTTATTCCCGTTTTTTTTCATAACACGTCTCAATTAGATTTTAATACATTTAAAACAATAGAATTAAGAAAAGATTTCTTTTCAAATCCTTTATATCACCTAGATGTAAAAAATAGTGTTTTTAAACCTCCAATTGTTTAATAATTACATACAATACAACTAATTAGTAATTAACAATTAAATAAAACACAAATGAAATTTTTAAAATATTTATTTGCGCTATCTCTATGCGCAACAATTTTATCGTGCTCTTCAGACGATGATAACACAACAGAAGATTTAACAGGACAAACAGGAGATATTGTATTAAAATTTGATAACGGAGTTGGAGATCAAGACTTTATTTTTGGCACATCTTATAATAAGTCAAACGGAGAATCTTTTAAAATATCTACCTTAAAATACATTATTAGTAACGTTAGGTTAACAGATACTAATGGTAACGATTTTATGTATCCATTAGAAGATAATGCATTTATTGTAAATGAAGCAGATGGTAATAATGCTGGTGAAATTTATGTCAATTTAAATAATGTAGATGCAGCAAATTATGTGTCTGTTACTTTTGGTGTAGGTATAGATCAAGATCGTTTTGCTTTAGGCGCAAATGGACAAGGCGACTTTTTAGATTATGCATCTGATGAAGGTATGATGTGGAGCTGGGCAACAGGTTACAGATTTATTAGATTAGATGGTACATACTCTACAAGTACAATTACAGACGATGCCTTAAATATTCATATGGGAAGCGTTGGTACATCTTTAGATAATTATAGAGAAGTAACTTTATCATTGCCTAACACGGTTTTAGTTAGAGAAGATAAAACGCCTCAAGTACATATTAAAGCAGATATTCTTAAAATATTTGATGGAATAAATATAGCAGATGGATATAATCAAGTACATACAGATGAAAATACAACACCTGTTATAGCATCTAATATTCAGTCTATGTTTACTGTACATCACGTGCACAACGAATAATAACGTAATTAATAAGTAAAATGAAAATATTAATTTACAGTTTACTTACATTATTGTTATGCTTATCCTGTTCTAATTCTGAAGATAATGGAAAATATGTTCCGGTACCTCTAATAGTAGAGGTACCGGATAATTTCCCGGATTTAGAATATGATTTAGAAAATAATCCTGTAACAGATGCTGGTTTTGAGCTTGGAAAAAAACTGTTCTATGATGGTAGATTATCATCAAACAACTCTATTCCTTGTGCTTTTTGTCATGAGCAAGCATTCGCGTTTACGCATCATGGACACAATTTAAGTCATGGTGTTAATGGTGGCATAGGCTTTAGAAATGCACAACCCATTCAAAATTTAGCATTTCAAAATTCGTTTATGTGGGACGGAGCAGCAGCACATTTAGATTTTCAACCAATAATTCCTATTACTAGTGAATTAGAAATGGGTGAATCTTTAAATAATGTAATAAACAAATTAAAAGAAGATCCATATTATCAAGAGCAATTTGATATAGCATTTAATGGAGGAGAAGTAAATACAGAGAATATGCTTAAAGCATTATCTCAATTTATGATTATGATGATTTCTAGCAATTCAAAATATGATAAATATGTAAGAAACGAAGATAATGTAACTCTAACAGATATAGAGTTAGATGGCTTAAATACATTTCAAAATAAATGCGCAAGCTGTCATGCAACAGATTTATTTTCTGATCAAAGTTTTAGAAATACAGGTTTACCAATTAATCCTCAGTTAAACGATAAAGGACGCTATAATGTTTTAGAAAACCCTGACGATTTATATAAGTTTAAAGTACCAAGTTTACGTAACGTTGCGGTTAGTTATCCATATATGCATGACGGTAGGTTTAATACTCTACAAGTAGTGTTAGATTTTTACGATTCTGGAATGGTAGATAATGGTAATGTAGACAGTAGCTTGCTTAGAGCAGATGGTACGTTTGGTATTACACTAAGCGATTACGAAAAAGAAAGCTTAATAGCTTTTTTAAATACACTAACAGATAATCAATTTTTAGAAGATGAGCGTTTTTCAGAATTTTAAATTATATATAATCCTATTTTTTATAGGTCTAAATATTAATGTTAGTATAGCAAATAGCACTAACCCATGTAAGCATGATGAGTTTTTTAAAGTACTGTGTGATTTATGTGGTTGTGCAACTAGTAGTGGTAGTTTTGGTTTTGGTACCTTAAGTAATTCTAATTTTGTAGGTGTAAGATATATTTATCAAAATTTTGAGTCTAAAAATGGAATATTTCAAAACTCTCCATTTAGTAAAGAAAGGTTTAATACTATTCAGTTATGGGCTCAAATTCCTATAAATGAGAATTTTTATATCAGTGCTAATTTACCTTACCAGCATTTAAGTAGAGATTTTAATAATATTGAAGAAAGTATAAACGGAATAGGAGATGCTAGTGTTATAGGCTGGTATAAGTTTATTTTTTATAAAAAAGAGGATAAAAGTACCATTAACTTTAACAATCAAAAACAACCTTCAGGTCATAGTATACAAGTAGGTTTAGGAGCTAAATTACCAACAGGTGAATTTGAACAACGCCTAACCGATAATATTAATCCTGGTTTTCAAGTAGGAACAGGTAGCTTAGATGGTATTTTTTCTTTAGGGTATAATTACGGTGGAAATAAAATAGGAGTAAATACCTTATTTAGTTATTACCTAAAAGGAGAAAATAAAAACGATTATCAATTTGGTAACCAAATAAGTTACTCTGCAAATCTTTATACAGTTTTTAAAACATTAAAAACTAATATAATGCCATTTATAGGTGTTTCAGGAGATCATTTTGATAAAATTACTCAATACGGAGAAACTTTAAATGATACTGATGGATACATATTAAACTCTTCTATAGGAGCAGAAGTTGCTTTTAAAAAGTATATTTTAGGAACTAGTTTTACATTACCAGTTAGCCAAGATTTATTTGGCGGTAATGTAACTTCAAAACACCGATTATCGGTCTATTTAAATTTTGCATTATAAAAAAAAAAGCGACCGTTAGGTCGCTTTTTTTATTTACTTAAAGGACTTATAATTTGAACATTTTGAAAAGCAATTGCACCTCTTACAATACCAGATATTACATCTTGTAAGGCTTCAATAATTTGCATTTTAAGTTCGCTTTTATGATAGATTAAGCTAACTTCTCTTGCTGGACTAGGCTCATTAAAAAACCTTAAATTTTGCTTAGATTTTTCTGGTAAATCTAAAGTGTGAAGATAAGGTAGTAATGTCATGCCTAAACCTTCATTAGATAATTTGATTAAAGTTTCTATACTACCACTTTCTAACTGAAACTTGTCGTCATTATGGTTTTTAAATACTTTACATAAATTAATAACACCATCTCTAAAACAATGTCCATCTTCTAACAAAAGCATATCATTTATATCAAGATCTGATGTTTCTAGTTTTTTATTGTTATGTAATCTATGGTTTTGCGGTACGTAAGCAACAAAAGGTTCAAAATATAAAACACGCTCTTTGATGCTTTCTTGTTCTAAAGGTGTTGCAGCAATAGCAGCATCTAGATGTCCATCATTAATACGTGTAATAATTTCTTCTGTAGTAAGCTCTTCAATTTTAAGTTTTACTTTTGGATATTTCTTTACAAAATTTGTTAAAAACATAGGCAAAAGAGTAGGCATTACAGTTGGGATAATACCAAGCTTAAATTCGCCACCAACAAATCCTTTTTCTTGGTCTACAATATCTTGTATTCTATTAGATTCGTTAACAATATTTCTGGCTTGAGTTACTAATTTTTTACCAACTTCGGTAAGCTCTATTGGTTTTTTGCTTCGATCAAAAATTAAGACGTCAAGTTCGTCCTCTAATTTTTGAATTTGCATACTTAAAGTAGGTTGGGTTACGAAGCATTTTTGAGCTGCTTTTGTAAAATTTTGGTGTTCGGCTACAGCCAAAACATATGATAATTGAGTAATCGTCATTATTAATAGTTTAAGGCTATAAAAATATAAAATCTATCAATAATATTTATAATTAGAGGTGTTTAATTTGAAGTAATTTTGTAATAGAAATTAAAACTTATAAAATATGAAACTAAATAGTCTTGGATTAGATCCATCAAAAACTAAAGATTTAGCTGATCAATTAAATAATTTATTGGCTAATTTTCAAATATATTATCAAAATTTAAGAGGAATACACTGGAACATTAAAGGGAAAAACTTTTTTGATTTACATGTGAAGTTTGAGGAGTTATACACAGATGCTAATGCTAAAGTAGATGAAATTGCAGAACGTGTTTTAACACTAGGGGAAACTCCTTTACATACATTTGAAGATTATTCTAGTGTTGCAAAAGTACCGGTAGGTAAGAATATATCTAAAGATGAAAACGCAGTAGAATTAATAGTTAATTCTTTAACAGAATTACTACAAATAGAAAGAACTATCCTACACGCAGCAGGAGACGCAGAAGATGAAGGTACAGCTGCAATGATGAGTGATTTTATATCTCAACAAGAAAAAACGGTTTGGATGATGAATGCTTGGTTAGGTAAAAGCATCTAGTCCTAAAATTGATTAATAGCAATTAAAAAGCAGTCTGATAAAGACTGCTTTTTTTGTATGAAAAGTTAGCAATTAATTAAGGTGTCTTTCTAACACCATCTAATAGTTGTTTATTAAGTTCTATACCGTCTTTAGTTTTATGTAATACAGAAATATCTCCAGTAGATTCTAAAACAACTGCTTCTACTTGGTTAAAATCCAAAACGTTAGCTTCTCTAAGTTTAGCTATTAGTTGTGATTTTTCAATTCTACTATATTTTAAGTTATTATAAAGTATGGTATTACCATCCATTAGTAATATAGGTTTGTTTGAAATTAAAGCACTAAATTTTGGTATTTTTTTCTGTAAATATGAAGAAATAAGGGTTAATACCAAAAGACTTGTAATAGCAACAGCACCATGAGTAATACTAGTACTAGATGTTAAAGTAGAAGATATTATACTTCCTATAGCAACAGTAAATGCAAAATCGTAAGCAGTAAATTTAGCAAAAGACCTTAAACCAATTATTCTTGTAACTATTATGATAATTACAAAAATAATTAAACTGCCTACAACAGTTTGCCAAATAGGGTCTTTAATATCGTAAATCCATTCCATAGGTTATAAATTTTATTTAAAGTTATGGATTTTAGCTTTTAATAAAGCTTAATAAAATTATAAAATACTATAATATTTATAGTTTCATTTTTAATCATAGTTAGTAAATTTGTACGATTAATTTAAACTATAAATGATGGCAAATGTAAAACCTAAGATGCTAAAATTTAGAGGTAATGAATATCCTTGTTGTGCAAGTTTAACTATGGGAATAATTGGCGGCAAATGGAAGACCGTTATACTTTATCATCTTATAGATAAAAAATTAAGATATAATGAATTAAGAAAGAGTATGCCAACCGTAACAGAAAGGACATTAAGTTTACAATTAAAAGCTTTAGAAGAAGATGGTTTAATAAATAGAACTGTTTACACTTCAAAACCACCTTTAAAAGTAGAATACAATTTGACAGACTTTGGAAAAACTTTAATTCCGTTAATACAATCTATAGCTAATTGGGGAGATTTTGTAGTTGAAAATTATTCTGAATAATGCTTGATTAGTAAGTTTTTTAGTTAAACTTTAGTTTGAAGTTATTCTTCTTTAATTTTTAAAAAATTACCTTTTGTATCTACTTGAACAATTTTATGCTTTCCGTCTACAATCATAAATAATGTAGCTAGTCCATTTTTAAAAGTACCAATTTGATATGGTTTATAACTAAAAGGGAAACTCCAATGAGCTTCATGTTTTGCATCAATTTTAAAGATAATATTATCTTCTTTATCAATACATAAAACAGTGTTGTCTAATTTTTTTACAAATGCTAAACCTTCAGAAAAAGCAGATGTACTCATGTATTTAATATCAATTACTAATTCTCCATTTCTATCAATATAGCCACCATAACCACCTTTTCCTACTCTAATAAACTCTAAGTTGTTAGATAAGTCATCAAAATTAATTTGTAAACCTTTTTCAATTTTAGGTAGTAAGACGTCTTCTTTATTGTTTATGATCAATTTTTCTCTAGTAAAGACATCTCCCGCTAAAAAAGTATTTTGTTTAATTCTTCTAAGCGGATAATATAGTTTTTTTGTTAATATTTTTCCTTTATGGTCTATTAACATAAAACAGTTATCGCTTCCAGTTTTACACTTGTCTTTTATAGCAATTGCTATATTATTTTTATAAGACTTAATTTTGGCTAACTGTTTGGTAAATAAAACCTTTCCGGTACTGTCTAAAACAGAAGATAAAGTTTTACCTTCTTTAGTAAAAGTGTAAACTGCTATTTTATTATCTGATAACTGATAATTACTTACTAAAATATTCGTTGCTGTTGAGTCTACTTGTTGTTTGTATTTATCAAGAAAATTAAAGACAACATTACCCTTTTTATCAATAAGTAGTCTATTATGATAATCATCATTTAGCTCAACAACAGCGTGACCTTCATTAAATGCGTATGCAGCTGTGTATTTAGGTTTTATTACAAGTTTTCCTTCTGTATTAATATAACCATATTTGTTGTTAAGTTTTACAACAGCTAATCCTTCACTAAAATCTTTATTTTCTCCATTTATATGTTGAAATTTTAGAGGAATCACAATTTTCCCTTCTGTATTGATATATCCTAATTTTGTGTCTAAGATTTTATGATAGTTGTTTTTTGCTCTACTAGTAGCAGTTACAGCAGCTAATCCATTTTTAAACTTTCCTATATGGCTATAATTGGCTTTTAAAACTATAATTCCTTCACTATTAATTAGGCCTATTTTACCATCATTTTTATACAAATATAGATCAGGTTTATTTTGAGATTGACATGCAATAATTATTAAAAAGAAAGCAATAACACTATTTAATTGATAACGTTTTATTTTTTTATCCATTGTCCTTTTTTTAAACTGTTACCAGTATATCCTTCTTTAAATTTTATAGGTACAGATTCCATACCAGATTTATTAGGTTTTAAAACATTAAAATGAAGATGTTCTGTAGTTGTAAGACCAGTTTTTCCTGATAAACCAATTGCTTGACCAAATTTAACAAAGTCGCCTACTTTAACCATGCTACCTTTATAGGTTAAATGTACATATTGAGTATATAAATTCATGTTAGGATGAAAAATAGTTATGAAGTTAGCATAATCTCTCCATTTTTTTGATTTTCCACCAAGAGAATAATCTTCAATCACTCCAACAACATAACCATCTGCAGCAGCACAAATAGTATCTCCTTCTTTTAAATTAAAATCTAAAGCATACTTAGAATATTTAGAACTATGAGAAAAGTCGCCGTTATAACCTTGAATAATTTTATACGTATAATCTTTTTTAAAAGGTAAACTAAAAGACTTTTTAGATATGGTGTCGTTAGGGTTTCCTAATGTTATTAAAAACTTTATTTGTGTTTGTTCTTTAGATGTGTCAGTCCAATAACTTATTTTTTTAGAAGATAAGTGCTCTAAAACTAAAGGAAAATCTTGATTTAATTTTTCTTGTAAATTCTTATTTTTAGTTTTGATGTTTATTCTTATAGGACAATGCAATGGGTTAGATAGCTTCACTATTAAGGAGTCGTTAATAACTTCATAACCAACATCTTTTAAAATGAACTGAGACAGTTTTTTCTTTGGTAATTTATTACAACTGATTAAAATAACTAATATTGAAATAATGGAGATAAATTTCAATTTCATAAGAACATAATTAACTTCTATACTTAATAAGTATTATTAGTCTTAAATGTAATAATTTAATTACTAACAAAATATTTATATCTTAATGCAAAATACCAAATCAAAGCTTAATAGGACAATTACCACAATATTTTTTGATATTTGTTTTGGGTTAACAATAAGTTAATACAATACTAAAGGTTAACTATTAGTGTTTTTTTAATCAAATTTGCAGTATGCAGATCAAATCTAAACTTTTAATATTAGGAGCAATTTTAGCCTTAATAGCTTTAACAACAATGCAAGGTTATTTAACCTTTAATACTTTTGATTTAAGAAAAAAAAGTTTTGCTGTAGAGTCAAGAACAAAAATAGGTAGCATTGTAAAAACACCTTATGTAGATTCTCTTTCTTGGCAATTTCGTAACGATTTTTTAGATAAAATTCCAGATTACAAATTAGGACTAATAAGCAAAAATCAATTATTAGAAGATTTACAAAAATCTGCTAATAGCAAAAACAAACAGTTTTTAAAATATTATACAGAAGGAGCAAAGCAATTAGATTTAAATGAAAATGTTTTGTTTAAAAAAGTTGCTTCAACCATATTATTAATAGATCAAAATGGTAATGTAGAGCCATTATTAGAAGAAGGTAAAGATAAATCAAGGTTTTTAATTGGTCATGACTTTCCTTTGGAAGAAGGACTAATTATAAATGCATGGAATTGGACTTTTGATAAGCAATATGTTGATAATTTAGGCGAAACAAAAAGTGTTACTGTAAAGTATAAATCTAGTATTTTTATGAAAATAGTAGATTGGGATAAAATTATTTTTAACCAATTACTATTCTTATTCTTTATATCATTTTTACTATTTGTATTTTTAATAAGTTTAGTTACTTATTCTATAAGAAATTTACTTAAACTTAAACGAATATCAGATATTAAAACAGACTTTATTAACAATATTACTCACGAGTTAAAGACACCATTAGCTACTTTATCTATAGCAACAAAAACACTAACAAATAAATTTGCAGTAGACAATAAAGATATATCTAAAGAATCTATTGATACAATTAATAGACAGAATAAAAGACTACAAAATCTTATAGATCAAGTAGTAGATAATAGTTTGGGATACCATCAAATTAAATTAAATAAAAAACCTATAAATCTTACCTCTTTTTTACATGAAGTTAGTGAAGATTATATGCTAACATTACCCAAAAATATTTTGTTTTTAAGAGAGATAGAACATAATCAAACCATCTTAGAGATAGATACATTTTATATAAGTACAGCAATTACTAATATTTTAAATAATGCTATAAAATTTGAAGGGACTATACTAAAAATTAAATATCATATTCATAATAACAATCATATCATATCTATAACAGATAATGGTATAGGTATTTCACAAAAAAATAAAAAACTTATATTTGATAAGTTTTTTAGAGTGAGTGAACGCAATAAACATACCTATAAAGGATTAGGATTAGGATTGTATTACTGCAATCAAATTGTAAAAGCTCATGACGGAACTATAGATGTTGAAAGTAAATTAAAAGAAGGCACAACATTCTATATAAAGCTTCCAGTAAGTGATGCAAAAAAGGATTTTATTAGCAGATGATGATTTAGATTTTGGCTTTACGCTAAAACAATACCTAGAGCTCAATAAATTTGAAGTTATTTGGGCAAAAGATGGTATTGAAGCATTAGATTTATTTAAAATGCACACTTTTGACATTTGTATAATTGATGTAATGATGCCAAAATTAGATGGTTTTAAATTATCTAAAAAGCTTAGTAAAAAAAATCCTGAAACACCTTTCTTATTTTTAACCGCCAGAAAAGCTAAAGAAGACCGTATAAAAGGTTTAAGTATTGGTGCAGATGATTATATATCAAAACCATTTGATGTAGAAGAGCTTATACTTAGAATAAATAATATTATTAAACGTACCAAACAGCAAAAAACTATCGCAATTAATACAGAACAAGATGTACCAATTAATATAGGTAACTATCTTTTTGATATAAATAATCTTACTCTATCAATTAATGGCAAGACAACTAAAGTGACAGAAAAAGAAGCTCAATTAATTTATTTTTTGTTTTCTAATAAAAATAAATTAATACCTAGAGATGAGATATTAAGTAAGGTTTGGGGACAAAGTAACTTTTTTTCAGGAAGAAGTATGGATGTATTTATAACTAGAGTTAGAAAACACCTTAAAGAAGATAAAAAAATTAATATTAAAAGCGTTAGAGGTGTAGGTCTAGAGTTTATAATAGAAGAATAAAAAAGCCAGTAAATTTTACTGGCTTTTTTTATATGTTATTTAATTTTTTATAAACTTTTTAATTATGACCCTATCTTCATTATCCTTAATATTAATAAAGTATAAGCCATTAGCTAAAGCAGAAACGTTAACTTTGTTAGTATTAGTGTCTTTTGATAAAACTTCTTTACCGTTTACACTATAAATACTAATAGAAGTTATGTTGTAAGCGTCTATATTTAATATGTTTTTAACGGGATTAGGGTAAATTTTAAATTCATTATCACTTAAAAATGTGTCTGTTCCTAAAGAAGGATTGTTTTCGTAAGTAAAATTATCTAAATACAAATTGTCAAAAGTTGTAGCAGCATTAAACTTAAAGGCTATATAGTTGTTGTTTTCAGACAAACTTTCAAATGTAACAATCTTTTCTTCCCAAGCATCATCTGTCATATCTTCGTCTAAAAATGTTTGATAAGATGTGAATGAGCTAGCATCTAATGGATCACTCATAGTCCCAACTTCTAAGCTTCCATTGTTATCATCATATACATTAAATCGTATTTGTTTAGTATTATCTAAATCTGATATCATTGGAGAAATTAAAAATATACCAGCAGATTCATCATTACCGCTATACATCCTAACACTTACAGATCCTTCTTGAGATTGTAAAGTGCTATACCTTACGTAAGGACTTGTAGATACAGGATCAATTAAACTAGACCAGCAAGGCTCTATACTTGTATTATTTGTAAAACCTTCAAAACTTTCGTTAAACATTCCAGATTCTGGTAAACATTGTGTAGTAAAAAACAATGGACCAACCCAAGCACTATAACCGTTAGTATTACAATTTGCTCTTACATAAATTTCGTATTCAGTATTAGCAGATAAAGTATTAAAGTTATTATTAGAAATATTTGTGTTTGTAGCAGTACCAGAAGTTGGTTCTCCTGCACCTGCTAATTGTACAGTATATTCCCAACTTGATTGATTGGAAAGAAAATCCCAACTAACTTCTACAGAGCTATCCGTTACATTTTCTGCAACGACGTTATAAACTTCTGTACAAGTAGGTTGATCAGTTATAGAAACATCATCTATATAAAAAGCCACACTTGCACCAGAGCCAGCACCATGTTTTAATACGACATATTGATCTGTGCTAGATGGTAAATTAACATAGTACTGAAGAAAGTTTTCTGTAAATCCGCCTGTAGTAATATCTAATTCTGTAAGAGGATTAAATGTGTTAGTGTTTAAAGGGTCGCTCATTGTTCCTACAATAATTGAAGCATCTGTATTTGTAGTGTTCTTCTTAGCAAAAAACTCTAATCTATGCGTACCATCGTTAGCAGTTGTATGTTGAGGTAATATTAAAAATACTTCTGCATTTGCATCATTACCTGTATTCATTATTATAGCGTTATTTCCAGAATTTGCATAAGATGAAGACGTATTAACTTCTAATAAAGGAGAGCCAGTTGAATTAACGTTTTTGTTCCAACAAAAAGGGAAATCTTCATCAACGTAACTATCAAAATTTTCAATAAAATTTGTGTTAAATGGAGCACAAGCTGTTCTTATATCATAAGGACCAAACCAAGTACTATAACCAGAACCATCACTTCCAATAGCATCGCAGTTTGCTCTTATAAAAATACGATAAGGACTATTTGGTATAATGGATAATCCATCAGAATCTGTTGTAATAGTGTTTGTTAAAGATAATGTGTTTATTGTAGTCTCTAATGCAGGATTAAAGTTTAAATCAGTTTGTACAATTACCATTTCCCATTCGGTTTGTGTTTGTATATCTGGTGTAATTGTTAAATCAAATGATGTGTCAGTAATATTATTAGCATCTATATTTATTATTTCAAAACAAGATGGCTGTGTTGTAACAACTATATTATCTAGATAAATAATTTTGTTAAACGAAGCACTAGTTTCTGGTTTAAATGCTAAATGGTTTGCAGATGCATTTAAAGGAATATTTACATAGTATATAGAATAGTTGTTTGTGTTATCTGATGCATTAGTTAAAGTAAAACTGTTTAATTCTGTAAATGTATTTTCATCATTTGGATTAGACATTAAGCCTACTTTTAAGACTGTATTATCAGATCCTACAGAATTTACTTTTGCCGCAAATTCAATTCTATGCATACCATCTGCAATAGTCGTGCTTTCTGGTGAAACTAGAATAAAATTATCGTCATTATTCATTTGTATTTCATAATAATTGTCTGCAGAAAAAGCTTGAGAAGCACTTGTATTTACTTTAGTAATTGGTGCAGTTCCGGTAGAATTTGATATTGTAGACCAACAGTAAGGTGTTACTAATTCGTCAGGTAGAGCTTCAAAATTCTCAGAAAAATCGTCAACAATACCGCAAGTTGTTCTAAAAAATACAGGACCAATCCAATCACTTACTCCATCTGTGTTACAGTTTGTTCTTACATAAAATTCATAAGCAGTATTATTAGTTAATCCAGTTATGTTTACAGTATTTGATGTTGTATTAACAGCAGTTGCATTATCTGGGTTGCCAATTCCTGAAGTTTGTACAACATAATCCCAACTAGAACTACTAGATAGCCAAGTTACATCAACAGATGTTTCATAAGTATTTGTTACCTCTGGTTGGTTTGGAGGATAACATGTTATAGGGTTAAAATCAATTTCTATGTTTGGTCTATAATAATCTAAAGTACCAGATGGTGGTGTTAATGGATCTGGATTATTAAAGTTATTACCATAATGTAAAACCCTACCATTGGCTTGAGAATATCCTAAATTATGAGTAATAAAGTCAAAAGTATCATTACCATCTTGATTTTCGTCTACAGCAATAACAAGATTATCGGTATTAGAATAATTAAAAGGTGTATCTAGTATTAATGAAACTTCATTACCATATACAGTGTAAGTACCAGAGTAGACTTGAGTTAAATTTGCAAGTGGTATCCAGTCGCTATTTGAAGCAAACACATCGTTAGAAGTTTCAGTCATGTAAACTACTATATTGTTAGAGTTTTCTAATATACCATTTGTGTAAAATGTTATTTTTGATATTGTACCAGGTTGATTGATTTCTGATTGCAAAAATATACTTTGGCTGTAAGAGTAATTATCATCAGCATCTATTGGTGTTTCTTGAAAAGTACTTGTAGATATATTACCTAAAGTAACTTCATTTATTTGCACAGTTTGTGCTTTTAAAGACAAAACTATTAACAGTAAAGCAAGTAGTAAGTAGAGTTTTTTCATTTTTATTTTCTTTAAATTAATATGGTTAGTCATGTTGTTAAACATTTTTGCTGTGTAAACTTATTTAGTATTAGTGGTTTAACAAAGCAGGTTTAGGTTAACGATAAGTTAACGGTAATTAAACATCATTAAGAAACTTCTTTTTTTTATCAATTTTGTAAGCACATATTAAACAGAATGTATCATGACTAGACAACTATTATTACTCTTTATTTTCTTTATTTCTCACACAATCATAGCTCAAACAGATGAAGCTTTAGGAGCAACACCAATTTTAGAGTCACTTACATATGAGTGTGAAAATGAACAAACCGGAGACTTTTATGGTTTTACAAAATCATCAGAATTTACTACTTGTCCTAGTTCAGATTATGATAATTGGGTAGATTCTTGGTACAGTTTTACGCCAACACAAACACAAGATTATGCAATAAAAATTGAAGAATTATCAGGTAATACCTTAAATGTTCGAATAGGTGTATATTCTGGTTCTGTTGGTAATTTAACAAGCATGACAGGTTGTTCTACTAGATATTTTAGTGCAACTTTAGTAATGGGGCAAACCTATTATATAAATACAAGAGGCGCAAACGAATCTACAGAGTATAGATTATGTGTTTATCCACTTCCTGATGCACCATCAAATGATGAGCCTTCAACTGCTGATGAACTATCAAATTCTACATATGAAGTTTGTCAAAGTGCAGCTTTGGGTTATACAACTAATGCAACACATAGTAATGAAGCAGAGTGTAGTAATTCTAATCCAGATGTATGGTATACTTTTACAGCACCAGAAACTGGCGAATATACATTTAAGGCAGATTTAGTAAATGGCTCTACACCTTTGTACTTAGCTATTTATAGTGGTACTCCAGGTTTTTTAAATCCTTTTCAAGAGAGTCCAACATCTCCATTAATTCAATGTCAAGATATAATCTTAGCAGACTTAGTTGCAAATCAGACTTATTATGTAAGTGTAACATCTTCAAATTCATCACAAGCAATATATTTTAACCTTTGTGCTTACAAATCTCCAGAAGCACCATCAAATGATGATTGCTTTAACCCTATACCATTAACAATAGGGCAAGATTTTGAAAATAGTTATATAGTAGCAACGACTACATCTGCTACAGTAAATTCAGGCAACACTAACTTTCCAAATTGCGGGACACTACCAGACTTTGGTATATACGGAAAAGATGTTTGGTTTTCTGTTGTTGTACCACCATCAGGTAACTTTACTATTGAAACAAGAGCAGAACCAACAGAAACAAATTTAAGTGATACAGCTATGGAAACTTTTACAGGCTCTTGTGGTACAGAAACTTTACAGCCTTATTATTACAATATACCACCACCTAACACTGGTACAGCTTATTGTAATAACCAATTTGTAATTGGTGGTGATCCATTTGCAGGTATATTATTTACTAATAAAACTCCAGGAGAAACAGTTTTAATTAGAGTTTGGGGATGGGCTTATCAATTTGGAAAGTTTAGAATAGGAGCTTATGATGCAACTTTAAGTACAACAGAGTTTGATCTAAATAATTTTAAATATTATCCAAATCCAGTAAATGATGTTATAAACATAAAATACAATAAAAATATTACAGATGTAACAGTGTATAATTTACTAGGTAAAGCAGTTTTAAAAGAAGAGACGGATAGTCAATTAGTTAAAGCAGATTTATCTAATCTACAATCAGGTTTTTACATTATTAATGTTACTTCTGAAGAGCAATCTACAAAGTTTAAAATAATAAAAAAATAATCTCTTAACTTTCTAATAGTTAATATCTAAAGCACTTTTGCAGTTTTTTGTAAAAGTGTTTTTTTATATCATATCCTAAAAATAACGCTAAGTTACTGTTGCTTATTTTTTTTGAAAACGAATACCTGTTTTAAAGCCACAATATGTTAGAAAAATAATAAACAGAGTTTGAAAGGTTAAAATTAGATAAGAAATTGTATTAAAAGTGTTAGTTTTAAGTTTCGCCTCCAATTCAATTTGTTTGATATCGATTCCTGAACTTAACGGAGGGTAAATACTCCAACCAGAATTTTGTTGTATAATGCTTTCTATAATAACGCCTAATTTGTTAAAAATAATTATTAGTAAAAATAAAGAAAGCATTAAAATTACAGTAGAAGTTATATTATTAAAACGGTTTTTAATTGTGCGTATTAGATAAATGCAAAACAGGATTAAATTTCCTATTAAAAGAGCAATAAGATATTTAGGAATAACAAAGTATGTGTCGTATATATTAAGATTAAAAGCAGATATTTTATTTAGCTTAGTAAAATGAAAAATCATATAGTTAAAGATGAAAGCTAAAATCAATGATCCAATTAACCAAAACACTTCCTTTTTACTCATAATTTTTATTAGTTTTTAATAGTACACAAATAGATTTTAGTAAATGCTTTTTTTAATGAGATACAAGCTTTAGTCCAATAATTGAAGCAATTAGAGTAGTAATAAAAAACAATCGCCAAAAGGTAGCAGGTTCTTTAAAAATTACAACTCCAACCAGAACAGTTCCAACAGCTCCAATTCCTGTCCAAACCGCATATGCTGTACCAATAGGTATTTGTTGAGTTGCTTTTACAAGAAGCAACATGCTAATACTAAGACAAATCAAAAAACCTATATACCAAAAAGTAGTTTCGTTACCAGTAGATTCTTTCGCTTTACCTAAACAAGTAGCAAAAGCAACTTCAAAAAGTCCTGCAATAATTAATAGTAACCACTTCATCTTTATTAATTTCTTTTTATTAAAATATCAAATTTAGTTATTTGATCTGTTCGATCTATCTATTTAAAGGTATAATTAAAAAGTTGAATAAGTTTGAAATATAACTTAAGATTAATATTGTATATTTTAGTAGAAGTAATTAGTAGTAGATCCTGAGGTTGTCAAATTTGCCGTATTTGCGGTTATACATTGTTGGCAGATTGTTATTTTCTTTTCCTTTTAACTCCACTCCAAATAATTCCTAGTGAAACTAAAATTAAGGCAAAATTCTCAATATTAATTTTTTTATCTGTCAATGATTTGTAAATAGTTCCAATCACACACAAGATTGACATAATTACTGCAAAGTAATATCCTTGTTTAGATTCGAAAAACGACCTTTTTCTTTCTATTTGCCCTTTATTATATTTCAATAGTTTTGAGTCAATATTTTGGCATAAATTCACGAATTGCTCAGAATTGCAAAAATTATCATTTGAGCTTATTCGTAAGGTATTTCCATTTTTGAACTTAAATTTTATTCCAGCTCCTTTTATCCAATGAATTTTATAATATTCTAAATCATTAAAATTAACATTTTTATTATCCCATTCCAACTGATTTGATTTTAATTCAAAATCTGAGATTTTTACTATAAAATTCTTTTTTAAGATATAGAAATAAATTCCAGCAAGAACAAAAGCTAAGATTCCTTTTAATAGACCAAAACTCATAACTCTATTCAACACGAAAACTATTACAGAAAAGATGGCTACTGTTGAACTAAGTAAGAATAGTAATTTAAATGGGTTTGTATATTCAACATTTTTGTATTTCCGCATCGTTTTGTGTAATGTTTGCCAACGGTTTCGGCTATGAGTAGTTGCGTGGTTTAGCGATTAACTTTGCAAGTACGCACCAAGCTGAAAATCCGCGAGGATTTTCAGAAGTAGGCGAGAACAATCAATTACTTATAGCCAATGTTGGCAACAGTTATTTTATTTTTTAATTAGTTTTTTTGTAATCGAATAATTATTAGATTTTACATTGATAAAATAAACACCAGAGTTAATTGAATTTGACAAGTCATTCAATTCTATATTTTGAGATGAATAGTTTTTTTGATTTTTATAAACAGTTTGGCCTAGTGTGTTTGTAATAGATATATTCAGATATTCGTCTTCAAATCTTTTAGGAAGATTTAAATAAATCTTTTCATTAAATGGATTTGGATAAACCAAAAGTTCATCTTTATTATAACCTTCAGCACTTGTTTCGTTATTTACAACAACATTAATTTCAATAAATAATGATTCTCCACATTCATTTATTTTTTTAGCTTTAAGGGTATGTGTTCCTTCGGTATCCCATAAAACTTTCACTTTATAATAACTAGTATTATTATCTATTATTAATGTTCCGCCACTTTCTAATATCCATTCTGTTGTTGAAAATAAATCAACAGGAATAATATATTCTTCTTCTGTATTAATTAAAGTGTTATCGTTTCCAAATATCAATTCAGGTTTAGACGGTATATATGTTTTTAAATTTTGAATAAAATTATACTCCCATAAGAAAATGTTATTCTCATCTTCTACGTAAATATTTGGATAAGAACTATTATAATCAGCCCAAAACCGTTGAGACCAAGTTAATCCGTTATCATGAGAAATATATAGATTTCCGCTGTTATCAAGTATCATAAAAGAATCATCATCAATTGCTTTTATTTTATTGATAGAATATGAAATATTTCTTTCAATAAGGTTTTGGTTGGGAATATCATATATGAAAATTTTACCTCCAGAATATGCAGGGTAAAAATATATTTTATTTAAGTTACTATAATCAAATCTATCATATTGAAGATTGTGTGGATATCCAGAAATCTGTGCCACAAAATCCCAACTTACACCTCCATCATTTGTCTTATAAACAATAGGTTCAGAACTCGTAGAACTCCCATATAAGATAAAATTGTTTTCATCTATAAATTGATACTGTCTTGTTGTCACATCACTAGGTGTTGGGATTAAATTCCAAGTTAGACCTTTATCTGTCGAATGGTATATATTTCCAAACCCAAAAATATATAAATCATTTACTGATACTTGGGTAAGGTTAATTACAGAATAATTTGTGTCTGCTGGCAAATCGGTAATATTTAAAATAGGACCATCTGTCCAAGTTAGTCCTTTGTCAAAAGATTCTGATATTATATAACCTTCACTATAATTGTTTGGATTGGAATACCTCCAATAACTGATGTAATCGCCTTCCGCATATAAAGTAAAGCCAACAACATCATCCGTTTCATAAACTTTTTTCCAACTAGAACCTTTGTCTTGAGAAATTAAGATTGATGAATGCGTAAAATTACCTCCACTAACAACTGAATATATATACTCATTTTCATTAATCTTTTTAAAATATCTAGCACTATTAGAATATCCTTCTCTCGGCGAACCACTATCAAGTTGAGTCCAACTAGCTCCACCATCTGTAGTCTTAAATATGAATCTTCCCATATTAGGCGACCCTTGTTCTTTTTTGCCTACAGCAAATCCAACATTGTCATTTATAAAATATATATCGGTTAAAAAACCATCTTGGTTGATATTAGCACTTTCTTCAGTATCACTATTTATATTAACTTTTTTAATTCCATTTACAACATAACTTGAGTAATACAAGTAGTTATTGTTTATTGTAAATGCTCCTGTAGTCCATTCAACGTAATAACTTGTTTGTGTCCAAGAATTCCCACCATCAACAGTTTTATAAATAGAACTACCTCCACTTAAATACCCAGTTTGAGAATCAATGAATTGTAATTTTTTTATGTATGAGTTTGATGGATTATTTTGGTATTCCCATGTCTCACCACCATCAGTAGTTTTATAAAATGTATTACCTCCCCAAACATAACCAATGTTTTCATCTAGAAATAAAATATCTTTAGGACTAAAATCACCATAATCAATTGAGGAAATGTTGGATGTCACTTTTAACCAAGAATTTCCACCATCAGTTGTTTTGTATAAAAAAGCTGTATCATTAACTAAATAATCGTCTATTCCGACTAAATAACCTTTGTCACTGTCAATGAAATCAACTCCTGTAAAATTTTCTAGACCTGTAATTCCTATTCTTCTTTCCCAATCTATTCCATTGTTTTCAGTGAAAAGAATAATTCCATCTGCACCAAAAACAAATGCTTTGTTAGAATCAATTAACTCGACATCATTTAATGGGTTATAATAAAAACCTTGGTAATGTGGCAGTTTATATGTTTCCCATGATACTCCTCCATTATTGGTTGTCAGTAATGAAGAACCTCCAATAACAAATCCATTGTTTTCGTCCCAAAATCTAACATCCGAAAGGGCACTTAACTTATTTTCAATGTATTGTCCACATTGAGAATATGAGTTGTAAAAAATTAAAAATGTGATAATAACTGGTATTACTTTTTTCATTTACACTGTTTGTTTTAATTGTTGCCAACCACTGTGTATAGCGTAGTAAGGCGCGCCTCACGGAGAGCTATAATTGCACCTCATTCGTTATACACGGTTATGTGTGTAGTTACGTGATGAGTTTTCGTAGACTCGATAAATATACGATTAAAAAGTCGAGGTGCAATTAACAGTGGACGATGGTATGTAATTAGTAGAAGGGAAGCGTTTGTGAAACGCAATTCTACGAGCCTTAGGTAAATATATACCATCGGTTTTGGCTATGGTTTCGTTACGGAATGGTACGCGAGTATCATTCCGTCGTAACCATAAATTTAGAAAAAAGGCTTGAAATTCCGATTAGGAATTTCAGCCGTAATGAACTATAGCCGTTGTTGTACACCGTTTTTATTTCGTTTCTTTTAAATAGTAATTCAAAGTATCCAATAGTTTTTCTCCTCTTAAATTCTTTGCAATTATTTTTCCTTTTTTATCTATTAAAAATGAGGTTGGGTAACCGGACACATTGTAACTTTCTTTGAATTTATCTGAGTCTGCATCCAAAACTTGAGGCCAATTTATTTCGTATTTCTCAATTGCACTTTTTAGCTTTTCTTTTGTATCGAATACAGCAACTCCTAAAAATTCAACATCATTTCTATCTGTTTCATCATAAGCCTTTTTTAAATTAGGAATTTCATTGATACAAGGTGCGCACCAAGTTCCCCAGAATTCTAGGTATAAAAGTTTATCTTTAAAATTATCTAACTTTAAAGAATCGTTTGAGTCAAGTTTTTTAACTGTAAATGGTTTTGCATTAAATCCAATTCTTGATGAATATAAAATAGTATCCTTTGGCATTTCAAGTAGTCGAAGTTCGTTTGAGTTTATATCAACACCAAGATTTTTATAAAGGTCATTATTTATTTTGATAAATTCGTTTAAACCGACAATTTCTGTATTCTCATCATCGATTGCAATTATACTTTTATCATCGTAGGTGAGATTTGAAAACCCGTTGCTCACTAGGATTTTATTTTCTTGATAAGTGGTTTCTGCGATTTGTGGGAAATTATAAATTAAGTCTCCGTCGCTTGTTGAAAGAACTAAAATCTTTATTTCTTTTTCCTTGATTCCACTATTAGTACTTATTTGTGCAACTACTGATTTAGACTTTTCAATTAGCTTTTGATAATCTAATTCAAATGCTCTTGGTGTTGGTTTTAGGATTTCTTCATCGGAAAAGTCATTATCATAGTTTGTGTCAATAATGTATTCAAGTTCGTCATTTTGATTTGTTCCGATTGCTACGTGGACAAAACAATTAATAGGCTTTTCAGACAATTTTCTTTTGTTTAAATCAATTTTCCAAGATGCTTTTAAGTCATTGAAGAATTCATCACTTAAATTTCCTTGTTTGTAATTTTGATAAGCAAATTGATGACTATCAAACCATACTTGAGTTACATTTGATTTAGTCCAATTTTTTGGTATTCCAGTTGTTTTAATTTCGGTATTTCCCCAAATTCCTTTTTCAGTTAGTGGTGTCCAATCCAAAAATCCAAATCGCTTTTCAAAAGGTCCGTAACCTTGAATCTCTGTAAGTTTTAAATTAATTAAATCGCATTGTTTAGATTCTTCTTGACAAGCAAATAGGTTAATTAAAACAAGTAGGATTGTAAGTTTTTTCATAGGTTTTCTTAAATGGTGTACAACGGTTTTGGCTATGATTTCGTTGCGGAAAAATCCGCAGGATTCTTTCCGCCGTAGCCGAAAGATAATAAATAAGCGTTGAATTCCGACTAGGAATTCAACCGCAATGAATTATAGCCATTGTTGTAACACGTTTTTATTTATTCATTTGCTCTTCAAGCTCTCCTTTTTCGTAAGCTTTATAATATTTTTTTGTCTTTGAATTCATTGGAACATTATTTTCTTTGTCTCCAATAAATTCTAGTAAGATTTTTGCTCCTCCAAGTTGAACTTCTTTTACATCTTCTTGTTCGCTATATTTCTGTCCGTCTTTTGGTTTGCACTCCAAAATTCGGTTGTGATTTATTTTTTGGTCTAATCCGTAATTTATCATTGCAACAACATAAAGAAATTGTTGTTTGTTTTCGTTCGTTAAAGCGTCGTAGAATTTTCCAAAAGTTGGTATTCCCATTCCGATATCTTTATTCATCCAAAATCCAACAATTTGAGCGGCTGATTTAAATTCAGTTCCATTTGGATAAACTGGATTTGAAAAAATATATTGACTTGCATCGAAAATCAGATTTTCATAGTCTTCATATTTAGGATTTTCGACTTCTTTCATTTTTGCCAAAGACACAGAGAAAAGTTCGTTTGATGATGACGGAAATGTAAATGAAGTCCAAAGTCTTGATTTTACGATTTTGTCATTAAATTTTCCAGGTCTAAATTCGATTGAATTAATGGCTTCTTTTATGATTTCGTTTGTCTGTTCTGACTTTGGATACGAACTTACAGTAATATTTTCAGACTCCGAATTCTCCGTTACAGTCAAATAAACATAAACATTGCCCTTAAATTTAATTTCTGATGGAAGTTTAGGGTAAATGAAGTTTCTCAAATTTTGTTCGGAACAGGCAATTTGTTCTTTTTCCGAAAGTCCAGAATCACAATCGTTTTCAAATGGTAATTCTGTTAATACTGCATAATGATAAATTCCCTCTTTTTCTTGTTTAAAAGGCTTTACTTTATATCCTCTTTCAGCTTTTTTGTCTGCATCTAAAAAATGTCCTTTCGGTATTTGTCCAATTCCAATGAATGGAATTAGAAGTAAAAAAGTCAGAATGTTTAATTTGTTTTTCTTCATTTTGTTGATTTGGTCAAATGTGTTACAACGGTTTTGTGTAAGCTTCAGTAACGGGAAAGTGCGCGAGTACTTTCCGCTGACGCACCTAATTTAGCAAAACGAGTTGAATTTCCTATTAGGAAATTCAGCCGTTATTGCGCTTACACGTTGTTGTAGGCAGTTATTTATTCAGTTTCTTTTTTGCTTTTCGAGTCAATCAGTTCAATTAATTTATTCAGCGACGATTTAATTTTGTCCGATTCAGCTTTCTTTAACATCAATTCCGCTTTGTTTTTCATTCCGCTGTAATTTGCGTCTGGATAAAGTTCAATCAAGGCTGGAAAGTATTTGTCAATTCCATCTGCAAGTTTATCTTTTCCACTTTCTGTAAATGCTTTTTCGTTATTTATCTCGTCCAAATAAATTAAGTAGTTACTTATTAAGGTCTTAACGTTTGAATTAATGTTATTCTTAACTCTTGACGAATTTGGGTCGTCCGCATTTTCTTTGATTTGGTCATTCCCTAATTTAAAATATTTTAGCTGAAGTCCTAAACCAAAATGCCAAACTGCAAGCATTTCTTTGTCATATAAATACTGGTCTTTTCTATCGAGCGCATCGTAGATATTATTCATATTTTTCCACTCATTAAAAAATTTTTCAGCTACTTCGTTTCTATGTTTTAGTCCTAATTCATTGTCATCAAGTACAATATTGAAATTTTGTTGGTCAGTTAGCTTTTCTACGATTATTCTCGTTTCTGGGTCGTCAAAAGTCGGCAGTTTTTCATCAGCTTCGTATCCATAATTTAATTCTAAAACTGCATCATCGTAGTCATTTAAGTCCCAATAACGTTTGTCAAGTGGGAATTTGTGTTTTTCTGTATTACAACTTGTTATAATTAAGCTAATTAAAGCTATAAGGATAATTCTAATTTTTGTCATTAAATTCTATTTTTGGTTTTTTATATTCAGTCAGTAAATTTAGTAAACTATCAACTTCTTTTTCATATCTCTTTTGTTCGCTCAAAACGTAACTATGAAAAGTGTCGTAGTCGTATTGTCTCTGAAATTTTCTTTCGTCTTGTTCAGCTTGCCGAATTATTCCCTCGATTTTTTTATCGTCAAACCTATTTAGTTTTGATATTTTCTCTTTTGCTTTTCTTGCGAATAATTCGGTTATTTTAATATGATACTTTTCGTGTGTTAGCAATTCCTTACTATTTGTATTCTTTTTGTAAACAAATGAGCTTGAAGGATAGAAAAGTGATTGAACAGTTACTGAATTATCCTCAATTTCGCTGTCTATTGATGTAACTACATATGCAAACCTTTCATTCCCATAAAGTGATTTTTTGAAGAACTCAAGTCCTCTGAAATTATCAAAGGTAATTTGGTCATATTTGTCAAAAGTCAAAGGTTTTTCGTAATTCAAATAGTTAGTATGACTTAAAATTCCAAATCCGATTATTACTGGAATAATTATCATAACACTATACTTCAAGAACTTTTTAAACTTTTTCAGCCGAATTTTATTCCCTTCCTTATTTTCTTTTATAGCGAGGTATAAATGATAAAATACTGGTGAAAAATAGACCAAAAAGATTAGAGTTATTACTAAATATTCGTTCATTCAATTAGTATTTCCGAAATTAAATTGTTTTTGTAAGTTCCAATAGAATAATATTTTCTAATAATTCAGGATATATATTTTCCTTTGATTTTAGAATCTTAAAATTAATTTCTGATTTATCTTTTAAAATAATTGTCATTCCATAAAACTTTTCAATTCCACCAAAGTTTTGATTATAAAATTCATTTTGTTTTAAAGAATTTACAATAAATTCAATTTCTTTTTTGTTTTCAATTTTGTAAAGTGAATTTGGAATTGGTTCATTATTGTTTTCTGTAAAACTTATATTAAATATATTTATTTCTTTTACACTTTCAGTTTCCAAGTTTTTCAACTTTTCATAAACGCTAATATTTTCAAGTAAATTCGGGCCTGAAAAAGTGAAAAAACCAAAAAAAAATGCAAGTGGAATAAATATTATTAAAGTCCATTTTGGTATCCCTTTTTTAAAAATTGAATATCCAATTACTAAAAATATTAAAAGAAAAATTCCTCTTGGAATAAAATAACTATAATAGATACTATTCATTAATTTTCTTTTTTTTCATAATTTTTAGTTACAGTTTGGTGCTTACTGCCAACGTGTTTGTATATGGTTTGTTGCGTGGTTTAGCACGTAATTTAGCAAATAAAAACCGAATAGAAAATCCGCGAGGATTTTCGTAAGTAGGCTAGTACTAGCAATGGATTATATACGGTGTTGCCAACCGTTATTTTTCTATTCAAATGTTATTTTATAAGTCATAGGTTCCATTTTAAAATCATTTTCGTTTTCAAAATTCGGTTGTTTAATTCTCAATATTTTTGGCTTTTCTGAACTTAATTCAGAAACGCAGTATAAATAATAATTTGGATATTCTTTTGACTTTCTAAATTCGTTTCGAGATAGAAAGAAACTTTTGTTCGATTTGTTAGTCGAAATAGCCTTGACTTCAATTTGTTTCTGTGTTCCATCAATTTCAAACGAAATAATGTCAAAACCAAGTTTCGGATTATTAGCAACTGAACGAACTTTTTCGGCTAAATCTGGATAATCAGTTCTTAAAAACTCTATTTCGCTCTTCAAAACAATTTCTTCGGCTAAATTTCCGATTTCCATTTGTTTTTCAAGTTGTTTTATATAATCAATTTCGGTTTCAGGTTCTACCAAAGTTTCCAAGTCAATTGTTTTTCTCGGTTGGTAATTTGGCAATTCAGGTTTTTTCTTTTCGGCAGTTTTTTTAGATTGAATTCTTACTTCTGTATTTTCTTTAGATTTCTCAAATTGAAAACCATAAATCCATAAAAATGAATGAGCGTCAAGCAATTCAATTCCGCTAAACTTTGTTTTAAGATAGTTTTGAAATTGTTTAATTATTCCAACAAATTCTTGATAATTCTCCCAAGATGAATTATGACTTGTTTTTAAGTCGATATTTAAAGAACTAAAAATTAAATCAAATCTCGTTTGTGAAATCGGAAGATATTTTTGAGAGTTTTTAATAAAGAATAAATATGCAATTAATTGATATGAAAATCCCAATTCTGAAAATTGGTCAAAAGCCTTTTCGTCTTTGATTTTACTTTTAAAAAACTCAAAAAGTAATTTTTCGTTTTTTTGATTCGCTTTTAGTTTACTAAAATTGTCCTTTTTTCTCCAATCAATTAAATTGTTTTGATGAGTTTCATAATTGTAAATGACATTTGTCTGAATTGAATCTTTTACTGATTTTAAAATTCTGCCATTTCCAATTTCATTCTCTTTCCAAGTTTTGGTTAAAAGTCTGTTTTTTGCTTGTTCTAAAACTGCGTATTTGTAGTTTTCGTGTTCATTTATAAAATTGTTTGTTTTAAATTCAACGAGTTTTTCAGTCGTGTCTTTTTCCACAATATTTTTGAATTCAGTTAAAGCGTATTCAAAAGTTTTCTCGTTAATTTCAATCATTCAGAGCGTAATTTTTTAATGGTTGGCAACGTTTGCGTATAAATTTCAGTTGCGGAAAATCGGTACGATTTTCCGTTGAAGCTGAAAGATAGAAAATTGCAATGAATTTCCGTAGGAAATTCATTGCAATTGAATTTATACATTGTTGGTTACAGTTATATTTCAGTTTTTGGTTCATTTAGCGTTTTGTTTTGCGTTCAGCTACTCAATTCTACGTTTTATTCCGCAATTTTGGAATTCGATAGAGTAGAATTGATCAATTCACGTTTTAAATTCCGCTCGAGTTGGTTTCTGCGCACAGTTCAGTTTTACATTTTTCGATTCAGCGTTACGTTTCGGTCTCGAGTTTTAAATTCAGTTTCCGTTATGCTTTTTTGCGCACAGTTCAGCTGTTTTCAAAGTTCAGAATTCGCACAATTTTCACGTTTAGTTTTTAATTCCGCTATTGTAACCAACGGTCTAGTATAACCATCAGTTACGGGCAATTTAGCAATAATTTTCGGTTAAGAACTAGCTTTAGCAATTCCGAGTGGATTCGGACGTAGTCGAATCCGCCGTAATTGCGGTTATACATTGTTGTGCAACGTTTTTTTCATTCGTTCTACTCGTTTTTCTGCTTCCGCAATTGTGATTCCATTTTCCCAATCCGAAATCAATTTGTGTTCGTTTTGGTGCGGAATAATTTCTGGTCGAATTCCGCCCTTTCTTGTATTCACGTTTACGTGTAATCCCAAAGTGCTTTCTTCATAATCTGGAATATCATTACTAATCATTCCGAAATAGGTTTTTTCTTCAGAATTATTTTTAAAGTCAGCCTCATATTCATTAAAACTGTTTTCGCTTAAAGACACCCAAACTCCATAATCCAAATTTTCACAAGCATCATTAATTTGAATTGTCAATACAGTTCGTATAAATCTGTCAGTTTGGTCTTCGTGAGTAATTATGCAAAAATCACTTGAAATATCTGCAATTTCCTTTTTGTCCTTTTCATTCAGAGTTTCATAGTAGAATGGTGTTGTAAATCCGAGAGCAGGTAATTCATCGTGTATTTCACCACAAGTGGAACATCTATATTCAGTAGAATTTTGTTTTTTCTTAAAAAGGTCAAAAAATCCCATACTTTAATTCAGTTCGATAGTTTTTTCAAATGTTGCACAACGTGTTTGGCTATGATACGTTGCGGAAAAATCCGCAGGATTCTTTCCGCCGTAGCCGAAAGATAGTAAATTGCAATGAAATTCCGATAGGAATTTCAGCCGCAATGAATTATAGCCATTGTTAGCGGTAGTTTTTATTATTTCGTATTCTGTATGTTCTTATTATATTTTCTAATTCTTTGTGAGTTACATTCAGAGAGTCAATTTCTAATTTTTCAAACTCGTCTTCATCGTAAAAATAAGTCAGATAGGATTTAGCTGATTTGCCATAACCTTCCTGAACTACTTCCTCACTTTCTATATTTGACCAATTTTTAAATTCCACATTTTTAGTTTGGATTCCTTTCGAGTCAATTATTATTTTTGGTTTTGTATCAAGTGCTTTTCGAGATTCCTTTATTGTACTGTAAAGTCCTATTCCAGTCATAATTGCACCCAAAATATATTGTTTGGTTTCTCCTTTAGTGAATAAATAAATTCCAACTCCAATTATTAAAATTGAAATTCCGAGTTCAAAATAGTTATATACTTTCGAATAATGAATTTCCATTTTATGTGGAAGAGTGTAATCTTCTTTAAATTCATCTTCTTGCTCAAATTTCTTTTCAAGTTTTTTAAGTTTACTTTTATCCTCTTTATTCCTAATTTCCGTTTTTTCGAAAATATTTCCGTCATTCCAAATCAATTTTTCTTGGATAGCTCTTTTCTTTAATTCGTGAACGTTTCGGACATTGTCAAATGCCCAAATTCTCCATTTGGTAATCATAAAACTCCAAATTAACCAAGCTAAAATAAATCCTATTAAAAAAGCTATTCCAATTCCCCAACCAGGAATTAAATTCTGTTTCTCTAAGTATAGAGCCAAAGCAGGACAGCCGATAATTGCGATAAATACAGGAACATTCACTATTAAATGTCCTCTTTTTATTGCTTTGTCAACTGTTATTTGTTGTCTCATTTAGATTTGTGTTTAAATTACCGCTAACGGTCTCGTATAACCGTCAGTTACGGGATTAAAGTTAATGATTTTCGGTTAAGAACTAGCGTTAGCAATTTCGAGTGGATTCGGACGTAGTCGAATCCGCCGTAATTGCGGTTATATATTGTTGGCAATAGTTTTTATGTCACTTTTTTAGCCAATTGACTAAAGATATTTCTCAAATCAGTTTCTTTTGTCAATTTAAAAATCTCTAATAAAGAACAAACACTTTCTGCTTCCCAACCGAATTGTGTATCCTTTCTATTATATTTTTTCAAAAGTTTCTCCAGACTCGTCATAGTCACAGTTCCTCCAATTTCGTTTTCAAGCACAATCATAAAATCATTTAAAGATTCCTGAGATGTCATTTTCCAATCTCTTTCTGCTTCAAATATTTTTTCTGCAATCTTTTTGTCAGTTAAATTTTCAAAACGATTTTCTTCAATTAGATCAAATAATTCGTCAAAAGTAAGTAGGGGAATTTCATTCATTTCATTAAGTTCTGATATGTTTTCATTAACCATTTTCTTTTCGGCTTTACGCTCTCCTTTCCAGAAAAATCTTTTTCCAATTTTCCGTAGATGTTTATGCCATTCTATATCAGTTGTTAATTGACCTTTTCGTTTGTGTCCCACTTTTTCTAATTATTGCCAACGTTAGTGTATAAATTTCAGTTGCGGAAAATCGGTACGATTTTCCGATTGAGACTGAAAGATAGAAAATTGCAATGAATTTCCGTAGGAAATTCAGCCGCAATTGAATTTATACAATGTTGGTTGCAGTTATATTTCAGTTTTTTGAGATTCACTCAGCGTTTTGTTTTGCGTTCTGCTATTCAATTCCACGTTTTGATTCCGCAATTTTGGAATTCGTTAGAGTAGAAGTGAAGTGATCAATTCATGTTTTAATTCCGCTTGAGTTAGTTTCCACGCACTATTCCGTTTTACAATTTAATTCAGCGTTACGTTACGGTTTTGAGTATTAAATTCAGTTTCTGTTAAGCTTTTTTGCGCAAAGTTCCGCTATTTTCAAAGTTCAGAATTCGCACGATTTTCACGCTTAGTTTTTAATTCCGCTATTGCAACCAACGGTCTCGTATAACCGTCAGTTACGGG